>NZ_JBSSBG010000003.1:0-323910 GCF_054968445.1 Polaribacter sp. M10
AGGAAAAGCTATTACTGGAGCAAATTCTCAAACGTATACACCTGAAACTTCTTCAATTGGTACTTTTTATTATTATGCAGTGATTTCTCAACCAGAATCAGGTTGTAGTATTATTAGTGAGGTTTCTACTGTAAAAATTAATAAAGGTCCAGATTTCACGATTCAACCTACACCTTCTGAAATATGTTTAAATGATACAGCAAAAACCCTAGAAGTAGCTTATGAAAATGGCACAGGAACTGCAACTTATCAATGGTTTTCAAGTGATATTGATTCTAATTCTAATGGAGATGAAATACCTGGTGAAACTAACGCTACTTACAACCCTCCAACTGATAGTGTTGGCGAAATATTTTATTATGCAGTAATTTCTTTCAGTGGTGGTGGTTGTTCTGAAATTGTTTCAGAAACAGCTAGAGTTAAAGTAAATGGAATTCCTGTAATTGCTAATGATAAAATTACAATGTATAGTGAAGCAACTTTCAGTTTTGATCCTAATAGTATTGCTACGAATACAATTCCAGCAGGTACACAATACACTTGGTCTACGCCTACTTTTAGTCCTTCTGGAAGTATCCTTGGTGCATCAGCGGCAACAACTCCACAAAACACTATCAGTCAAACTTTAGAAAATACAGGGACATCACCTATAATAGTTACTTATGTAATTACACCTGCTACTGCAAGTTGTGTGGGAAATCCTTTTACCTTAGAAGTAACTGTAAACCCTAATATTAGTTCAAATACAGTGGTTACCAATATTACTTGTTTTGAAGCAAATGATGGAGCAATTTCAACTAATATTCAAGGTGGAGTTCCTTCTTCAACAGGCAATCCTTATCAGGTTTCTTGGTCTGGCCCTAATGGATTTTCATCAACAGATGCATCCCTATCAAATCTAGAAGCGGGTATTTATACGTTAAGAATAGAAGATAGTTCAGGCTTTTTTATCATAGAAGAATGGACTGTTACGCAACCTGATCTTTTAACAATTTCAAGAGATGTAGTACAAAATATTTCTTGTTTTCAAGGAAATGATGGTACTATAGAGGTTTCTTTTTCTGGAGGGACAGAACCTTATACGTATAACTGGTCTACAACTGATGGCAGTGGAATTATTGCAGGTACTAAAAATCAAAATACACTAACAGCAGGAACCTATTCTTTAGAAGTTGTAGATGCAAATAACTGTATAACACAAGAAACAGTTGTATTAACAGAACCAGATGGACTGAACATTACAACCAGCTTTAAACAAGATATTTTATGTTTTGGCGATGCTACAGGAGCAATTTCTATAGACGTTACTGGTGGTACACAAATTGAAGTTTCTCCCGGCGTTTTCGATTATACCTACAGTTGGTCTGGCCCTGCTGGTTTTACAAGTACATCAAAAAACATTACTAATATAATTGCGGGTACTTATACTGTTGCTGTTACAGACAATCTTGGTTGTACCACTGCTAGCGATATTGTTGTAAATGAATCTACAGAAATTAATATCAATTTCACAAAAAAAGATGTAAGTTGTTATGGAGAAGCAGATGGCGCTTTAGACGTTATTGTTTCTGGTGGTGCAGAACCATATCAAATTTCTTGGAGTAATTTTGCAAACGGATTTTCGCAATCTAATTTAACGGCTGACACTTATATAGCTACAATTACTGATGCTAACAATTGTGTTGAACAAGTTACCATAGAAATTAATCAACCTATATTTTTTATAGACCCTGTGGTTCAGCCTATATCTTGTAACAATGCGAATGATGGATCTGTAGCTTTAAATTTAACAGGTGGAGTTGCCCCAATTAAAGTAACTTGGAGTGATGACCCTACTGCAGGTGTAGAAAGAAATAATTTACCAGCAGGTACTTACACAGTAACGGTTATAGATAGCGACCCAAAACAGTGCCCCATTAAAGAAACATTTACATTTACAAATCCGCCTGCAATTGCAGTTTCGAGTATTGTTACTGATGCTATAGATTGTAACATAGAAAATAGCGGTAGTATAGACATTACTGTTTCTGGAGGTACAGCACCCCTTGAATTTGCTTGGAGTAATGGAGCAATTACAGAAGATTTAGAAGATATACCACAAGGAGATTACAGTGTAACCATTACAGATGCTAATGGATGTGAAGTAAATAGGCAGTTTTCTATTTTTAGACACGATCCTATAGAAATAGAATTTATAGAAAGCTATATTACAGATTGCGACACCAAAACAATCACTAAAAAAATAGAGGCGAAAACCTCTGGAGGATTCTTACCACATACATTAAGTTGGTCTTCTGGAACAGTTTCTGGAGTAAATAATGAGCTTATGACCACCAATCAAATTGGCGCTTATGTACTAACAGTTACTGATGATTCTGGTTGTGTACAAACAAAATCTATTTTAATAGATGAAATATCAACTATTGGCGATCCTGATTTTATCTATGATGCTTTTGCTCTAACTAATTACAACTACTTATCTTTAGAAGACCCCATACAATTTACCAATCTTTCTACTGGTAGTTTTACAAAAGTTACTTGGGACTTTGGAGATGGAAGTTTACCTGTAAATGATGAAAATCCAATTCATACGTACGACGCTGCTGGTAATTATACTGTTAGCCTTACAGTTGAATATGAATCTGGCTGTACTTATACCTCAGAAAAAACGATTGACATAACCATTGGTTATAAGTTAATTAATCCAACTGCTTTTACACCCAATGGAGATGGATATAACGAAACCATTAGGCCCAATTTTTTAGGATTTACAGAAATTGAAATGAACATCTATAACACTTGGGGTGTTCTAATTTATAATGAAAAAGGAACTTCTTTAAAAGGTTGGGATGGTACTATCAAAGATACACCCGCTGAAAACGGAAATTATATAATGGTTGTTAATGGAGTAACTTTTTATAATAAAAATATTACCACCTCAACACCAGTAACATTGCTTAAATAATATGAAAAATCTCGCAATTTTAGTTTTTTTACTGTTATCTACAACAATGTTGTACTCACAAGATGTAATTTTTTCTCAAAACTTTTTAGTACCCGAAACCCTAAACACCTCTTTTACAGGGGCATTAAGATCTTCAAAAGCAGGTACCGTACATAGATCTCAATGGAGAAATTCAGGATTAAAAATGAGTTCAAGTTTTGTGTTTTTTGATACTTGGTTCGAAGGCTATAAAACGGGCTTAGGAATTAGTGCCTTTAATCAAACAGAAAGTGCTTCGTCATACACCTTTAATCAAATTAATTTTAACTATGCCATGGCATTTCAAATTAGTGATTCTTGGTATTTTAGACCAAGTATTTCTGCGGGTTTTGGAACTAAAAACTATGGGTTTCAAAATTTATTATTAGAAGATCAAATCAATTTAAATTCGGGATACGTAAACACCTCTACAATAGACCCCATTCTATTAAAAGAGTTACGCAATTTCTTTGACTTTAGTTCTTCTATTCTTTTTAACAATGATGATTCTTGGATTGGCTTAACTCTTAAGCATTTAAACAAGCCCAACATTTCTTTAACAGAAAATGGTAATGTGCCGTTAGATATTTTTATATCAGCTCATTCTAACATTCTTATTCCAATATTTAACAATTACAGGAATGATTTTTCAGGAATGAGCAAACTATATTTACTTACCAATTTCATGATGCAAGGTAAGTTTAATCGTTTAGATGTAGGTACACAATATGTTGTTGACAATCGTTTCTCTATAGGTGTTTTAGCCTCTACAAGTCCCATTAAAAATGCTAATCAAAGTTCTTCCATTTCTTCCATAACTGCTTTTGCAGGCGTAAAATGGCAAGGGTTTAGATTTGGATATTCATATGATGCTAACACTACCAAACTTTTAAATACTGGTGGTATTCATGAATTTTCTATTTCTTATGATTTTGTAGTTAATATTAGAATGTTAGAACGTTATAAGTGTGTACCTTTCTTTTAATTCTTATAAATGAAAAGCAAGAAACTATTCGTAATCCTTATACTGTTTAACCTAAACAATACTTTAATCTTTGGATTTCAAAAGAATGAAAATCTCTCTGAATTAAAGTTTAAACTTGTTACTTGGAATATACAAGACTTAGGACGCACAAAAAATAACGAAGAAATTCTTTTTATTGCAAAAATTCTAAAAGATTACGATTTGATTGCCTTACAAGAAGTTGTAGCCAAAGACCCAGCAGGAGCAAAAGCCGTAACTAGAATTACAGATGCATTGAATAGATTAGGCAGCAAATGGGACTATAGCATAAGTAATCCCACAAATAGTTCTTCAAGCTATGCTAGTGAGCGATATGCTTTTTTATGGAAAACTTCTAAATTTAGGTTAAAAAAAAGTGCTTTTTTAGATAGTGAACTACAAGGTAAAATAGAAAGAGAACCCTTTATTGGTCTTTTTGAATTTAAGAAAAACAACAGTTCTTTTTATCTAGTTAATATGCATGCCAGAACTTATAATAAACATCCTGAAATGGAAATTGCAAATTTTAAGTTTTATCCTAAACGATTTAAAACAGATCGATTTATTTTTTTAGGTGATTTTAATTTAAGTGAAAAACATACTGTATGGAATCCCCTATATAAAATGGGGTTTAAATCGGCAATTCAAAATCAGCCCACCACATTAAAACGGAAATGCAAAGATGGTTCTTATTTAAATTATTCGATAGATAATATCTACTACAATAACAAATATTTTACACAAAAGAAAGCGTATGCTATTGATTTTGTAGGTAGTTGTAAAGATTTATTAACTGCAAGAAAAATTTCGGATCATTTGCCAGTAGTTTTATTTATATCAGGCAGTAAAGGTTAAAACTTTAGTATATATATAATAATGTTTAATTCCATTAGGGTTTTCTAACACCATACATCAAGAGGCAATGCAACATCCATCAAGACCCATTTGGTATTGCATCAAGACGCAACAACAAAAACTTCAGTAACTTTTGGTACAAACTATAGTAACTTTTAATACAAAGTTACTTATGTTTTGATACAAAGTATAGATACTTTTAGTAAAAAGTACTAGTGTTTTTACCCAAAAGTTATACTATATTTATATAAAAGTTCTAGTATTTTCTGTTAAATATTATAGTATATTTACCATTGGGGTATTTAGTAGCGTTTTAACCCCTTATTCTTGAATCTTTTACAATATACAAAAAAATGGCATTACAGTACAGAATTACCAAAAGAAATAACAGCATTCAAAACAATACCCCACAATACATTTTACAAGCCATAAGCAAGGGCACCATAGATTTAGATAAATTAAGTTCTGATATCAGTAACGAGTGTAGTTTGCATCAAGTAGATGTGCAAGCGGTGCTATATGCATTGGGTATTAAAATGAATTTTTACTTACAAAATGGTCATACAGTAGATATGGGTGATGTGGGTAAATTTAAAATGGGGTTCCAAAGTGTGGCTGCTGGAAGCCCGGAAGCTTTAAGTCCTAAAAAAAACATCAAAAAATTTATCATCAATTACCAACCTTCAATTAAACTAAAACGGATGTTAAAAGCAGGGGTGCAAGTGTTTAAGGAAGGGAGCAGGCATTTATAGATTTTGTTTTTCGTTGTTCGTTGTTCGTTGCTGGTTTATCGTTTTTGCTTTAATCTTAATAGATTTCTCTATTCCGCTCGCGCTTCTATCGAAATGACAGGCGGCTTGTCATTCTGATTGCAATGAAGGAAATTCGTTTTTGTAAAATCTGGCAAGAAAATAAAAGACATAAAAAAACGAATTGTGAAACACAATTCGTTGATTTAAACAGCTTTCGCTTTGTAGCGGGAACTGGACTCGAACCAGTGACCTTCGGGTTATGAGCCCGACGAGCTACCTACTGCTCTATCCCGCGATTTGGACTGCAAATATACAACACAAAGAAACTATTTTCCAAACTTTATTTCATTTATTTTTTTTCAGCCAAAATTTATACACAAAACATAAAACAAACTATCTTTGTTTTATGATACATAAAGCTGGTTTTGTAAATATTATTGGAAATCCTAATGTGGGTAAATCTACATTAATGAACGCACTAGTGGGCGAAAAGCTCTCTATCATCACCCCAAAAGCCCAAACAACTAGACATCGAATATTAGGTATTGTAAATCACGAAGAATATCAAATTGTATTTTCAGACACTCCAGGAATTATAAAACCTGCTTATGAATTACAAGCTTCTATGATGGATTTTGTAAAATCTGCTTTAGATGATGCCGATGTTTTAATCTATATGGTTGAAGTTGGTGAAACTGCCCTAAAAAACGAAGCTTTTTTTAATAAAATTATCAATAGTAAAATACCTGTTATTTTATTATTAAATAAAATTGATAAATCGAACAAAGAAGAGGTTGATAAAAAAATTGCGTATTGGCGAGAAAAAGTACCCAACTCTTTTGTTTATGTAATTTCTGCTTTAGAAAAATTTAATGTAGAATCTGTTTTTTATAAAATTATAGAATTACTACCAGAAGGACCTCCTTTTTATCCTAAAGATCAATTAACAGACAAACCCGAACGCTTTTTTGTAAACGAAAAAATTAGAGAAAAAATTCTAATGCATTACAAAAAAGAAATTCCTTATTCTGTAGAAGTAGAAACCGAAGAATTTATAGAACAAGAAAATATTGTAAGAATCCGTTCTATTATTATGGTAGAACGCGATACTCAAAAAGGAATTATTATTGGCCATAAAGGTGCTGCCATAAAAAGAATTGGTGCTGAAGCTCGTAAAGATTTAGAACGTTTTTTTCAGAAGAAAGTTTTTATAGAATTGTATGTAAAAGTGAATAAAAACTGGAGGAGTGATAAAAATCAATTAAAGCGTTTTGGTTATAATCAAAATTAAATTAACAATTTTTACAGCGTTAATGTTCTATCATTTCTATCATAAAATCGTGTAAATTTTTCATTTGATGTTTCCCTGTACTTTTACCAATTTTTCCTAAAAAATATAAAAGCACCCAAATTAAGGGCAAAATAATCATCATTAAAACAGGAAAAAAAATGGACTCATTTAAAGAAACTCTGGTATACAATAGCATACAAAAAGCAATAAATGAAATGCCGATTACAAAATGCACAAACATAAAAAGTGTCCAAACTGCTGGTTTAGGGCCAAACAATCCTTTTAAAAGTGAGCTTTCTGATGTTTTTTCTATAATTTCTAAATGCAATTGAGGCGACCAAAAATGCTCTTCTTTCTTAGAAACTTTTATAAAAACATGCCCATCAACAATGTTTCCAATTACGTTTGCGTTTTTATTTTTTAATCCTTCAGAAAAACGTTTCAGTATTTCATTACAATTCTCATCAAGGTCTATTGTAAATCTTGGTCTCAGAAAAACTTCGCTATTTCTTTTTTCTATCAACAGGTTTAATTTTTTACCCATAAAAATCTATTTTAGAACCCTTTAAAATTACAATTAAAATCCTTTAGTAAATCGTATCTTTGCAAAAAATTACAAATCAAATGAATAGCATTGTTGCCATTGTAGGAAGACCAAATGTAGGGAAGTCAACACTTTTTAACAGATTGGTACAAAGAAGAGAAGCAATTGTAGATTCGGTTAGCGGAGTTACAAGAGACAGACATTATGGAAAATCTGATTGGAATGGAAAAGAATTTTCTGTAATAGATACAGGAGGTTATGCTGTTGGTTCTGATGACATTTTTGAAGAAGAAATTAGAAAACAAGTAAACCTTGCCATAGACGAAGCAGATATTATTGTTTTTGTGGTTGATGTAGAAGATGGTATAACACCTATGGATGCTGAGGTTGCCAAACTTTTACGCAAAGTTAAAAAGCCAATTTTTATAGCTGTTAACAAAGTTGATAACGCAATGCGTGATGCAGATGCTGTAGAATTTTATAATTTAGGATTAGGAGATTACCACACCATTTCTTCTATAAACGGATCTGGAACTGGAGATTTATTAGATGCTTTAGCAGAAAAAATGCCAGAACCAGAAGCGGTTGATTTAGAAAAAGAAGAATTGCCAAGATTTGCTGTTGTTGGGCGCCCAAATGCTGGTAAATCATCGTTTATAAATGCTTTAATTGGCAAAGACAGAAATATAGTTACAAATATAGCAGGTACAACAAGAGATTCAATTGATACCAAATACAACAGATTTGGTTTCGATTTTAATTTAGTAGATACTGCAGGAATCCGAAAAAAATCGAGAGTAAAAGAAGATTTAGAATTTTATTCTGTAATGCGTGCTGTGCGTTCTATAGAATATTCAGACGTTATTATTTTAGTTGTTGATGCCACTCGTGGATTTGAAGGCCAAGATCAAAATATATTTTGGTTAGCAGAAAAAAACAGAAAAGGAGTTGTCATCTTAATTAATAAATGGGATTTGGTAGAAAAAGAAACCAACACCATGCGCGATTACGAAGCCAAAGTAAAAGAACAAATTGCACCCTTTACAGACGTGCCAATTATTTTTATTTCTGCACTAACAAAACAACGTTTGTTTAAAGCCATAGAAACAGCTGTAGAAGTTTTTGAAAACAGAAAAAACAGAATTTCTACAAGTAAGTTTAACGAAACTATGTTAGAAATCGTTAAAAACTATCCACCACCAGCCATTAAAGGAAAGTTTGTAAAAATTAAATACTGCATGCAGTTGCCAACGCAAACTCCACAATTTGCTTTTTTCTGCAACTTACCTCAATATGTTAGAGATCCGTACAAACGTTTTTTAGAAAATAAGCTAAGAGAAATTTATAATTTTTCTGGTGTACCAATCACTATTTACTTTAGACAGAAATAGTTAAATACCCATCATTTTTAAATAAATAAAAAAATTTTGAGATAACGATTATTTAAATACCTTTGTTATCAACCCCTTAAACAATTAAAATGAGAAAATATTTTTACGCTCTCGCAATCATTTCGATTGCTTTTGCATCATGTACAAGTCCTGCCACAGATGAGGAGGAATTAAATGACACCCCAAATGCTTTAAACGACTCTGCCTCTACAGATGTAGGAATATCAATTAACATTGACGTTTTAAACAATGATAATTTTGGTGATGATGGCCCATCTACAGGAGCAATTTCTGTAATTTCTAATTCAACCGAAAATGGCGGAACAGTTTCTGTAAACACAGCAGGTACACCAAATGACCCAACAGACGATACTATAGATTATACTCCAGAAGCAAATTTTGATGGTACTGATACTTTTGATTATACCATTACAGATAGTGATGGAGATAGCGATACTGCATCAGTTACTGTGGTAGTTATACCTCCTACAGGCCCAGAAGTAGGAACAACTTTTACCATTGGCGATTTAAAATATGTGATTACAAATTCTGATACTAAAGAAGTATCTATAGAAAAAACCACAGAAGATGGCCCTTCTGGTGCATTAGACTTACCTGCAACCATAGATCAATTCGATTTAACGTATAACGTTACTAGTATTGCAGACGAAGGTTTTGCTTATTCTTATAATTTAACAAGTGTAACGATACCAGAAAGCATTACAAGTATTGGTCAGTTAGCTTTTTACGATTCTTCTAGAATAACAAGCATAGATGTACCTGATACTGTATCAAACATAGAACATACAGCTTTTGGACAATGTAAAAGTTTAACATCCATAAATATTCCTGCAGCAACAGATAATTTAGCTGAAAATGTTTTCTTCGGATGCGAAAGTTTAACCTCTATTACGATACCATCAACAATAACTAGCATTGGGAATTCTGCTTTTTATTACTGCAGTAGTTTAAATAATGTTACCATTCCAGATAGTGTAGCCAATGAAGATATGGGTACTGCTGTTTTTGGTTATTGTAATTCTTTAACTACAGTAACTTTTCCTTCTAGTTATACAACAATCCCTGAAGCTACCTTTTATGCCTGTAATAATTTAGAAACGTATACGATACCAAGTAATATAACTACTATAGAGAATTCGGCATTTTATTCGTGCTCAGTTTTAAAAGAAATTACTATTCCAGATACCGTAACCAACATTGGTGACTCTGCATTTGGTTTATGTGTTAATATGACAAAAGCTGTAATTCCAGATAATTTTACAAGCTTAGCAGACAATTTATTTTATGAGTGTTCTAAACTTACAGATATCACCATACCTAATAGTGTAACAAGTATTGGAAACGCTGTTTTTTATGGATGTGCTACTTTAGAAAACATTAGTATACCAAATAGTGTAACAAGTATTGGTAGTGCTGCCTTTGGAAATTGTTTTAGCTTAAAGAATTTTGATTTACCAAGTGGTTTAACAAGCATTGAAGCGACTCTTTTTTGGAACTGCAGCAGCTTAACTGAAATTAACATCCCTAACAATGTAAACACCATAAAAGATGGTGCATTTGGAGGATGTAATAGTATAACAGAAATTACCATACCAGAGGGTATTACTACAATTCCAGAAAACACTTTTTACGCTTGTAGTAGTTTAACTGATGTTAATTTTCCGAGTACGTTAACTAGCATTGGAAAAACTGCTTTTGGTCTTTGCTCTAGTTTAACGAGTTTTACAGTTCCAAATACAATTACCAATATCGCTGAGTATACATTTTTTCAATGTACTAGTTTAACAGATGTTGTTATACCAAGTAGCATCACTAACATAGAAGACAATGCTTTTAATAACTGTGGTAGTTTACAAAACGTAACAGTAGATATTGAAACACCACTTACTATAGATGCAAATGTTTTTGAATATATTTCTTTAATCAACTCAACTTTAAAAGTACCAGCAAGTGCAGTATCAGCATATAGCGCTGCTGCAGTTTGGCAAGGATTTGGTACTATAAGTGCTTTATAATTATTTGTTGAACTTAATCTTTAAGTATTCAACTTATCAAAAAGAGTAAGAAGTAGTTTTCGATAAAAATCTATTATGATTTTTGTGTAATAACATAAAAAGGTGTTTCTACAATATCGTAGAAACACCTTAATTTGAAAAGGTTTTAGACAAGTATTCCTAGTACCTTAAGGCAGTTAAAACTCTTCTAAAATTAGATAGTTATCTCGATATAAATATATATATTTGTCTCTTTTGGTTAAGATGATCATGCTTGTTTATCAATATTTTAATAGTCAATAATTCTTATTAAACAAATATTTATGAATTTAACAAGAGTAGGAAATGTTTTAAAAACTACTACTGTTTTCTTTTTTATTTTTTTAAATATTACTGTTTTTTCTCAAAATCAGTCTAATCCCTCCTCTTTAAAAAAAGATTTAGATACCCTTAAAAGCGCCAACGAAATACTTGCGGTTTCTAAAGATTATATATCAAAAAAAGAATACAATAAAGCTGTATTATTTTTATCTGAACATTATGATAAATTTTCTGAGAACCTGTATATAAACTGGTTATATGCTTATGCGCTTTCTATGGATAATAACAATTCTGAAGCAAATAGCAAATTTAAAAAAGCAATTTCTATTGATGCTACCAATAAAGATCTGCAATTAGATTATGCTCGTTTTTTATATAAAATTGGTAAAATAAATAAGGTAGAAACTATTTTATCTAATTTTTTGGATGATAATTCTAAAAATGTAGAATTTTTAATGATGCAAGCAAACATTAATTTTTGGAAAGGAGATCTAAAAAATGCGAGAAGCATAATTACCAAAATCAATAAAATTTACCCAAACACAAATTATACAAAAAATTTAGAATCAGAAATTGAATCTGTAACTGCAACTTATATAAAGGCTAATTTTGAATATCAAACGGATTCTCAACCTTTAGATTATTTTGCGAGCCATATTACAATAGGAGAATATATTTCGAGGTTTTTAAGTCCTCAATTAGAAGTATCAAGATATAGTTTTTCACCAGAAAACGAAGACGCTTTAACCATTCAATTAAAAAATCAATTTTATTTTAATAAGCTTAAACTTAAAGCAAATGTATTTGGAGGAATCTATATCAATCATTCTGATAATTCTGATTGGATTGGCGGTTTAAGCATCACAAAAGAGCTGTTCAAAAAAACCTCATTAAAGGTGGGTTATGCAAAAAAGAATCTATTAGGTACAATTGCTAGTACCTCTATTAATTTAACGTATCAAAGCCTTTTTGGCGAATTAGATTACAGTAATAAATGGATGGTTTTGCATTCTTGGTACGACCATCAAATGTTTACTGATGACAATAAAATACAATCGTTTGGGGCTTGGATATTATCGCAACCCATAAAATTTAAAAAGTTTAATTTTCAAATTGGATATAGCTTTAATTATACAGATTCTGAAGACACTCTATTTTTCTTTGACAACCAAGGTGTAGGTGTATATAACCCTTATTTTACACCCGAAGAACAAGAAATCCATTCAGGTATATTTATTGTAAATTACAAGCCTACCAAAAAAATATCACTAGAAGCAAAAGTAAATTATGGTTTTGTTGGTAATATAAGAAACCCTTATCCTGTAACTACTACAGCTAATACAATTGAGATAGGTGGTTTTTACGATGCTACTTTTACACCAAAAGAATTTACTGGAAATATTAAATATAATTTTTCAAATAATTTTATTGCAAATATCACCTACATAGATCAAGAAACATTCTTCTATAATAGAAAAAATATTAACTTCGGATTAAACTTTATATTTTAATGAATTCAAAATTAAGAGATGATTTATTTGTATTTAAGCAAGCTAAAAAGGTAACTAGTTTAGACAAAGCCATCTTTTTAGGTTTAACACTTGCTGGATTACTTAGTATGTTTAATTTAATGGAGTGGTGGTTTAGAAAAGAACATATTGAAAACTTCTTTCTATTCATTGTTTTAAGTTTACTTTTTGGCTATGGAGTAATCAGAATAGCCTTAATTTGGATAAATTATTTAAGAATTAAAAAACCAACAGAAGTACCAGTTCCAAAAAAAGATTTAAGTGTTGCTGTTTTTACAACTTCTTCTCCTGGAGAGCCATTATCGATGTTTGAAACTACTTTAAAGGCCTTAGAAAACTTAGACTATCCACATACTACGTATTTATTAGATGATACAGAAGATATTGCCTTTAAAGAACTCGCTGAAAAACATGGTGCAGTATGGCTAAATTTAGTGAATATACCAGGTGCAAAAGCAGGTAAAATTAACGAAGCTTTAAAAATTACCAAAGAAGAATTTATTTTAGTTTTAGATCCAGATCATATTGTTTTTCCAAACTTTTTAGACCAAACATTAGGCTTTTTTCAAGATGAAAAAGTAGGCTTTGTTCAGGTAAGTCAAGGATATTATAACATGTTTCGCTCTTTTACAGCACAAGCAGCAGCAGAACAAACCTATACTTTTTACGGACCTACACAAATGGCTTTATATGGTTATGGAGGTGCTGTAGCTATTGGAGCTAATTGTACTTTTAGAAGAAAAGCCTTAGAAAGTATTGGTGGTCATGCCACAGGTTTATCCGAAGATTTAAACACCTCAATTAGAATACATTCTAAAGGATGGAAATCAGTCTACAACCCTGTTATTGTAAGTAGAGGTTTAGTGCCAGAAGATTTTACATCTTTTTGCAAACAACAATTAAAATGGGCAAGAGGAGTTTTTGAAATGCTATTTGATGAAATGCCAAGAGCGTACAAAACACTTAGTTTTTGGCAAAAATTGTCTTATTTTTCAATAGGAACTTACTATTTGGTAGGACCAATGACAGCTTTTTTTGTTCTAGTTCCCATCTTATTTTTTACAACAAAAATAAGTCCTGCTAGTATGGACTTTGCAGAATTTATTGTTCTTGGAGCACCAATTGTATTAATTGCAATCTTAATTTATGCTCATGCACAACGTTTTTTATGCGATACAAAAACGGAAAGAGGCATCCATTGGAGAGGAATGGTTTTAAAATATTCATGTTGGCCTGTATTTACTTATGCCTTTTTATTAGCTCTTATCAACAAAAAAGTTCCATACATACCTACTGCAAAAGTTGCGGTTAAAGGTTTTATGAGTCCGTTTGTAAAACCATTAATTATATATTGTGTGTTTTTTATACTAATGGTTGTTGGTATATATATTGAAAGAAGATACTACATTTCGCAAAGTGAATTAATTTTAACAGCTGAAAAAACTTGGGGAATGCTAGGTTTTGCTCTAATTGCATTTGTGCAATTTTTCGGCGGTATTGTTGCTGCTTACAAATCTTTGTATTTAAAAGCAGAAAATGCATGGAGCAGAATACTAATATCAAAAGACAAAAAAATAAAGGTAAAATAAAAGCTGAAGAGTAAAATTAAAAACCCCAGGTTTTAACTCTAAAGTTATATCTGATTAAATTTAAGAATTAGAACCGAAATAAAATAAATATAAATTATGTCATCAATTAAAAAAAAATTTAAGAGACTGTTTAATGTACTTCTTGCTTTAGTATTAGGCTATTTTATTGTTTACGGTTTATCTACTGTAAGCAAGAGTTCTAAGGGGCCTTTAGGCGGATTCTTGGAGAGTGTAGGCAATATGGTTAAAGATATTGAACAAGACAAAATCTTAGGAAAACGAGAAGAAAATAGAGGAAAAAAATTAGCTTGGTTTAAAGATCAAAGAAAAAATAAATATGCACTTTTAAAAACCAAAAACATTCTTTTTGGGGCTGCAGATGATAGTAATGGTGAGTCTTACGAAAACATTATTAATTTAGAAGATTCCTTAGCACTAACCTTTCCAATTATACAAATTTACAAAGCTTGGGGAGAGGGTCAGATTTACGATTTCCCTAAAAATAAAGTAGATGCCATTGTAAGAATTGGTTCTGTACCCATGATTACTTGGGAACCTTGGTTAGAAAAATTTTCACAAGAAAACTTTCCAGAAATCAGTAATTTAGAACAAAGAAACGATCATGGTTTGTTATCTATTGCTAATGGACATTATGATGCCTATATAAAAGAATGGGCTACTGAAGCTGCTAAAGTAGATACACCTATTTACTTAAGAGTAGGTCATGAAATGAATGACCCTTATCGTTATCCATGGGGGCCACAAAATAATGATCCAGAAGAATATATTGCGGCTTTTAGACACATTAGAAATGTTTTCGAATCTGTGGGTGCCTCAAATATTATTTGGGTTTGGAGTCCGCATTTATCTTATGGAAAGTTTCAAGAATACTATCCTGGAGCTGAATTTGTAGATATTATTGCAACAGGAGTATTAAATTATGGAACAAGTACGAGTTGGAGTGACTGGTGGACTTTTAAAGAAATTTTTGGTAATTTTTATAATGATTTAGCCGCTTTTTACAAACCTATAATGATTGCCGAGTTTGGCTCTTTAAAGCCTGGTGGAAATAGAGCAGATTGGTTTGCAGATGCGCTTCAAGATTTTAATAAAAAATATCCGTATGTAAACGCCATTGTATTTTTTCATTATGCAAGTGATGGAACCATTACTTATAAAAACGTAGATTGGTTTATTAAAAATGATAGCGAAGTTACTACAGCCATTAAAAACGAGTTAAAAAAATGGCCAGAAAATATTAAACAACCAGGCATGGAATAGTATTTTATCTTCCATAAAACTTTACAATTTCAATTTACAAAAACTGGCTTAGGTCAGTTTTTGTTGTTTTATGCACTTTTTTAAAAATTTATACTTATCTTATACAAACAACAATGCGTAATTATCATAGTAGAATAAAAATAATTGTACTTTTGTAACCTTTCCCCCATTTTTACGTCTTAATAGATACCTTTATTATAACTAATATATTATGAGAATCATAGAAGCTAATAATTTTGACGATGTAGAATTACCACTACAACTTTTCGTTTCCTTTAAAAAGGTATATGAGTTGTTCCAAAAATATGCAGATATAGAGTTTAAAGGTCATCCGTATCACAACTCTGCTATAGAAATGATAAAGTTGTTTAATAAACACCCGCAACTGGTAGATGGGTTTTCAGATTACTCAATCTTAGAAAAAAATAAAGAACAAATAGAATTACTATTAAACCCCTTATTTCCAGAACCTTTGTTGATGAACGAAATAAAAGCAGCAAGTGTTCCTTTCTCTTTTACATCGTTTAAATTTACAGATCGTTTTAAAAATATATTAGATAATGCTGGCGATGATTACGAATTTAACGTTCGTAATTTCGAAGACGATAGCATGTACATTATGGCATGTACATTTATCCTTGGTTTTGTTTATGGCTATAATATTGATGTAAAAAGACCTTTTTATTTTGATATTCCTGATAAAAAAACAGGAACTATGAAATATTATAGAGCCGCTTTTAATGCCGACTTTTCAGAAGTTATACCCACAGAAAAAGCACCGCAATTAACGCAAGAAGATTTTCAAGAATTATTAAATAACTTTGAAAATATTGATATTTGGAGAGAAAAATTTCCACCAAACAGTTATATTTTTAAAGGCTTTGGTTTAGTGAGTTTGTTTGATGTAACATCCGAAGAAATGTTATCTCAAATAAAAGCAAATTTACTTTCTGGTGGAGATGATTTAATCTACAAATTACAAAACAACCTAAGAGATTTTTATAGCATTAAAGACTTAAAATTAGGCTTTTCTATTTTCGATAACATCAATACTAAAGTTTGTGCAACTGTTGGAAAAAAATCGAACAGCATAATTCTAAATAAAAACGCAGAAATAAAATGTGATGAAAACTACTTTTGCGAAAGCATTATGAAAAAAGTTTTTGTAGATCATGAAACATTTATAATTTCTGATGTAGAGCAATATGGTTTAGATACCGATAAAAATCCTTTTTATCAAAACCTGCATGATTCTGGTATACAAAGTATCATATTAATACCAATTGTTGCTACAGGAAATGGAGATTTGGCCTTATTAGAAATTGCTTCTCAAAGAGCTTACGATTTAAATTCGGTTACGATTAATAAACTAAAAGACATTATTCCTGTTTTTGAAGCTGCTGTAAAAAGAACTTCAGAAGAGCGTCAAAATGTTTTAGAAGCAACCATTCAAGAGAATTATACCTCAATTCATCCTGCTGTAAAATGGCGATTTTACGAAGCAGCAGAAAAATATCATCAAGAATCTTTAGCTAGCGAAAACGCAAAATTAGATGAAATTGTTTTTAATGAGGTATATCCGTTATTTGGTCAGAGTGATATTAAAGGTTCTTCTGATGCAAGAAATACAGCCATAAAAGAAGATTTAACTACCCAATTAACTTTGGCAATTTCTGTATTAAAAGATGCTTGTAAAACAGAAAAACTACCAATTTATAACGAACTTATGTTCCGTGTTTCATCATATTTAAAAGATGTACAAGAAGGCTTAAACGCGGGTGATGAAGTAAGTATTTTAGACTTTTTAAGCAGCGAAATCTATCCCGTTTTTGGTCATATAAAAGATATTAGCAAAGAGCTTTCTGAGAAAGTTAAAATTTATATGAATCGTTTAGACAAAGATTTACATGTTGTTTACGAAAAGAGAAAAGAATATGAAGAAAGTGTTACGCTTTTAAATGATAAACTGGCAAAATTTATAGACAATAAGCAAAAAGATGTGCAAGAAATGTTTCCTCATTATTTTGAGCGATACAAAACAGATGGTGTAGAATACAACATGTACATTGGGCAATCTATTACCAAGTCTAAAACTTTCGACAATCTGTATTTGTACAACCTTCGTTTATGGCAACTTAAAGTTACTTGCGAAATGGAAAATCTAGCTTTTTACGAACGTAAAAACATGAAAAACGATTTGCGTGTGGCTTCCTTAATTTTAGTTCATAGCAATCCTATGGCTATTAAGTTTAGAATGGACGAAAAACAGTTCGATGTAGATGGCGCTTACAACATAAGGTACGAAATCATAAAAAAACGTATAGACAAAGCCAATATTAAAGGTACTCAAGATCGCTTAACAGTTCCTGGTAAAATTGCAATTGTATACTCGCAAGAAAAAGATGCTGTTGAGTACTCTAAATACATTGCTTACCTACAATCTAGAAATCAATTGGGTAAACTAGAACACTTAGAGTTAGAAGATTTACAAGGTGTTTCTGGGTTAAAAGCACTTAGAGTAGAAGTTATCTATCAAGAAGACTTTAACGAAAAAGAAACGTTTTCTTTTAACGATTTAATGAAAGAAATAGAGGCTTAATTTTAAAGATTCTATAAAGTATGTGGGCTGGTTCCTTGTACTGCAAAAGCAATAGAAAAGGCAATAACACTAACAATTATACCAATCATAAATACAGTATAAGTAGTTCTTAAAAGATTGTATTTTCTGTTTAATACTAAACCTAAAAAGTATAAATCTTTGGTTAAAGAACCATATAAATAATCTTTATCATTCATCATTTCTTGAATCCCCCATTCAAATTCTTCTAATTTCATTTGATGAAAATTACCAAAAAACAATAAGTTCACTTTTTTATTGGCAACATCTTCTTTGGTAAATTTTCCTTGGGTAACATTGGGTCTTGTTGCTAAGATGGATAAAACCATAGAAATAACCGTAAAAAGCACAAAAATTATAGACGGCACTAATAAATAATCGTTAGAAGGATTATCTAATTTAGGAATTAAAGTAGACAAAGACATCGAGATAATAATGGCGTTTACAGAAAGTAAAATATTTGCCTTAGTATCTGCAATATCACTCAAAGTTATGTGGTTTCTTAAAGCCACTCTAAACATGGTTTCTACACCTCTTTCAGGAACATCGCTCTTGTTCTTTTTAATATCTAAAGCCTCTTGTTTCTGATTAAATTTCTTGGTATTATTGGCAATCTCTTTTTGACTTTTAATTAATTTAGCCAAGTTTTTCGCCTTTCTTTTGCTCCAGTTTTTTAAAGCATAATCTGTATAAAACTTCTGAGTTATGGTAAAAAATTCGATATTACCACTAATCCAATCAATTTCAGACATCTTTCTTTTGTCTGTTAATTCCCACTCTTTTCTAAGTAAAGCAGTATAATCTAAAAAGTTTTTAGAAGCCAAATGTGCACAATCTGCATCAACAATAATTTCTTCTAATTTATCTGTAGGTTTAACCCCCATTTTAGTAGCTAAAATAATTCTAGAAATTACCTCAATTCTTTTAGCACTTACTTCATTATCTTTTAGCCAATTAACAGCAATTTTAACACTTTCTTCTTCGTGGTTTTCGGCTCCTTTTACAAAACCAGTGTCATGAAACCAAGCTGCCAATAAAACATCTTCGCTTTCTTCTTCTGTTATTTCTATATTTTCACAAATTTCTGTAGTATTTTCTACCACTCTTTGTGTGTGAGAAATATTATGATAAACATACTTCTTATCTAAATTTTTACTTAAAAAATTTAGTACATAAAGTTCTGCTTTAGATGTTAATTTACTCATTATTAAAATTATTTATATCAAAAGTAAGGAATAAAATCAACTTTTTATTCTATTCATTTAGTTGTAAATTTATAGTAAATTTTACGACTATTTAAATCAAATACAAAAAAATAAGAATGCTTACTTGGAAAAATATAATTAGTTACACTATAAACGGGAATCCTACTCCAGATAAAAGAGTAGAAAAATCCGATAAAGAATGGAAAGAGCAGTTAACTGCAGAACAATTTAGAATTACACGTAAAAAAGGCACAGAAAGACCACATTCTGGAGATTTATGTAGCATTTACGACGAAGGCCAATACAACTGTGTTTGTTGCAACACACCATTATTCGATTCTACAATTAAATTCGAATCTAGTTCTGGCTGGCCTAGTTTTACACAACCTATAAAAGAAAACGCAATAAAATACCATAAAGACACTTCTTTGGGTATGGTTAGGGTTGAAGTGATGTGCAATACTTGCGATGCACATTTGGGGCATATTTTTCCTGATGGACCAGAACCAAGTGGTTTGCGTTATTGCATTAACTCAGAATCTATGATTTTAGACAAAAAAGAAAATGAATAAAAACTTACAACTTGCCACAATTGGAGGTGGATGTTTTTGGTGCACAGAAGCTGTGTTTCAAGAAGTAAAAGGGGTAGAAAAAGTAGTTTCGGGTTATTCTGGTGGCAGTGCTCCTGGCAAACCAACTTATAGAGAAATTTGCTCGGGTTTAACAGGTCATGCAGAAGTAATTCAAGTAACTTTTAATGCAGATGTTATTTCTTACGAAGACATTTTGGTAATTTTCATGACTACGCATGATCCAACCACTTTAAACAGACAAGGGGCAGATAGAGGCACACAATACAGATCTGTAATTTATTACCATAATGAAACTCAAAAAGAAATTGCAGCAAATGTTTTAGACAAAGTTCAGCCTTATTATAACGATAAAATTGTAACAGAAATCAGTCCTTTAGATATTTTTTACGAAGCAGAATTAGAACATCAAAATTATTATAGAGACAATAAAAGACAAGGTTATTGCACTTTTGTAATTGAACCAAAATTATCGAAATTAAGACAATTACACGCAGATAAATTAAAATTACAAGGCGTATAAATTCGTTGTTACCACTTTATGAAGCTCAATATAAAAAATACATTTACCTCAGAATTACCTTCGGATAAAATTCTTGAAAACACAAGAAGACAAGTTGCTGAAGCTGTTTTCTCTTATGTACATCCTAAAAAAACAAAAGCACCCAAAGTAATTCACGTTTCGCAAGAAATGGCATCAGAATTAGGCATCACAAAAGAAGAAACTGAAACAGTTTTTTTTAAAAACATTGTTACTGGTAATGAGATTTGCCCAAACACAAAACCTTACGCAATGTGTTATGGTGGTCATCAATTTGGCAATTGGGCAGGACAATTAGGTGATGGTAGAGCCATAAATTTATTCGAGGTTGAACATCAAAATAAAAACTGGAAAGTACAATTAAAAGGTGCTGGCGAAACTCCATATTCTAGAACTGCAGATGGTTTGGCTGTTTTACGATCGTCAATTAGAGAGTATTTGTGCAGTGAGGCCATGTTTCATTTAGGCATACCCACAACTCGAGCTTTGTCTTTAAGTTTATCTGGCGATCAAGTTTTACGCGATGTTTTATACAATGGAAATCCGGCTTACGAAAAAGGCGCCATTGTTTCTCGTATTTCTCCATCGTTTTTACGTTTTGGAAATTATGAAATTTTTACTGCCAGAAAAGACATCAAAAATTTAAAGTTATTGGTAGATTATACCATTAAACATCATTTTTCAGCTTTAGGAAAACCTTCAAAAGAAACCTATATCAACTTTTTTAAAGCGGTTTCTGAACGTACGTTAAAGATGATTATTGATTGGCAAAGAGTGGGTTTTGTACATGGAGTGATGAATACTGATAACATGTCAATTCTTGGTTTAACCATAGATTATGGGCCTTATGGATGGTTAGAAGGTTTCGATTTTGGATGGACACCAAACACTACAGACAGGCAAAACAAACGCTACAGATATGGAAATCAGCCAAATATTGGGTTATGGAATTTGTATCAACTCGCAAATGCTCTGTACCCAATAATTGAAGAAGTTGCTCCTTTAGAAGCTATTTTAAATCAATATAAAACGGACTTTGAGAAACAATCTTTACAAATGATGAAAAGCAAATTAGGCTTATTTGTTACTGATGAAGATGATGTTGAATTGATTCAAAATTTAGAAGATAATTTACAATTGATAGAAACAGACATGACCATTTTCTTTAGAAATTTAAGCAATTTTTCTGATGATAAAACCGGACTAAAATTAATAGAAAATGCTTTTTACAATGTAGAACATCTTACAGATGATGTAAAAAATAGATGGAATTCTTGGTTAAAAAAATACGCTGATAGACTTAAAATAGAACGAGTTTCATCCGAAGAAAGAAAAGAAAAAATGGATTTAGTAAATCCTAAATTCGTTTTAAGAAATTACATGGCACAATTTGCAATTGATGAAGCTGACAAAGGAAATTACGGTTTAATTGATGAGCTTTTTCAACTCTTAAAAAACCCGTATGCAGAGCAACCAAAGCATGAAAAATGGTTTGCAAAAAGACCTGAATGGGCTAGAAATAAAGTGGGCTGTTCTATGTTGTCTTGTAGTTCTTAAAACTTTATCAAAGCGTATATATTAATTATCTTTCAGGTTTGGAAAAACTGAAAAAGTTTAAAGACAAAAATTATGAAAATTGGTTTAGGAACAGCAGCTTTAGGAAGACCACAATATATAAATGTTCGTCTGAAACAAGTAGATAATTCAGATTTAAATGCTTTTAAAAAGCAAAGTTTTTCTGTGTTAGAAAATGCTTATCAATCTGGAGTTCGTTATTTTGATACTGCTCCTGGTTATGGTTTAGCAGAAGATTTAGTTTTAGAATGGTTGCAAACCAAAAACAATAAATCTATAGAAGTAGCTACAAAATGGGGATATACCTATACTGCAAATTTTAATCCTGATGCTAAAATTCACGAAATAAAAGAACACAGTTCAGCCAAATTAAAAGAACAATGGCAATTTTCTAAACAACTTTTGCCTTATTTAAAAGTATATCAAATTCATTCTGCTACTTTAGAAACTGGAGTTTTAGAAAACAAATCCGTTTTAGAACAGCTGGCATTTTTAAAAAAAGAATACAATTTAAAAATTGGTGTAACTACAACAGGAACAAATCAGGTTGAAGTGATACAAAAAGCTTTAAATGTTTGTATTGATGGTGAACAATTATTTGATGTTTATCAGGTTACTTATAATTTTTTAGACCAAAGTTTAATAGAAATTTCTGATGAACTCATCAAACAAAATAAATCAATAGTAATAAAAGAAGCTTTAGCCAATGGTAGAATTTTTAGAAATAAAAAATACCCACATTATCAAAAAACATATACTATTTTAGAAAACTTAGCAAACAAATATAAAGTGGGTGTAGATGCCATTGCTCTAAAATACTGCATACAAACAATACCCAAAAGTGTGGTTTTAAGTGGCGCAAGTAACCCTAATCAATTAAAAGAAAATTTAAAAACTAATTCTTTTGTATTAACTTTAGATGAAATTGAACAATTAAATTCTTTTAAAATTTCACCAGAAATCTATTGGCAAGAAAGAAAAGAGTTGCAATGGAATTAACTTGAACTATAAGCTAAAAACTTTATATTAGTAGCACAATTACTATTATTTAATGATTCACGAACTTAAAGAAATAATCAATCAGGCCGTTATCAATCAACACAAAGGATTGAAAAATGTTTTGGCTTCTGTGGTACATTTAGAAGGTTCATCTTACAGAAAACCAGGCGTAAGAATGTTAATTTCTGAAGATTTAAATTCTGTTGGTGCAGTTTCTGGTGGTTGTGTTGAAAAGGAAATTATTCAGAGAGCTAAATCGGTTTTTGTTGATGGTAAACCCAAAGTAATCACTTACGATGGCAGATACAGATTGGGTTGCGAAGGCATTTTATACATTTTAATTGAACCTATTTTTATTGATGATGCATTTTTAAATGCTTTTTCAAATGCTGTTAAAAAACGAGAAACTTTAAAAATTGATAGTTTTTTTCTAAAAAAAGATGAAGCTTTTGGCTATTTTGGTTCTTTAGTCACTTTTTATAATCAAGAAAAATTTACATTTTCAGAATCATTCATACCTAAAGAAAAAAGTGAAATCGATCTTTTTACGCAAATTTTGCAGCCAGCTTTTAAATTAATTATAATTGGTGGCGAACACGATGCTGTAAAACTGTGTAAAATTGCTGCAAATTTAGGTTGGGAAATTGATGTAATAACGTCTGCAAAAGACAGCAAACAATTGTCCGATTTTCCTGGGGCAAATTCTGTGGTTGGTAATTCTCCAGAAACCATTCAATTTACAGATCTTTCAGAAAATACTGCTATTGTAATTATGAATCATAGTTATGTGCAAGATTTAAAATACGTGGTAAAATTATCAGCATACAAACCAAAATATATTGGTATTTTGGGTGCACCAAAAAGAAGAGAACGTTTATTTAATGAGCTTTTTGAGTTTATTCCAGATATTTCTGACGAATTTTTAGACAATATTTATACGCCTGCTGGTTTACATATTGGTGCAAAAACACCCGAAGAAATTGCAGTTTCTATAGTTGCAGAAATTTTATCGGTTATCAGACAAAAAGAACCTTTTTCTTTAAGGAATATTAATGGTAAAATTCATAGTTCTTAAATGAAAAATATTGCTGTTTTAGTTTTAGCTGCTGGTAAATCTACAAGAATGAAAAGCATAAAACAGCTTGTAAAGCTAGGTAATCAAACCCTTTTAGAACTTACTTTAGATAAAGCAAAACAATTAGCTACAAACTCTATATATTGTGTTTTAGGCGCAAATGCTAATTTGATTAAATTGAAAATTAAAACAGAAAACATCCACTTTATTTTAAATGATAATTATAATAACGGATTGAGTTCTAGTATTATTGCAGGCATTCATCACTTTAAAAAAAACAAAATTCAGTTAGATGGCTTTTTGGTGTTATTGGCAGATCAGCCAGCCATTTCTGTTGCTTATTTGCAAGAAATAATCAATCTATTTCACAAAAACACTTCTAAAATCATTGCTTCTAATTATGGCGATTTTTTAGGTGTACCAGCTCTTTTTCCATCAAAATATTTCGAAGATTTACTATTGATAAAAGGAGATAAAGGCGCAAAAAAATTCATCAATCAAAACACAAAAGACACGCTTTTACCTAAAATAAATGCAAATCTAGTAGATATTGATACCAAACAAGATTTAGATTCGTACAACAAGTCAATTTAAATATTTATTTTTACGCCATGAAAATATTGAAAATTTGTTTTGCGCTTTTACTAGTCTCATTTATACATTCTTGTGCCACTGTAAAAATGCAAGTTACAGAAGGTCAAAAATTTAACATAAAGAAGAATGATGCAAAGCTACTTCATTCATTTTATCTTGTTGGTGATGCTGGTAATTCTGAATTCAATAAAAGAGATTCTGCTTTATCTTACTTAAATCAGGTAATTGAAGAAGCGAATAAAAATTCTACTTTAATTTTTTTGGGTGATAATGTTTATCCAAAAGGAATTCCATCTAAAGGAAAAAAACTACACGAACTTTCTAAATACAGACTAAAAGTACAAACAGATATTGGGAAAAAATTTCCTGGAAAAACTTTATTTATTCCTGGAAATCACGATTGGTACAGTGGTTTAAAAGGATTAAAAAGACAAGAAAAACTAGTTGAAGATGCTTTAGGTAAAAATACTTTTTTACCCGAAAATGGATGTCCGTTAGAAAAAATTGAAGTAAATGATGATATAAATATTATTGTTGTAGACTCTCATTGGTATGTTACAAACTGGGACAATCATCCAGGAATTAACGATGAATGCCAAATTAAAACTCGCGAAAAATTCTTTGAAGAATTAGAGGGAATGATTAAAAAATCGCAAGGAAAAACCACGCTTTTAGCCATACATCATCCTATATTTACAAATGGTCCTCATGGAGGGTATTACTCTTTTAAAAGCCATACAAAACCTTTACCAATTTTAGGAAGTGCGCTAAATATTCTAAGAAAAACATCTGGTGTTACCAATACAGATCAACAAAATGATAAATACAACGAACTTAGAAAACGCATTATTAGTTTAGCACAGCAAAACGAAAAAATAATTCTTGTTTCGGGTCATGAGCATAATTTACAATACATTGTGCAAGACAACATACCACAAATAGTAAGTGGTTCTGGTTCTAAAGTTACAGCTACAAAAAATGTAAACGGAGGCTTATTTTCTTATGGTACACAAGGTTTTGCAAGATTAGATGTGTATACAGATGGTTCTTCTACAGTACACTATTATACTGCAAAAGATCGTAAAATTGTTTATGAAGCAAATGTGTTTGAGGCAGATAGTATTATTGAATTTAAAGCTTTTCCGAATGCAGATCTAACCGAAAAAAAAGCGTCTATTTACACGGATGAAGAAACCACTAAAACTGGCATGTATAATTTACTTTGGGGTAAACGATATCGAAAATATTTTGGTCAAAAAATAAATGCACCAACCGTAAGTTTAGATACTTTATTTGGTGGTTTAAAACCTGTAAGAAGAGGTGGTGGTCATCAATCAAAATCTTTACGATTAGAAGATAAAGAGGGTAAAGAATATGTAATGAGAGCTTTAAGAAAAAATGCTGTACAGTATTTACAAGCAGTTGCTTTTAAAGATCAATATGTAGAAGGGCAATTTAAAAAAACCTACACAGAAAGTTTGTTATTAGATGTTTTTACAGGCTCACACCCTTACGCTCCATTTACCATAGCTCAACTTGCAGATGCCATCAATGTTTATCATACAAATCCTATTTTATTTTATGTGCCTAAACAAGAAAGTTTGGGTGAGTTTAATACAGATTATGGTGATGAGCTGTATATGATTGAAGCCAGAACTGCAGATGGACATGGAGATAAAGAAAGCTTTGGTTATTCTGATGAAATTATAAGCACAGACGATTTACGCAAAAATTTAAAGAAGGACGAAAAATACGTTTTAGACGAAGAAGCATATATAAGAGCTCGTTTGTTTGATATGCTAATTGGAGATTGGGACAGACACCAAGACCAATGGAGATGGGCAGAGTTTAAAGAAAACGACAAAGTGGTTTACAGACCTGTACCAAGAGATAGAGATCAAGCTTTTTCTGTTTTTGCAGACGGAATTTTATTAAATATTTTTACCAAGTTAATACCAGATTTAAGAGGCATGCGCTCTTATGCAGAAGATATTAAAAGCGCAAAATGGTTTAATTTGTCTGGTCATCCTTTAGACATGACATTAATTTCTGCTTCCGATAAAAAGGTTTGGGATAAGCAAGTAAGCATCATTCAAAACCAAATTACAGACCAAGTTATAGAAAGTGCTTTTAAAAATTTTCCAGAAGAAGTAACTGACCAAACCATTAGCGAAATTAAAAGAAAACTAAAAGGTAGAAGAAAAAACCTTCAAAAAATATCTGACAATTATTTTTATTATCTAAATGAATTCCAAGTAATTACAGGAACAAATAAAGATGATTATTTCGAAATTGAACGCTTTGTAAATGGTGATACCAGAATTACAGTATACAGAATTAAAGATGGCGAAAAAGGAATTATTATCCATGATAGAAGATACAAATACGACATTACCAAAGAAATTTGGATTTATGGTTTAGATGATGATGACGAGTTTGTTTTAAGAGGTGCCAATGGTAAAAAAAGCATTAAACTAAAAATTATTGGTGGTTTAAATAACGATGTTTATGATATTGCAGAACCTCATGATGTAAAGGTTTATGATTACAAATCAAAAAAGAATACGTTTATAACAAAAAATATTCATAAAAAAATTACAGACGATTACAAAACCAATACTTACGATTACAAAAAACTAAAACACAAACAAAGTAAAGTTTCGCCAACAATTGGGTATAACCCAGATGATGGCATTAAACTTGGTTTAAAATATCTATTCTTAGTCAATTCTTTTGAAAGAAACCCTTTTACAAGACAACATGTAATTTCTGCAAATTATTATTTTGCAACTGAAGGTTTCGAGTTGGGCTATACATCAGAAATTGCAAATATTTTTGATAGATGGAACTTAGGTTTCGATGCAAAATTCACTAGCCCAAATTATGCCAACAACTTTTTTGGTTATGGAAATAATTCTTTAAATCCAGAAGCTCAAAAAGATGAAGAAAATAGAGATTACAATAGAGTTAAAATTGGGCAAATTAAAATAGGTTCGTTTATAAAGTTAAGAGGAGATTTAGGCGCTGCTTTAAAAGTAGGTTTAAACTACCAAAGTTATGATATAGAAAGAACTGAAGGCAGGTATTTAGAAGCAAATTACGCTGCAGATAACAGAATATTTAAACAACAACATTTCTTAAATACAGAAGCAAGTTACAACTATAAGCATTCAGACAATCCTGCATTTACAACTTTAGGCTTAGAATTCGATACCAAGTTTGGATACACTAGAAATTTAGATGAAAAAAGAAGTTTTGGGTACAACCATACTTCTTTGGCAATTACACACAAATTAATACCTAGTGGTAAATTAGTTTTGGCTTCTAAAGTAAAAGGACAATTTACTTTTGGTAATAATTTCGAGTTTTATCAGGCTGCCACCATTGGTGGTAATGATGGTTTACGTGCCTACAGAAATGAGCGTTTTACAGGTAAAAACGCATTTTATCACACTACAGATGTGCGCCTAAATTTAAGAAGTGTTAAAACAAGTTTATTACCTATGAATATCGGAATTTTTGGTGGCTTTGATTATGGTAAAGTTTGGCACACACCAGATAATTTAACCATACCAATTACTGAAAACGGAACACCAAATACTTCTTATGGTGGGGGAATATTTTTTAACGCTGCCAATATTTTTGTGGGTAATATAGGCGCTTTTAATGGCGATGATGGTATGCGAATTGCATTTAAGGTAGGTTTTGATTTTTAAATTATGAGTCAATTAGCATTAATTTCTGGTAGTATTTTTGGGTGTTTAGCAATCATTTTTGGTGCATTTGGAGCACATCTTTTAAAGAAAACTCTAAGTACAGACCAACTACAAAGTTTTGAAACAGGCGTAAAATACCAAATGTATCATGCCATTGTTTTGCTAATTTTAGGCTTTAATTTAGATGCTACTTTAACCATAGATAATTATATAGTTAATGCATTTATAATTGGTGTAATTCTGTTTTCTTTCTCTATTTACGGACTTGTTATTTCATCAGCAAAAAATAAGAAACTTAAATTTTTAGGTCCAATTACGCCTTTAGGAGGCTTGTTTTTAGTAGCTGCTTGGGCTTTATTATTGTATAAATATGTAGTTTTATTCTAATTTTAATTGATATAAATTACCACCTTCTCCACCAGATTTTTCATCAGTAATTAATAAAGTAGTAGTATCTTTAAAACAGATGCCTTCTTTTTGGGTTTCGTGGGTCAATTCTATTTCTTTTACTTTTCCTGATAAAAAATTATCACCTTTAAAATCGGTAAAAATTAGAATATTTTTTTGTGATAACAGCACCACTTTTTTACCATCGTTAGAAATATCAGCAGAAGTAATCCAAGAATCCGTTTTATTTCCATTATCAAATTCGCCAATTAACTTGGCTGTATGTTCTCCTTTTTTAGCAGGGATTTTATACAATGATGTTTTGCCGTATTTTTTCTTTGTTCTACTTTTTGTAAAAATATAAAGGTGATTTTTAAAGTAAAAAAAAGATTCTGCATCAAAGAATAGGTTTTTCTTTTTTGGTGGAAACTTATTTTGATCTTCATACTCAAATTCAATCTTTTCTACCTCAGCATTTTTTTTATCTAAATACTTTTTATCAACTTTAAGAATACGTAAATTTTTTCTTTTGTTAGTATTGTTTCCAAAATCGCCAATGTAAATATTTCCATTTTGGTCGGCTGTTAAATCTTCCCAATCATGGTTTTTTGTTTTAACGTAAATTTCTTTTAAAATTTTACCCTCTTCAGAAACTGCAAATAATTTTGGTTGATTTCCAGAATCATTCAACATCCAGATAAAATCTGAACCTTGTATTGTTTCTGTACCAGAAACTTCATCTAAAACTTTTGGTAAATCTGCAAGCATTTCTAGTTGTCCAAAATTCTGACAACTAAATAAAAATAAAAAACAGAAAGAAATCAGTAGTTTTTTCATCAACATTTTTTTTTGAAATTTATTTAGATTCTTTAAGTAGATAAATTTTAAGATTACCAACCTCCAGAAGCACCTCCACCTCCAAAAGAGCCACCTCCAAATCCGCCACCAAATCCACCTCCGCCAAAAGAGCCTCCACCAGAAGAACCACCAAAACCACCACCAAAGCTACCTCCACCTCTACCAGCGTTGCTTAAAATAATGGTATCTAAAATTGTGCCTGCTACAGAACCTCTTCTATAACCTCTTCCTCCACCTCTATTGTTTTTATTTCCTCTAGAAATAAGGATAAAAAAGATGATGATAAAAATAACGAAAATGATAACTCCAGGATCAAAACCCTCTGATTCTTGTTGTCGAGTTCCTTTAAACTCGCCCATTAAAGTTCTAAAAATATAATCTGATCCTTTGTCTAAACCAGCATAAAAATCTCCTTTTCTAAACTCTGGAATTATAATTCTATCTATAATTCTCTTCGATTGAAAATCTGTCATTAAATGCTCTACTCCTCTACCATTTTGGATGGCAATTTTTTTATCGTCTTTAGCTAATAAAATAAGAATTCCATTGTCTTTTTCTGCATCTCCAATCCCCCATTTTTCTCCCCAATTTGCAGCTAAATAATTAATGTTTTCACCTTCTGTGGATGAAATAATAGCAATTACAATTTGTGTAGAAGTAGTATCTGAATATTTTACTAATTTATGTTCTAAGCTCTTTTTTTGGTTTGATGAAAGCAAGCTTACATAATCGTAAACACTAGTTTGAAATTTAGGTGTTTCAGGGATTTTAAATCCTTGAGAAAAGGTATTTAATGAAAAAATAAAAGCGGTTACAAACAAGAACTTTTTAAACATACTTGTCCACTGAAAACTATTTTTAAAAAATTGTTTACGAATCATCATTATCCTTTAGAAATTTCATTAGAAAGTTCGTTTTCATCATCTATTTGCCAAGGAAAATGTGCTTTTAATTCTTCGCCAGCTTTTAAAATTCCATCAACAATTCCTTGTTTAAAATTGGCGTTTTTAAAATGATTTTGCATCACATCTTTAGTTGTATTCCAAAAATCTGTTGGCACCACTTTATTGATTCCTTTATGACCATAAATTACAAATTTCTTGTCTTTTACGGCTACATAAATTAGCACTGCATTTTCGTCTTTGGTGTTGTTCATTTTTAAGAGATGAAAAACTTCTAAAGCACGTTTGTAATGGTCTTTATCTGTTGTAGCTTCTATATGCACACGAATTTCGCCAGAAGTGTTTTTTTCTGCAACTCTAATTGCAGCAATAATTTCTTGCTCTTCTTCTTTGGTTAAAAAAGCTTCTACTTTAGACATTGTTTTGTTGTTCTTAATTAAAAATCAAAGTTTACATCTGGTGCATTTTCAGAACCTGGGTTAGATTTGTATCTAGCCATTTCATCGAAATTAAACCAACCAGCAAATACTGAATTTGGAAAAACTTTAATGTGTTTATTGTATTTATTTACATCTTCGTTAAAACGATCTCTAGCAACATTTATTCTGTTTTCTGTACCTTCTAACTGACTTTGTAATTCTAAGAAATTCGCATTGGCTTTTAAATCTGGATAACGTTCTACAGAAACTAATAATTTAGACAATGCACCTGTTAAACCAGATTGAGCTTGTTGAAATTGTGCCATATTTTCTGGTGTTAAATCACCAGCATTAATATTAACAGAAGTTGCTTTAGCTCTTGCATTAATAACATTGGTTAATGTTTCTTTTTCAAAATCTGCAGCTCCTTGTACGGTTTTTACCAAATTACCAATTAAATCGTTTCTACGTTGGTAAGCGCTTTCTACATTAGACCATTCTGTTTTTGCATCTTCTTGTAAAACAACAGCTTCGTTATTAAATCCTTTTGCTCTACTGTATCCATAAAAAGCTAAAACTGCTATAATTATTACTGGAATTAACCATTTTTTCATAATTTCTATATTTTAATTGATTGATTTTTTGTGTTACAATATTATCGATTATTCTTTAGAATCTAAAAAATAATGAACGGTTTTCTAAGGATTAGACACAACAAATAAACATTTGTTACAACTGATTTTTAATTTTAATCAATTCTGCTTTTACACTTTCTAATCTGCTAATAATTTCGTGATTATTAAAAATACCTTCCGGATTTTTTTTAAGCTTTTGCTTGGCGCCTTCTAAAGTAAAACCTCTTTCTTTTACTAAATTAAATATTAGCTTAAAGTTCTTGATATCTTCTTGTGTAAAAAGTCGATTGCCTTTGGCGTTTTTTTTAGGCTTAATAATAGCAAACTCTTTTTCCCAAAAACGAATTAAGGAAGCATTTACACCAAACGCTTTGGCAACTTCGCCTATTTTATAATAACGTTTTTCGGGTAAATCTATGTGCATTTTTCAATATTCAGTTTTTCAAAGTTAAAAAAGACTTTTAGAAGCTTAGGTAAACAATTGATTATTTTTTCATTTTTTTTCAATCCATGTCCAACTATCAACTTTAGTCTTGTCCCTTGTCTCTAAAACTAAAAATACTAATCGTAAGATTGACTTTCTTCTGAGGCTTGTTGTAGTTTGGCAAATTCATCCAAAGATAAATCTCCGTAATAAAAATTAATCGGATTTAAAGCCCTGTCGTTTTTATGCACTTCATAATGTAAATGTGGTGCAACAGACAAACCTGTATTACCTACATAACCAATTAAATCTCCTCTTTTAACTTCTTGGCGTCTTTTAACCACCATTTTGCTTAAGTGCGCATAAATTGTTTTGTAACCATAACCATGATCTATGTAAATTACATTTCCAAAAGTGCTACTTCTTTGTGCTCTATAAATTTTTCCATTTCCAGAAGCATACACAGGTGTACCTTTTGGAGCTGTAAAATCCATCCCTTTATGAAATTTATTGATTTTTAATATAGGATGCATTCTCATTTTATAACCAGAAGCTACATAAAAATCTCCTTTTTTAATCGGTAAAATTGCAGGTATTGCTGCTAACATTTCTTTTTTCTCTTTGGCTAAATCTACAATTTCATCTAAAGATTTAGATTGTACTACCATTTGTTTTGATAATATATCTACTTCTTTTGTGAGCTTTTTAATTAAATCAGAATTATCAAAACCATCTAAATTTTTATAACGATTTACACCACCAAAACCAGCTTTACGCTGCTCTTCTGGTATTGGGTTTGCTTCAAAATAACTTCGGTAAATATTGTTGTCTCTTTCTTGTAGTTGAGATAAAATAGAAGAGCTTTCTTCTAATCTTTTCTCTATCAGTTCGTAATGAAACTTTAAGTTTTCTAACTCTCTTTTTTGAGCTCTTTCTGAGGGAGACATTAAAATCTGACTAAAGCCTATAAAACCAAAAAAAGCAATTAAAATTACCCCTAAAATGCTAAATATTACTTTACGATAATAATCGCTCTTTTTTACTTCAATTTTTCTGTAAGAAAGCGTAGTCTCATCATAATAATATTTTACTTTTGCCATATTCTTAATTATACTATTTTTGTGTTTTTTGTAACGTTATATTTAAATAACCTTACTTAAATAACAAACAAATTTACAAAATGTTTTACAACTGCTTATTTTATAGCAGTTTTTTAAAAATAAATTAACAAAATCCAACTTGTTGGAAACTTCTTTTTTATGAAATCTCAAGAAATTCGCGCTACTTTTTTAAACTTTTTTAAAGAAAAATCTCATTTAGTAGTTCCTTCTGCACCAATGGTTACAAAAGATGACCCAACATTAATGTTTACCAATGCTGGTATGGTTCCGTTTAAAGAATATTTTTTAGGAAATGGAACTCCGAAAAAGAATCGAATTACAGATTCGCAAAAATGCTTGCGTGTTTCTGGTAAACATAACGATTTAGAAGAAGTGGGTTACGATACCTATCATCATACTTTATTCGAAATGTTAGGCAACTGGTCTTTTGGAGATTATTTTAAAAAAGAAGCTATTGCTTGGGCTTGGGAATTATTGACTGAGGTTTACAAAATTGATAAAGACATTTTATACGTTACTGTTTTTGAAGGATCTGATGATGCTGACAATTTAGAAATGGATACAGAAGCCTATGATATTTGGAAACAATTTATTGCTGAAGATCGTATTTTAAAAGGTAACAAGAAAGATAATTTTTGGGAAATGGGCGATCAAGGCCCATGTGGACCTTGTTCTGAAATTCATGTTGATATTCGTTCTGCAGAAGAAAAAGCAAAAGTAGATGGTAAATCTTTGGTAAACAAAGATCATCCTCAGGTGGTAGAAATCTGGAACTTGGTTTTTATGCAATACAACCGAAAAGCAAATGGTTCTTTAGAAGAATTACCAAACAAACATATAGATACAGGTATGGGGTTTGAGCGTTTGTGTATGGTTTTACAAAACGTGCAATCGAATTACGACACTGATGTTTTTACACCAATTATTAGCCAAATTGGCACAATAACAAATACTTCTTATGGTAAAAACGAACAACAAGATATTGCAATTCGTGTAATTTCTGATCATGTTAGAGCTGTCGCTTTTTCTATTGCTGATGGTCAATTACCAAGCAACACAGGTGCAGGTTATGTAATTCGTAGAATTTTAAGACGTGCAGTAAGATATGGTTTTACTTTTTTAGATAAAAAAGAACCATTTATTTATAGATTGGTAGCCGTTTTAAGTGAAAAAATGGGTACTGCTTTCCCAGAATTAAAAGCCCAAAAACAACTGATAGAAAACGTAATTAAAGAAGAAGAAACTTCATTTTTACGCACTTTAGATCAAGGTTTAGTTTTGTTAGATGGTATTATTGCATCAGCAAAAACTAAAGAAATTTCTGGTGATAAAGTATTCGAATTGTATGACACTTTCGGATTTCCTATAGATTTAACTGCTCTAATTTTATCAGAAAAAGGATACACTTTAGACGAAAAAGGTTTTGAAGCAGAATTGCAAAAACAAAAAAATAGATCGCGTGCAGCAAGTGAAATGTCTACAGAAGATTGGACAGTTTTAGTAGATGATGCTGTTCAAGAATTTATTGGTTATGATTTTTTAGAAGCCAAAGTAAAAATTACACGATACAGAAAAGTTACTTCTAAAAAAGATGGAACAATGTATCAACTCGTTTTTAATTTAACTCCTTTTTATGCAGAAGGTGGAGGGCAAGTTGGTGATAAAGGCTATTTAGAAAACGCAAATGGCGATGTAATTTATATTGTTGATACCAAAAAAGAAAACAATGTAATTATTCATTTTACTAAAAACTTACCTAAAAATGTAAACGATGTTTTTAAAGCTGTTGTTGATGAAAAACAACGTCATAGAACTGAGTGTAACCACACTGCAACCCATTTATTACACCAAGCATTAAGAGAGGTTTTAGGCACACATGTAGAACAAAAAGGTTCTGCTGTACATTCTAAATATTTACGTTTCGATTTTTCTCATTTTTCTAAATTAACTGTTGATGAATTACGTGACGTAGAAAACTTTGTAAATGCTCGTATTTCTGGCAAACTACCTTTAGAAGAAAGTAGAAATATTACCATGGAAAAAGCAATTGCAGATGGAGCAATGGCATTATTTGGCGAAAAATATGGAGATACTGTTAGAGCCATTAAATTTGGAAAATCCATAGAACTTTGTGGAGGTACACACGTAAAAAACACTGGTGATATTTGGCATTTTAAAATAAAATCTGAAAGTGCTGTTGCTGCAGGAATCAGAAGAATTGAAGCCATTACAAATGATGCTGTTAAAGATTTTTATTTTGATAATAACAGAACTTTATTCGAAGTAAAAGATGTATTAAACAACGCAAAAGATCCTGTAAAAGCAATTCAAAAATTACAAGATGAAAATGCTGATTTACAAAAACAAGTTGAGCAACTTTTAAAGGAAAAAGCACAAAATTTATCAGGAGAAATTAAAAATCAATTACAAGAAATTAACGGAGTGCAATTTTTAGCTACTAAAGTAGATTTAGATGCAAACGGAATTAAAAACCTTGCTTTTGGTTTGGGTAAAGAACATCAAAATTTATTTTTATTATTTGCTTCTGCTCCAACAAAAGAAAAAGCACTATTAACCTGTTATATTTCTAAAGAATTAGCCAACGAACGTGGTTATAATGCAGGTACTGTGGTAAGAGAATTAGGTAAATTAATTCACGGAGGTGGAGGTGGACAACCTTTCTTTGCAACTGCTGGTGGTAAAAATCCTGGAGGAATTCCTAAAGTTTTAGAAAAAGCAAAAGAATATATAGTTTAAACTATTTTATACCCAGTATTTTATTAAATGTTTTTATTTCGCATTTATAAAACTTTAATAACTTACTTTTAAATGATTGGTATTTTTTGTCTTTATTTTTCATGATTTATGGTTTTTATTTTAAAGATTAGACGCTTATAATTGAAAATGTTACAATAAATGAATTTGCAAACTAGAATACCTTTAAAGCAAGCATCTAAAAATCTAATTGATTACAATTCTAAACTGTTATTATTTGGCTCTTGTTTTTCTGAAAATATTGGAAACCAATTCAGTTATTTTAAGTTTCAATCTACGCAAAATCCGTTTGGTATTTTATTTCATCCGATAGCAATAGAGAATTTAATTACGAATGCCATCAACCAAAAAAAATACACAGAAAAAGATTTAATTTATCAAAATGAAATTTGGCATTCTTTTGATGCACATTCTAGCTTAAGTTCTTTAGATCAAAATGAAATTTTACACAACTTAAACTCAGCAATTTCTGCTACTCATCAACAAATAAAAGATGCTTCGCATATTATCATCACATTAGGAACTTCTTGGGTGTATAGACATATAGAAAGCGATAAAATTGTGGCTAATTGTCATAAAATTCCGCAAAAAAAATTCTTAAAAGAGTTGATCTCTGTGGATGAAATTACAGAAAGTTTACAAGCTATAATTGCTTTAATAAAAACAGTGAATACTAAGGTAGATATTATTTTTACAATATCGCCTGTAAGGCATTTAAAAGATGGTTTTATAGAGAATACGCAAAGTAAAAGTCATTTGATAACTGCAATTCATGAAGTAATTGAGCCAAGAACACACACACATTATTTTCCTTCTTATGAAATTATGATGGATGAATTACGCGATTATCGTTTTTATACAGAAGATTTAATTCATCCGAATAAAACAGCTGTAAACTATATTTGGGAAAGATTTTTGGCGACTTGGTTTTCTGATGAAACCACATCAACAATGAAAGAAATAGATGTTATACAAAAAGGAATTTTGCACAGGCCTTTTAATGAAAATTCCGAGCAACATCAGCAGTTTTTAAATAAATTAGATATAAAAAAACAGGCACTTCAAAAGCAATTTACTCATATTACTTTTTAAAAAAAGTAAGCCCGTTAAAAATAACAGACTTACTCAATTTATAATATTAAAACCCGATACTTACTCTAGGCAAACCTACTCTAACATTTGTACTGGTTCTTGTTCTATATCTTGGTTCTCTTCTATACTCAAAATGATAATAATATGTTGCATGTTTATGGTAATAATGACCATGAGAACAATGATTGTTACAATGCCTATTATGTTCTGCATATGCATCTCTTTTTCCTTTCATGTAAGCTTTGTAAGCTTCTTTATCTTTTTTCTTTAAATCTTTTTCATACGCTTTTTGTTCTTTCCAAAATTTTCTTTCTTCTTTTTTTGTTTCTGCTATTTTTAATGTGCTAAAAATGCTTTGGAGCATACTTTATGGCAAATAAAAAAAATCTGATTTTGGTCTTATTTTCTTTTTTATAGTTCATTATGGTTTTTTTGTAGCAATTCAATCTATTTTTGGCTTTGCTCTTTTTGGTATAGAAAGTAATGAAACTATAAAAGAACCTTTTCATCTTATAGAAAATTATGGTGCCATTTTAAATTTAGAAGATATAAAATATGCTCTACCTGCCATTATTTTTACACATTTAGGCAAATTTATTACAGATTATATTGGTAATAGAAAATACGAAATATTTACTGCTAAAGAAATTATGTTTAAACCATATGTTCGTATTTTTTTACAGCAATTTGTAGTAATTATCTCGTTCTTTTTTATTGTATTTAGTGGTGCTAGTGTTATTGCTGCTATTTTATTAATTCTTTTTAGGTTGATGGTAGATTTAACTTTAGAATCTATTAGAGAAAACTCTAAAACCATAGACTTTCTATCAGAAAAATTAGAAAACGAAAAAGCAAGTAAAGAAGAAATAAAAAAACAGCTTATTATTTTTACTGAGTAAAATATACGTCAAATGACGTATTGCACCAGTTTTGTGTTTTAAAGAGATTTGTAAAGTAACTTTAAAACCCTTAAAATGAAAAAAATATTAATATCACTTTCTATTATAGTTTTTTGTTTTTCTTTAAAAGCTCAAGAAATACAAAACTTTGAACCTAAAAACAATACTTACGGATTAAGAAATCTTAAAAAAAATCCGAAAAAAATTTACATCGCAAATTTTAATGTAAATATTCAAATTTATAAAGACGCACAAGACAGAAAAACTGGTAGTAAAGATTATAGGAAGGGAAAAGTTGTTGGAGATGCAAAAGCAGTTGCAGCTGTTGGTTTAGGAAATTTGGATAAAGATATGATACAGAATAAAGTTAATCAACTTTATAATGAATACATATCAGAATTAAAAAACAATGGGTTTGAGATTATTTCAGCTAAAATAGCTGGACAAATAGACAGTTATAAAGACTGGACTAAGGCAGATGGACCTTTTTTAAAAGAATCTAAAATACCAGGAGTTATTCAAATAATTCCAGCAAACTACAGCTACTATTACAAAGAGCAAAGTAAATTAAAAAGTAAACTAATTAAAAAACTAAGAGTAAATGCAAATATTTCTTCAGCAATCTCTAAAGAATTAGAGAATGCATTGGTTAGTGATGTTGAATTGTATTTTCTATTTACAGAAGATGGTGCTAAAGATTGGTTAAAAGGAAATGCAGCAAAAGTTAAAATTAATGTGAATTACAGGTTAATAAATTCCACAACAATTACTAATATCAAAAAAAGCAAAAGTTTATTCTCTATAGGTAGTAAAACATTTGATCAAGTAAACACAAGAGTTGATTTTACACAAGGTAAAAATAAAATTGGAGGAAGTGCTTTAAGCACATATTTAGGGTCGTTAAAAAAAGATTTAGAAATAAATGGAGTTATTAAAAAAGATAAAATAGTTGCATATCAAAGACAAGATTCAGATAGAATTACTTCTTTTAAAAACTTTGCAATTGCAGAAGACAGAATTAGTAAAACCGCAAATATTATAGAAGTTGATTCTAATAAATTTTCTGAAGGCTTTTATTTAGCAGGAAAAGAATTTATTTTTTATCATTTAAAAGAATTATTAGAAAACTATTAAATATGAGTAAAATGAAAAATCTAAAAATTATATTGCTTTTTAGTATTTCTATTTTATTTATAAAATGTTCAGGTTATGGTAAAAAATTACAATTTGGAAAAACTGAAGTTTACTACACAAGCAAAGTTGAAAAAAAGGATGCTAAGAGTTTAGGCAATTTTTTAGTAAGCTCTGGTTTTGCAGGTGACAATGAAAAATCTGTACAACTTTCTAAAGATGATGAAAATGGAAATTATCAATTTAGAATGGTAACCACAAAAGAAGCTGCTAACAGTAAATCTTATGAAACCATTTTTAAATTATATGCAAAACAAATTTCAGATTCTATTTTTAATAAGCAGCCTGTAGATTTTCATATTTGTGATAATACATTTTCAACTTTAAAAGTAATTCCTTTTAATGGTGAATAAAATGAAACGTTTCTTATACATTTTTGCCCTTTTTGTGGGTAGTATTTTTCTAATTTCAAACTCTGCACAACCAGGAGTTTGGAATGCAGGTGGCAGTGGAAGCTTTACGCTTTTGTATCCAGAAGACAGTATTGCATATAAAAAGATTCAGATGCAATCTGAAAAAATTTACATGCAACTATACAAAGGTTTTGCTACTGTAAAAGGGAATTATTTTTTTAAAAATACTACTAACGATACTTTAAAAATTAAAGTGGGTTATCCTATTAATAATGTATTTAAAAACGTACAATTTCATGATCATGTTAATGAAGTAAATGTAGATGGTTTATATAAAATAAAAGGTTTTGCAAACAATGAAGAGTTACCGTTGTTTGAAAAACCCAATGCCGATAATGAAAATTGGTACGTTTGGGAAATTGCATTTTTACCTAAAAAAACTACAGAATTCACTGTTTATTTTTTAATAAACACCAACAACGCTAAAATAATGCAGGGCTATAATTCTGATAATAAAAATGCTTTTATTTATCTAATTGAAACAGGTTCTCTTTGGAAATCGCCCATAGAAAATGGTAGTTTTTATACACAGCTGAAAAACAATATTTCTATAAAAAACACAAAAGCAAGTTCCCCATCCTCATTGTTTTTTAATGCTGATAAAAACATTTTACATTTTAATATGAGAGATTATGGCAAAAATCCAGATCCTAATTTTGTTTTGTCCTATAGTGAAACTTTAAAAGATTTCAATTTTAAAGAAATTACTGAAAAAAGCGATTTTTATTTCTCAAAAATCGATCAGTTTTCTAAAACAGAATTCAATGAGATATCTTTTGAACCTATTACTTTAAAAAACGTGTACGAGGTAGATGGAATTAGCAATGCATCCATAAGTATTATTTTCTACTTAGCAATGTATGGAGTCCCAATTTTTGTGGCGTTAATTGCTATTTTCATAATTATAATGATCATTAAAAATTTTAGAAAAAATAAATCAATAACAAGAATTTTTAAGCTTACAAATAGTTGCTATTTCTTTAATTAAATACAAACTAACTCCTTGTAAAAATTCCAAAAAAAAACGATTATGAATCTCCCAATTAATAATTTATTTTTAGTTACCCTTCTTTGTTTAGTTTCATTTTTTTTAATCACATTTTTATATTTCAACTATAAAAAAACTAAAAATTTAGAAATGAATAGATTAAATTATTTATTTTTAGATCTTGACAAAGAAAAATTAGTTGCCAATAAATTAAATTCTGTGGATTTAGAAATTTCACAAATTGAAAAACAAACACAGTTAAAAATAAATAAAGTAAATACAGGTGTTTTAAATATGCACTTTTCTTTAACTGAAATTTTTAATGATTAATCAAATACTTTTTTAATATGGTTTCTTTAAAAAGAATACTTTTTACTTTTTTTTTATTTTTTTGTTCTTTTATATATTCTCAAAATAAAAAGGAATTATTAAAAATTTTCACAGAAAAGGATTCTTTAACTTTTTATACTACAAAAGCAAAAGAGTTTATAACTAAAGACATAAAAGATAGTGTAGCCAAATATTATAAGAGGATGATTCCTTTTAGCAAAACTAAAAACACATATAAAGATTTTATTGATTTCTCATCTGAACTTGGTCATTATTATGAAGGAAGTGGCTCTTTTGAAAAAAGTATAGAAACTTATCAAAATGCATTAGCTCTTGCAGAATTTTATAATGATAAGATATATAGTTCAAAGATGTTTCAAGACATTTCTCAAACTTACAGAATTTTTCATAATTATGAAAAGGCAATTATTTATGGAAAAAAAGCTTATAATATTTTAACTTCAAATTCACGAGAGAGCTTAATACAAGAAACAAATGCTCTAAATGTGATAGCTGCAGCATACAACGAAAATAATAAATCTGATAGTGCTTTAATTTATCAAAAAAAAATTTTAGACTATATCCCTAAATTAGATTCTTTAGATTTAAAAGTAACATTTGTAAATATAGGCTACACTTTTATGAATCTTAACAGATTAGAAGAGGCTAGAATTTATACAGAAATTGGCTTAAAATTTTATAAACCTACAAAAAATCCATATGCAATTGGCTCTATTTACACTAATCTAGGAATGTATGCTAGAAGAGCTAAAAAATACGATTATGCTTTAAGAATGTTTGATTCTGCAATATATTATTCTAAAAAAAGTAAGTATATAGAAACTTACGTTTGGATTTATGATGAACGCGCTCAAGTTTACAAAGCACAAAATAACATACGAAAAGCTCTAGAAGATACCGAAAAATTATTAAAAATTAAAGATTCTGTATTCAAAAACACAAGAGACCAAACTGTACAAGAAACAGAAGCAAAATACCAAACAGCAAAAAAAGAAATAGAAATTGCCCAACAAAAAAAAGAACTATTAGAAAAAGAATTAGCAATAAAAAACAGAAATTTTTATGCAATACTACTAGCAGCTGCTTTATTAATTTTAGGAATTATCTTTTTTGCTGTTTACAAAAGAAATCAACTTAAAAAGCAACAATTACAAAAAGAAATAGATCTAAAAGATGCTTTAGCAAAGATAAAAACCCAAAACAGATTGCAAGAGCAACGCTTAAGAATTTCTAGAGATTTACATGATAATATAGGTTCTCAATTAACTTTTATTATTTCTTCTATAGACAACTTAAAATATGTTAGCAAAGATGCAAGCGAAAAGTTAAAAGAAAAATTAGTTGGTATCAGTTCCTTTACTTCAGAAACCATACACCAATTAAGAGATACTATTTGGGCAATGAATAAAAATGAAATTACAGTAGAAGATATACATACCAGAATTTTATCGTTTACAGAAAAAGCAAAAATTGCAACTCAAAACATTCATTTTTCTGTTGATTATAACATCGATAAAAACGAGACTTTTTCTTCTATGGAAGGCATGAATTTGTTTAGAGTTGTACAAGAAGCCATCAACAATGCCATAAAATATGCAGAGGCTTCTAAAATTGAAGTTATTATAGACAAAAAACAAAATGAGTTTGTAATTTCTGTAATTGACAACGGAATTGGTTTTGACATAAAAACGGTTGAACTAGGAAATGGCTTAAGTAATATGGAAAAGAGAATGAGTGAAATTGGTGGGAAAATTCAAATTTTATCTACTTTAAATCAAGGCACTAAAATTCATCTGTTTTTTTATAAAAAATAATACTATGAAATTAAAAATTTGTATTGCAGAAGACAATTATTTTTTATTAAAATCTATTAAAGAAAAACTTTCTTTTTTTGATGATATTTCTGTAAAATTCCATGCAAATAATGGTGCAGAATTAATTGGTAAATTAGAGGAAAACCACAATATAGATGTTATTTTAATGGATATTCAAATGCCAGAAATGGATGGTATTAAAGCTACTGAAATTGTAAAAAATAAGTATCCACAAATAAAAGTTATCATGCTTACAGTGGTAGATGATGACGACTGTATTTTTAAATCTATTAAAGCAGGTGCAAATGGGTATTTGTTAAAAGAAATTGATGCCGAAAATTTATATACAAGTATTAAAGAAGTTACAGAAGGTGGTGCTCCAATGACACCAAGTATTGCTTTAAAAACATTAAATTTACTTAGAAAACCTGTTGTTGTATCCACAAAAAAAGAAGACACTGAAGAAATAAAACTATCTAAAAGAGAAACAGAAATATTAATTCAATTAAGTAAAGGATTAAGCTATACAAAAATTGCAGAAAACCTATTTATATCTGCATCTACAGTAAGAAAACATATAGAAAACATATACAAAAAACTACAAGTACATAGTAAAATGGAGGCAGTAATAAAAGCTCAAAAAAGAAATCTTATTTAGCTGTTTTTTATTTTGTACCTTTAAATAATATTTTTGAAGATGATTAAAAATTATTATCGGTATAATAGCAGGAGCCTTAGTAGGTATATTTGTTACATCAATTATACTATCTAACTCTAGTAAATTGGCAGAATTATTTTTAACTAAAATAACAGCTACCTCTATAATTACAGGGATTTTATGTGGTGTTTACGCAAGCTTATCTAAATCTAAGCTACAGGTATTTTACATATCTGTACTTATAGGTATGGCTGTATTCTACCTAAAATATTTAATAACTGGCCATGATTTTGATGCCTTAACAATGGGCGCGTTTGTAGCTGCAATGTTGGGTGGTATTTTTGCCATTATTAGAAAAATTACACACTCTTACAAAGTATTTTCTAAATTAAACAAACGCAGAAAACAAGGTTTTGGCAACTATAATTAGTCTAAATGTTTCGCAACATTTTGCCAAGGACCACCATTAATTACATCTACACCATTTTGAGTTAAAAACTGGGTAGCTTGTCCACTTCTAGCACCACTTCTACAAACTGCTATAACAGGTTTTTTCCAAGCTTTTATTTGTTCTAATTCTAAAGGTATTAAGTTTAATACAATGTGTTTTGCATTTTCTATATGACCTTCATTCCATTCTGCTAAAGTTCTAACATCTAAAATTACTGCGTCTTTGGCTAAGTATTCTTTAATTTCTGCACTCATGTCTTTTCGTTTAAACATGTCAAATAAACCCATGTTCTATTTTTTTTATTGTTGGCACAAAACTAATCCATTTTCAATCAATTTTGTGTAGCTTTTGTTACATTTTAATTTTTCTAAAACTACTAATAATTCTTGTTGAATAGAAAAATTATGTTGCAAAGCTAATTCATACAATTCTAAAAACAGCAACCAATCATTAGAAAAATTATTTTTTAATTGATTATATATTACAGTTAGCTTTTCTTCAGTTACTGTTTTTTTTGCTCTCATTTTTCTTACATCACTATAAAGTGCGTACAATTCTCTTTCTTTATCAGTATATTTTATTTTGTATGTTTTGGTTTTAGAAACTTCTGTAGTGTCTTTAAAAGAATTTATATCTGCAGCACCTGTGTAAGCAGAAACTACTTCTTTACCAACTGCCATGTGATACAAACCCCAATCTGGTTGAAACAATATTTTATCTTTATAAGTAACAGTACAATTTTTAAAAGTTATTAATAATATTTTACCTCGCAAATCTCTTGTACCTGTAATTACGTTTCCTTCTACTTTTACACCACCTTCAAAAACCAAAGCAATTCTCTTACCTTCATAAATTTGATAGGCTTCTAAATCTCTGGGGCTCATGTTTTCGATAGCAATATTAATTCCTTTTAATTTTCCTATGGGGCTCCCAAAACCTTCTTTATGGTTTTCTATTCCATGACCAATTAATTCTTTATCTCTATTAGACAATGCCGTATTTCCTTGGGTTTTAATGTAAATGGGCTTACCATTATCATCTTCTATTACCTCTGTGAAAATACCCGAAATTTGGATTCCTGTACTTAGCTCTATTGTACCTAAATTTTTAGAATTGATTAACTTTTGTATGCCTTTTAAACCACCTTTACGAATTGCCATTGTATTGGCAAATTGTTCTAAAACTAAACTTAAATGAGCAAAATTTGGGGTTACAAATAATTGTGGTTGTGGTTTTGTAATATCAAAATTTATGTTTGCAGCTTCTATGGTATAAGGTAGTTTTTTAACTTTGTCTTGCATACACCAAGCACTTTCTCCTATAGAAGAAAGTAAACCTGCTCCGTAAATTTTAGGCTTTTCTACTGAGCCAATTAACCCATACTCTACTGTCCACCAATGTAAATTTCTAATTTGAGCCATTTCAGACAATTCGCCCATATTTTCCTGTAAATGTTCTACTGCATCTTGTGCATCTTGTATTTCTTTTTCGGTAGAATTCGGGTTTTCTTTTAATATGGATAAAAGCCTGATTGCTTCATACATTTCGTAATCTTTGGCAGATGATATTGCTTTGCAACCAATTTCGCCAAAACGTCTTAAATATTCTGCATATTCTGGATTTGCAATAATTGGTGCATGACCTGCAGCCTCGTGAATAATATCTGGTGCAGGTGTATATTCTATATGATTTATGGTTCTCATATCTGAAGCAATTACCAATACATTATAGGCTTGGAATTCCATAAAAGCATTTGGCGGAATAAATCCATCCACAGAAACTGCAGCCCAACCAATTTCTTTTAAAATTCGATTCATACCTTCCATTCTTGGAATATTCTCTGTAGAAATTCCTGTTTTTTTTAATCCTGGAATGTAAGATTTATGCGCAACTTTACTTAAATAATCAATATTCATTCGCATTACATACCTCCAAACTGCTTGGTTTTGCGCTGTATATTCATCATAAGGTTGCTTAACAATAAATTTATGCAAATGTTTTGGCAGCTTTTTAGTTACTTCATTAAAATCTAAATCATTTTTCATTACGAATTTCATAAAATTAGTTGAGTAAAATTACGAATAATTACAGATAAATCAATACAATTTATTTACAACTGCTTTTTTAGTACTTTAGCTTTATTAAAAAACCTTTCTTGAAAAAACTAATCTATTTAAGTCTAATACTTCTTTTTTGCTGCTGTAAAAAAGAACAAAAAATTACAGTTTCTATTTCTGATGATATCATCATCCCTAAAAATTATGTGGTTCTAAAATTATTATTAATAGAAAAGCGAATGAAATTGTTGGGAAAAAGCAAATTTACAACCTAAATACAATTTGGTTCAACATACAAAAATGTCTAAATTCGATTATGGTTATCATCCAATTGCTAGAAAAAGGTAATACAAACTTGGAACGATTGGAATTTAGACACTGCCTACCCAATGTTGTATCAAAATTTTTACAGACAAAACATCAATTAGATTGGTTTTGCTACAAAACAAGGAGTAAATGATGTCGATTTTCCTATTATTTCTGGATTATATGCTCCTGCTTTACGAAATGCAGAAGATTTAGAAAAAGCGATTAAAATTGCAAAGAAAAATGGCGCAAAAGGCATTTCTATTTTTACTGCAGACCATTTATCTGAAGCACAAAAAGGAGTATTTGTTAAATTAAAATCAGAATTTAAAAAGTAAACTATTGTAACATTTACTGGTTTTCAACTACTTATAATATAAAAGAGATACTATTATGGGTTTTGGAGGTTCTGCAGCAGCAATGATTACAAGTTTAAAAAACAACAAAAGAACACGTGTTTCTACTTTTAAAAAAATGAAAGATTTTAAAGAAGGTAAAAACATTCAAGTTTCTTTTCCTAAAAAATCTACCCCTGCACAACTCAAAAGAATAAGAGAAAAGCTACAAGCAGAAAACAAAAAAAGGTTTAGAAGATTTGCTATTATTGCTACTTGTCTTTTAATAATCGTCATTTACATTATGGGCTTTATAAAATTTTAAACAAAAAAAAAGCCGTCTTTTCAGACAGCTTTTCACTTACTTACTTTAATTATTTTTTTCGATAGGCAGCTTTTATCACTTTTATAACATCTTCTGCTTTAGATCTTTTTGCAATCTGTAACGCTGTCATTTTTAAAACCTTGTCAGATTTTGTGTCTAATTTTGCACCATGATCAATTAATAATTTTGCGATTTCAGGTTTATTATGTCTGGCAGCAAACATTAACGGAGTTAAACCTGTCGATTTTTCGTTAACATCTTGACCCGATTTAATTAGCGCCTTAACAGCATCGTAATTTCCCATTTGTATTAATTTACAAAATGAGCTTACTGCATAACCCGCTTTTGTTATTGTAATTGTTTTGTTAGTAGCCTTGGTAGAAACTGCATTAGTTGCCCCAGAAAAAGCCAATAAACAGATAAATGTGTTTAAGATTAATTTTTTCATAATAGATAGGTTTTTAAGTTATTTTAAAATTTATGGTTGTTTGTATCTATTCAATAGACCAAACTAAATCAATTATGTTTCAGAACTTTACTTCATTTAACAAGCGTTTAACGTATTCGTAAATTTTATCAAAAAAATTACTCAATTTATGTTAATATGTTATTTAAACTCATTTTAATGATTAGATTCTCAACTTTATCGGTTTCGTAGAATTTTAAAAATATCTCCAAAATCTTTCTTATTTTTACCTAATAAAACTACAAAATGGACAAGAAAGTAATCTTAATGATTTTAGATGGCTGGGGAATTACACAAGACCCAAAAGTATCTGCCATATACAATGCAAAAACACCATATATCAACTCTTTATATGATAAATATCCGAATGCAGAATTAAGAACTGATGGAGAACATGTTGGTTTGCCTGAAGGACAAATGGGTAATTCTGAAGTAGGACATATGAATTTAGGTGCTGGTAGAATTGTTTATCAAAATTTAGCTAGAATTAACAAAGCTGTTAAAGAAAAAACGCTAGGTAAAGAAAAAGTGTTGTTAGATACTTTTAAATATGCCAAAGAAAACAACAAAAATGTGCATTTATTAGGCTTGGTTTCTAATGGAGGAATTCATGCACACATAGATCATTTAAAAGGAATTATAGATGTTGCTAAAGAAAATGAAGTAAGCAATGTTTTTTTACATGCCTTTACAGATGGTAGAGATTGTGATCCAAAATCTGGAACGTATTTTATTAATGATGTGCAAGAGTATATGACAAAAAGTGTTGGTGAATTAGCATCAATTACTGGTCGTTATTACGCAATGGATAGAGACAATAGATGGGAACGTATAAAAGAAACCTATGATGGTTTAGTAAATGGAATTGGTACAAAAACTACAGATGCTATTGCAACTTTAAATGCCAATTACGAGGCTGGTTTAACAGATGAATTTCATAAACCAATCATTATTACCAACGAAGACGGATCTCCAAAAGCACAAATTAAAGAAGGTGATGCCGTAATTTTCTTTAATTATAGAACTGATAGAGGTAGAGAACTAACCAACGTTTTATGTCAGAATGATTTTCCAGATTTTGGTATGAAAAAACTAGACTTGTATTATACTACAATTACACTGTATGATTCTTCTTTTAAAGGAATTAATGTGATTTATAATAACGATAACATCAAAAATACTTTAGGAGAAGTTTTATCTGCTGCTGGTAAAAAACAAATCAGAATTGCTGAAACTGAGAAATATCCTCACGTTACTTTTTTCTTTTCTGGAGGACAAGAAGAACCTTTTGAAGGTGAATCTCGAATTTTAAGAAACTCGCCAAAAGTTGCTACTTACGATTTAAAACCAGAAATGTCTGCCTACGAATTAAAAGATGCACTTTGCGAAGATTTAGAAAAAGGCGAAGCTGATTTTGTTTGTTTAAACTTTGCAAACGGAGATATGGTTGGCCATACAGGAATTATGGAAGCTGCCATAAAAGCTTGCGAAACTGTAGACGAATGTGCAAAAGCAGTTATAGAAACTGGTTTAGCGAATGGTTATTCAACTTTACTAATTGCAGATCATGGAAATTGTGAAACAATGATGAATCCTGATGGATCACCTCATACAGCACATACCACAAACCCTGTTCCTTTTATTTTAATTGATGATGAAATAAAATCGATTAAAAGTGGAATTTTAGGTGATATTGCACCAACAATTTTAGATTTAATGGGTGTAGATCAACCAGAAGAAATGACGCAAAATTCGCTTTTATAATGTTAAAAAAAATCACACTTTTATTAGCTATTGTTGCCTTTATTTCTTGTAATACAAGTAAAACTACTGTAACCAACAAAGAAAAAGAAGTAACAAAAGAAGCTGTAAAAGTAAAAGAATATGTTAAGATAAAAGCCAAAGAAGCAAATGCCACTAAAAACGATAGAGGTTATTTAATAGGTTTTGCAGATAAAAATTCGTTTGCAGATGATGCTTATAAATCTTGGTTTAACAGCAGATATAGTGAGTACGACACAAACAAAGAAGTTATCGAAAAACTAAAACCTATTATTAATAATTTTACCATTAAAGGTTTTATGGGTACTTGGTGTGGAGATAGCAAAAGAGAAACTCCGCGTTTTTATAAAATACTAGAAGAAACTGGTTTCGATTTAAATTATTTTGAATTAGTTACTGTAGGTAGAAATAAAAAAACACCAGATAATTTACAAGAAGGTTATCATATAATACGAGTGCCAACTTTTATTTTTTATAAAGAAGGTAAAGAAGTAGGACGTTATGTAGAATATCCTAGAGAGAATTTAGAAAAAGATATTTTAAAAATACTTACAGGAGCACCTTACAAACATTCTTACGATAAAAGCGAATAAAATCTTTTTTTTTAGTAAAGATATTTACAGACACGAATTTTAAAGATTAAACAATAAATCTCTAAAATTCGTGTCTTTTTTTCATATGCATACTTGTGGATTAGCTTTACAGAAATCAGCAAATAATTACTAATAAATATAGTAACTTTGCATTTCAATTTTTAGAGAATGATTCATATTAAAACCAGAGAAGAAATAGAAATTATGCGCGAAAGTGCATTAATCGTTTCTAAAACTTTAGGTATGTTAGCTAAAGAAGTTAAACCTGGAGTAACTACTTTATATTTAGACAAATTAGCAGAAGATTTTATAAGAGAACAAGGAGCAATTCCTGGTTTTTTAGGGCTTTACGATTTTCCAAATACACTTTGTATGAGTCCGAATTCGCAAGTTGTTCATGGATTCCCAACAAATGAACCTTTAAAAGAAGGCGATATTATTTCTATAGATTGTGGTGCTTTAAAAAATGGTTTCTATGGAGATCATGCATATACTTTTGCTGTTGGCGAAATTGATGCTGAAACCAAAAAATTATTAGAAATTACCAAAGAGAGTTTATATGTTGGTATTAGAGAATTTAAAGTTGGTAAAAGAGTTGGCGATGTTGGTTATGCTATTCAGAATTTTACCGAAAAACATGGTTATGGAGTGGTTAGAGAATTAGTAGGCCATGGTTTGGGTAGAAAAATGCACGAAGACCCAGAAATGCCAAATTATGGTAGAAGAGGTAGAGGAAAAAAGTTTGTAGAAGGTATGGTTGTAGCCATAGAGCCAATGACAAATATGGGCACTCATAAAATAAAACAACATGCAGATGGCTGGACAATTACTACTTTAGACAACAAACCATCTGCACATTTTGAGCATGATGTTGCCATTGTTAACGGAAAACCAGAACTACTTTCTACTTTTAAATATATAAATGAAGCTTTAGGTATTGTTACTGATGAAGAAGACGAATTCCGACAAAATATTTAGACACGAATTTCACCGATTTTCACGGATAAATTAATTTTAAGAAAATGAACAATTTACTTTACAAAGAAGAAACTTATAAAATTATAGGTATTTGTATGGAAGTTCATAATCAATTAGGAAAAGGATTTAATGAGATCGTTTATAGTGATGCCCTAGAAATCGAGTTGATTGATAACAATATTAAATATTCAAAAGAGAAAAAATTCAACATCAGTTATAAAGGAAATATACTGCCTCATGCATATAGAGCAGATTTTATTATTAATGATAAAATAATTTTAGAGATAAAAGCTGTGCAATGTTTAACCTCTTCTCATATTAAACAAACATTAAACTACCTAGCCGTTTCTAGTCTTAAATTGGGTTTACTAATTAATTTTGGTGAAGATAGTTTAAGATATAAAAGAGTAATTTTATAACACTATTATCAGTGTAAATCTGTGAAATCCGTGTCAAACAAAATCTTTAAATCCATATTAAATTCAATTCCAAGACCCTGGCTCATAAAAGCGAGTTATGTAGTGCGTCCAATAATTGCATTAACTTTAAAAGGAAATCAATTTACAGATCCTATTGATGGCAAATCGTTTCGTAATTTTTTGCCCTATGGTTATGGTAAACAGCGCGAAAATGCACTTTCTCCATCAACTTTATCATTAGAAAGGCATCGTTTAATGTGGTTGTTTTTAAAGGATGAAACCAACTTTTTTACATCAACCAAAAAATTAAAAACGTTACATATTGCTCCTGAGCAATGTTTTTTAGACATCTTTAGAAAACAAAAAAACTTAGAATACATTACTTCAGATTTAGAAAGTCCGATTGCAGATGTTAAGGCAGATATTTGCGATTTACCTTTTAAAGACAATGAGTTTGATGTTGTTTTTTGCAATCATGTTTTAGAACATATTACAGACGATAAAAAAGCAATGCAAGAATTGTATAGAGTCTTAAAAAAAGGCGGATTTGGTATTTTTCAAATTCCACAAGACTTATCAAGAGAAACAACTTTTGAAGATGATTCTATTACAGATAAAAAAGAACGTGCTAAAATTTTTGGTCAATATGACCATGTAAGAGTTTACGGAAAAGATTATTTTAACAGACTACGTTCTGTAGGTTTTAAGGTTGATGAAATAGATTATACCCAAAAAATATCAACAGAAAAAGTAAAGCAATACTGTTTAATGAAAGGCGAAATTTTACCTGTTTGTTATAAATTAGACTAATTATTTTTTAGTAAAATTTCTCAAAAAATCACCTATTTTTTCTAAGCTTTCAGTTCCTAGAATAATAACACCATCTTTTTTAATTTGATAATTACCATTTTCTAATTTGCTTAGCACAGAATTTCCAGTATATACACCACCTTCATCTTCGGCAGCACTTACTTTTGTTCCATTTTGATTTATCCATACAACTTGAGTGCCTCGAATTGCTTGGTATTTGTTATTGTAGAAACCTCCTATATATTGATAATTTGAAGTAGCACTTAAAAAGCTTGCATCTAGAGAACATAAAAATCCCTTTAAATTATAATCTTCTACTCCATATAAAGGATGAATTCCTCCTCCTAAATGACCTCCAAAATTATACCAATCTTTATCAATTTTAACTTGATCGTCTTTGTTGTATTTTCTAATAGCTTCAATCTTTTCTAATCTTTTAAAAAGATTTTCAATATTCGCTATTTTAATCATTTTTTTAACGTTAAGATCGTATACAAAAGCGCTGTGCGAATTGTTTGGATAGGTAACTAATCTACCATTGCCTCTAGGTAACATTACTTTACCATAATGTGTAGAAAGTATATTAAAATCAGAGATACTAGGTATTTGAAAACTTACATTATTATTGGTATTGTAACTAAATAATTTTGTAGGATTAACAGCTTTATTTTTAAATATTATAAAACCATCAAAAGTAATAGCATCTTTATATTGGTTGGCTTTTATAAGTACTTCACCTCTATCATTTATTAATCCAAAGTAACCAGCATTTGTATATAAAGCCACATTGTTTTTATTAAATTTATAGATGCTGTCTGCTTTAAAAGACAAGGCATTAGATTTTTTTATCCAAACCGTTTTTAAAGAATCTATTCTGCGTAATTCTTTCTCTTTTTTTATACGATCTGCTTCTATTTTATCTAATTTATCATTTATGCTTTCTATATTTTCTAGAATAAATACATAATTATCTGAATTATTTATAAATTCTTCCGATTTTTTATTTTTACCATCATTTAAAAGAAAATACTGTTTAGAATAGTATTTCGCTTTTTCTAAAAATGCTAGTTGATTTTTTAAATCTGTTTGCTGATGATAGGTTTCAAAATATACAGACGCCCCTAAAGAAGCTATTTTTTTATCTAGAATAGTATCTGTATACTTCATTGCTTTTTGAAACATAGTAAGGGCTGTCTCAAAATCAATACTTTCTGTTAAAACTTCATTTGCTTTTCTAATATACACATTTGCAATATCTTTATTCGTTTGAGCTTCATTTACACCAAATGCCAATAAACATATAACAACAACAATTTTTTTCATAGTTAGGTAAGTACTTTTTCTATTTTTTTTTGCAATAGCTGCAATTTAATAAAAAAAGCTGATAATCAAGAATTAAAACTTACCCATTCTTTTTTTTCTAAGTGCAAATTTTAATTTCCTTAAATCGCTTTTAGCATGCGCAAACAACTCTAAATTATCTAAATAATCATTAGAATTTTTATTTTTAGCCAAGGCAAAATATTGTTTAGAGTATTTATTAGAAATTTCTAAAAATTTAATTTGTCTTTCTATAGTTCTCTGTTTGTGATGAATTTCATAATACGATCTTGCCCCTAAACTTGCTACATTTTTATCTGTAATAACATCCATATATTCCATAGCTTTATTAAAGTTGATGAGTGCTTCTGCATAATCTATACTTTCTTCTATGGCTGCATTTGCCTTTTTAATATATGAATAAGCTATTTTTTTGTTTGATTGCCCATTCGTCTGCAAACCACAGCAAACACAAATAACTACTATTGATAATAATTGTTTAAAGTTTATTTTTTTTGAACTCATAAAAAGTTAACGATTTAAGTAATTAACGACTTGTAATATAATTTAGTATGTAGAAAATTCTACTAAAGAACCATCTTCTGATGCGTAAATTAAGATGACTTTAATTTCAGGTTTGGTTTCTAAAAATTGTTTGGTTTTTTCTAAACCCATAGCCATAAAAGCAGTTGCATAAGCATCTACATCTGCACAATCTAAAGGTGCAATTACAGAAGCACTTAACAAATTACTTTCTGTAGCCAAACCGGTTTTTGGGTTAATAGTATGTACGTATTTTTTTCCATCATCTGCAATTCTAAACTTTCTATAGTTACCAGAAGTTGCCATAGATTTATTAGACAAATCTATCACTTTAAAGCCATCGTTATCAAAAGCCTTAACAGGATTCACCAATTGAATAACCCAAGGGTTTCCATTCTTTTTTAAGCCTTTTGCTCGTATTTCTCCTCCAATTTCTATCAAGTAATTTTCTATCTGTTTTGTATCAAAAAAACGAGATACAATATCTATTCCAAAACCTTTAGCAATAGAATTAAAATCTAAATATACCTTTGGATGTGCTTTAACAATCTTATCATTTATCAAACTAACCTTATCTAAACCAACAAATTGCATACTACTATCTATTTGTTGATGCGTTAGGTTTATCTTTTCTTTTTTAGGACCAAAACCATAAGCATTTACCAAATTACCCACTGTTGGATCGAAAAAACCATCGGTTTCTTTATAAATTCTTTTCGATTTTTTAAAAACTTCTGCAAAAATATCATCAATAATAACATCCTTTTCTCCTGCATTTATTTTGGATATATCTGAAGTAGAAATATAAGTTGATACAGAATTATTAATCACCAAAAACAAACTATCTAGAGATTTTTGATAATTTTCTGATGCATTTAAATACGTAATCTTATAGGTGGTTCCAAAAACACCTCCTTTTAAAACATAGTCTTGGTTTTTAATCTCTGTTTTACAAGCTGATAACAGTAATAAGCTTAAAAAAAAGAATACACCCTGTATTGATTTCATAAATTTGTGAATCGTTTTTTGCAAAAATAGTATATAAAATTTTCACAAAATCGTATTTATACTACTTATTCTATGTCGATTTTGTTAAATTTGTAGTCGAATTTAATTTTTTAAATGATGAAAAAAATAACAGCATTATTAATATTGACTGTAATCTTAGTAAGTTCTTGTGTTTCTAAAAAGCAATATGCGCAATTAGAATCTACACATGCTAAAACAAAAGACGAATTGTTAAAAGTAGAAACAACTTTACAACAATGTTTAATAGATCAAGAAAAACAAAACACGCAAGTTTCTTCTCTTACAGAACAAGTATCTTCGTTAAAAGAAGACAAGAAGAATGCCTTAAAACAAGTAGAAAACTTAACAGTTTTATCTAAATCATCTTCTGATGGTATAAACAAAGTAATTGCTCAATTAAGCGAAAAAGACAAATACATTAATGGTATTAGAAGAGCAATGACCCAAAAAGATTCTATAAATCTTGCTATTAAGTTTCACTTAACTAAAAATTTAACTGATGGTATACAAGATGAAGATATTACTGTAAATGTAGAAAAAACAGTAGTATTTATTTCTATATCTGATAAACTTTTATTTAAAAGCGGTAGTTATAATGTAACTGATAACGCATATACAGTTTTAGAGAAAATTGCCAAAGTTATTAAAGGACAACCAGAAATGGAAGTTATGATTGAAGGGCACACAGATTCTACCCCAATTAAAAGAAACATAATACAAGATAACTGGGATTTATCTGCATTACGTGCAACTTCTATTACTCGTATTTTACAATATAAATACGGAGTACAGCCACAACGTTTAATTGCAGCTGGTAGAAGTCAGTATATCCCTTTAGTAGAAAACGACACTAAAGAAAACAAAGCAAAAAACAGAAGAACAAAAATTATTATTATGCCTAAATTAAATCAGTTTTTTGAATTATTAGAGCAAGATGCAGAGTAATTTTAGTCTTTAACATCCTTATTAAAAACCAACTTTTTTAAGTTGGTTTTTTTGTTTTTAAAGGTTAAATGTTAAATGTTAAAAACCTGAACTCTTTTAACTTTTAATTTGCATAAAATAATACCTATAAATTATATTATTGCTGAATAACTACTGAGGTAGAATCGTAAGAAAAACAATGAGCATTAAAAATAAAAGGCAACAGCAAGCAAAATTATTACGGATTTTTAGAAAAATTCACAGAAAAACAGGTGCCTTATTATTCGTTTTTTTCTTTTTTATTTCTGTATCCGGACTTTTATTAGGTTGGAAAAAGCATAGTAATGGCATTATTTTATCAAAATCTTACCAAGGCACATCAACCAATCTTAAAGACTGGTTACCAATAGATCGTTTACACAAAAATGCTTGTAAAATTCTACACGATTCAATATCTTCTAAACTCTCATCAAAAATAGATCGAATTGATATCAGAAAAAATAAAGGTATGGTAAAATTTGTTTTTGAAGACCATTATTGGAGCATTCAACTTGATGGTGCAACAGGCCAATTATTACATATTGGGCAAAGACGTTCTGATTTTATCGAAAACATTCATGATGGCTCTATACTAGACAGGTATTTTGAAACAACAAATGGACAAATAAAACTAATTTATACCTCTGTAATGGGATTTGCTCTAATAAGTTTTACAATAACAGGATTTTGGCTTTGGTATGGACCTAAACGAATGCGAAAAAAAAGAACGGTTAAAAGTATTGATTAATTTCAATTAAACTAAAACCTACTCTAAAACCTTTAAAAAATCTTCAAAAGCCACATAATAAGGTTGATCTTTAAAAACAGGGCTTTCAATACTTTCTGCATTCGCAATTCCTACGCCTGCAAACCAAACTTTTGCATTTTGTTTTTTTGCATGATTGATAAAAGTTTCCATCCAAATACTATCATAATCGTTCGGATTTTGAAGATTGTTAGTCGCTTTTACCAATACAAAAATGGTAGGTTCTCCTTTTTTAAACAATACAAACTGAGGATGTCTTTTTAATTGACTGTTAATGGCTTGGAACTCATAACCCATTTTGGTGAGCTTCTCTCCTACTATATTCATTGCCAAATTATGCAATTCTTGTTTCGTTAAAATCTGCATTGTTTTTTAGTTTCTTTAAATTTCAATTAATCTGTCATTTCGACCTTGTGGAGAAATCTAAATAATTGAGATTTTTCGACTTCATTACATTTCGCTCAAAATGACATTTTAAATACAATTTTACCTATTTCTTCTTATTTCGTCTATTATAATTTTTATCACCTCTAGTTTTGGGCTTCTTATATTTCTTAGCAATTTCTCTTCTATAAGAGCCTCCTAAATTCACTTTGCTATTCTTTTCACTCTTTTCATGAAAAGCTGGTCCTGGCACATATTCTTGTCCTGTTCTATTTTTAGATTGTTCTCTATCTTCACTTGGGCGTTCATCTTCCGTCAACAATTTCGAAATTTCTACTTCTTCTGGCAATTCTAAAACCGGGATTTTATAATCCATTAAAGTTTCTATTTCTTCTTTTGCTTTTTGCTCTTTTTCTGTGGATAAAAGAATCGTTTTACCCGCTTTTTCTGCTCTACCAGTTCTACCTATTCTATGCATATAGTTTTCAGGAAAATCTGGCGTATCAAAATTAATAACGTGACTCACATTATCAAAATCTAAACCACGAGCCATAACATCTGTAGCTACTAAAATTCGGTTATTACCTTCATCAAACTGACGAATAGAACGTATTCTGTAATTCTGGGTTTTATTAGAATGTATTACACAAGTTTCGCTACCAAAAACTTCTTCTAAATGTTTAAATAAATAATCTGCAGTTCTTTTAAAACCTACAAATATTAACACCTTATTGTATGTTTGTTTATCACTTAAAAGATGATTTAACAAATTTACTTTAGTAAAAAAATTGGGAATATTATAAGAAACCTGCTCTATATTATCTAATGGAGTTCCACTAACTGCAATAGATATTTTCTGCGGATTTTTAAAAAAATCGTAAATTAAAGCATCTACATCTTCTGTCATAGTTGCAGAAAACAGCACGTTTTGTCTTCTTTCTGGTAGAATATCAAAAATATTCATCAACTGAAAACGAAAGCCTAAATCTAACATTACATCTACCTCATCAATTACCAATTTCTGAATCGATTTTAATTTTAAAGCATTACTTAAACCTAAATCGTACAAACGTCCAGGAGTTGCCACAATAATATCTTGACCTTGTAAAATGGCTTGTTTTTGTGTGTTGATATTTGCACCACCATAAACACCCAACACTCTTGTATTAATGTATTTTGATAATTTTTCAATTTCATCTACAACTTGCAAAACCAATTCACGCGTTGGCACTAACACCAAAACTCTTGGATGCAATTGTTTCGAAAATTTTAAATCGCGTAAAATTGGCATCATATACGCAAAGGTTTTTCCTGTACCTGTTTGCGCAATTCCTACAACATCTTTACCAGATCTAACCACAGAAAATGCTTGCTCTTGAATTGGAGTTGGGTTTTGAAAACCTAAATCGTCAATAGCATATTGTAACTGATTTGATAAGTCTAAATCTTGGAAAGTCATTTTGTATATTTTCTGCAAAGATACAGATTATAAAGATGCCATGTTTTGATTTTATACGCATGAATATTCTTAATTTTGTTGATGAAAATCAATCTTAACTAATGATTACAGATACACATACTCATTTATATTCAGAACAATTTAATGACGATAGAAAAGCAATGATTCAGCGTGCAAAAGATGCTGGTGTTACTCGCTTTTTTATTCCTGCAATTGATTCTACTTACACAGAAAAAATGTTTACTTTAGAAAAAGAAAATCCTGATAATGTGTTTTTAATGATGGGTTTACATCCAACTTCTGTTAAGGAAAATTACAAAGAAGAGTTGGCACTTGTAAAAAAATGGATCGATAAAAAACAATTTTATGCTATTGGTGAAATTGGTATAGATTTGTATTGGGACAAAACTTTTTTAACCCAACAACAAGAAGCTTTTAAAACACAAATTCAGTGGGCAAAAGAAAAGAAAATACCCATAAACATACATTGTAGAAATGCTTTTGATGAAGTTTTTGAAGTACTAGAATCAGAAAAAAGTGATGATTTAAGAGGGATTTTTCATTGTTTTACAGGTACATTAGAACAAGCTAAACAAGCCATTTCTTACAACATGAAATTAGGAATTGGTGGTGTTGCCACTTTTAAAAATGGTAAAATTGATACCTTTTTAAACCAAATTGACATCAAACACATTGTACTAGAAACAGACGCTCCTTATTTAGCACCAACTCCTTATAGAGGCAAAAGAAATGAAAGTGCATACTTAACAAATGTTGTTGATAAATTGGTAGATATTTACGGATTTTCCTACAACGAAATTGCAGAAATTACCACGCAAAATTCTAAAGACGTTTTTGGAATTTGATGGTATTTGACACAATTACAACAAAAGAAAAATTCTTCAATTTTGAGCATCCTAAAACTTATACTTATTTAGGTATAGCTATTTCAATGATTTCGTTTTTAATTATTTTAATCAATAAAAAATATTTAGGTTTTAACTTTTTAGAAACTATCTTTTTTCCATTGGCCGTTGTTTCTTTTATTGTTTACGCAATTTCTCAGTTTTTTACGCTTTTTTCTAAAGAAGATATTCTGATAACTTATACTGGAAATCTAAAAATAACTGAAGACGAATTTATTATTGACAAAGAAAAAATAAATTTTTCGGATATTATTTCCATTCAATTATCTGTTGATGATTATGAGGGCAGGACAAAAAACACATATTCTAAGACAGAACCAATGTATAGTAAAGGAATAGAAAATTTTGTAAAGCTTGCTACAATTAACAAAAAAATAGAAAAACAAATTCAAATTTGTAGTTTAAGAGAAACTCATTTAATTGTTGATTTTATAGCCGCTCAAATTGTAAAAAATAAATTTGCAAAAGCAAATACGAAACAATTAATCGCAATTTTTAGTGATTCTTTTAAGAAAACGGACGATGCCAGAAATTATATTGCCAATCAGATTAAAAACAGAAAAATAAAAACGGTTGAAGGTTTATTAATGATGAATTATGCATCAGATAAAGAAGCTAAAGAATTAAGAGAAAAATATAATTTATAATTGAATTCACAAACCACATATTACAAAACACCAATTGGTATTGCTGAAATTATTGGCGATAAAAACGGAATTCAATCTATTACAATTTTAGATGATGATTCAATTTCTGACGAACTACTAAAGACAACAACTCCTGAAGTTTTACAAGAATGTGTTACGCAATTAGAAGAATATTTTAAAGGAAAAAGAGCCAGTTTTAATTTAACTGTAAATCCTAAAGGAACTTCTTTTCAAAAAAAAGTTTGGAAAGCTTTGTTAGATATTCCTTATGGAAAAACGAGATCGTATTTACAACAAAGTAAGTTTTTAGGCGATGTAAAAGCCATAAGAGCAGTAGCTTCAGCAAATGGAAAAAACCCACTTTGGATTGTAATTCCTTGCCATAGAGTAATTGGTTCTGATGGTTCTTTAACAGGTTATGCAGGCGGAATTTGGCGTAAAAAATGGTTGTTAGCGCACGAAAATCCTGTAAAACAACAATCTCTTTTTTAACTGAGATTTACCAGTAACTTTATCATCTCTTTAAAAAAGAAAAAGGATTTAATAAATACATTTTCTTTGATTATCTTTGAAATAATTATGAGTACAGAAACTTTAAAAATATCATTAGCTCAGAAAATTTTAGCAATATCAGACACTAAACTTTTAAAGAAAGTAAAAGCTTTACTTGAAAAAGAAAATAGTGTTGGTTATTCTGCTGATGGAGAACCTATTTCTGAAAATGACTATGTTAAGGAAATGGATTTAAGTATTGATGCCATAAACACTAATAAAGCAACTTTATTTACTACTCAAGAAGTTAGAAAAAATATTGTTGATGCAAATAATTTGGGACAGTAAAGCCAATACAGATTTATCAGAAAACATAAAATATATTGCCAAAAAAAGTCCTCAAAACGCTTTAATGGTATTAGATACACTTTTAGAACTACCAAACTCAATCATTAAATTCCCTTTTTCTTACCCTATTGAACCTTTTTATAATAACGAAAATGTTCGTTTTATTACCAAATGGAGTTTTAAAATGGTTTATTATATTAAATTAGATACAATTTATATAATGAGAGTTTTTAACACAAATATGGAACCTACTAGAATCTTAGAAAAATAGATTTTCTTAATTTTTAAAAAACTAAAACATAAAAACATATTTTTACGTTAGCTTCTTATAGTTTCTATGTTTAAAAAAATATTCTTTTATGTTATCCTTTTCTTTGGATTATCAATTCAGAGTCAAACTAAATCTACAGATTATAGAAAGAAAATTATTGAGGTAAAACAAGACACTATTCAATTAGATTCTGTGGCTTTAAATCCACAAGAATTTAAAATTTTTGATGATAAACAACAAATAATTCCTTCAAAGAATTACAACATCAACTTTAGCAAAGCCATCTTAATTATCAACTCAAAAAAATACAAAAAAATTACAGTTGAATATTTTAGATTGCCCGATTTTATCACCAAAATCTATACTCCTTTTGATGAAAAACTAATTTTACAAAGCAATACAAACCAAGGCCAATTATACAGTTTAACAACCAACAAAAAAAAGACAGACATCAAACTTTTTGATGGTTTACAAACCAGAGGATTTATTACACGAGGCATCACTTCTGGTAACAATCAAAATGCAGTTACCAATTCTGCATTAGATTTAGAAATATCTGGTAAACTTTCTAAAGAAGTAACTTTAAGAGCCAATATTTTTGATACTAATATTCCTGTTCAGAACAATGGAGTATCTCAAAACTTAACCGATTTTGATCGTATTTTTATAGAAATGTTTACTGATAATTGGCGAGTTAGAGCTGGAGATTTATCACTTAAAAATACAGAAACGTTCTTCTTTCCGTTTACAAAACAAGTTTCTGGTTTAGAAGTAGAAGCCAATGTAAATAACAATTTAAAAGTGGCTGCATCTGGTGCTGTGGTTAGAGGTAAATTCAACACTTTTAATTTTACAGGTGTAGAAGGCAACCAAGGACCATATAAAATTTACGGTGCAAATAATGAGTCTGTAATTTTAATGATAGAAGGCTCAGAACAGGTGTATGTAAATGGTTCTTTAATAAAAAGAGGCGAAAACGAAGATTATACCATAAATTATAATTTGGGTGAAATTACCTTTAACACCACTTATCCTATTACAAATGATATGCGTATTTGGATAGATTTTCAGTACGCAGAAAGAAATTACACACGTTTTATTACCTATGATAAAGCCGAATATAAAGGAGAAAAATTTAGTATTGCTGGTTATTTTTATTCTGAAAATGATGCTAAAAATCAACCTTTACAACAAAGTTTATCTACAGAACAAAAAGAGATTTTAGTCAATGCTGGTAATAACGAAGAGGCTATGTTTTCTGAAAGTGCTTTTATTGATGTGTTTGATGAAAATAAAATTCTCTACAAAAAAGTAACAGACGGAACACAAGAATATTTTGAATATTCTACCAATGAAAACGACGAATTATACACGGTAACTTTTACAAATGTTGGAACTAATAATGGAGATTATGTTTTAGATGATACTATTGCAACAGGAAGTATTTTTAGTTTTGTAGGCACAAATCTGGGTGATTATAGCCCAATTACTAGACTTGTTGCCCCAACAAAATCGCAATTATTTATTGTAAAATCTGAATTAAACACCGATAAAAAAACCAGTTTAGATACCGAAATTGCCATTAGTAACAGAGATGCCAATTTGTATTCTGCAATAGATGATGAAAACAATATTGCAGTGGCTGCAAAAATTAATTGGGAGCAGATTTTAATCGATAAAAGTTGGAAATTAACCAGTAAAATTAGCCACGAATATGCACAAAAAAACTTTTATTCTGAACAAGGTTATGAGCCTGTTGAATTTAATAGAGATTGGAATATTTTAAGCAATAATGCTACTAAAAACTATTTTCAATCGGCATTAAATTTAACCAATAAAAAAGAAGATTTTCTTAGTTATCAGTTTTACAATTTAACTTACAACAATGGTTTTAAAGGAACTAAACATCAACTAAAATCGAAAATTAAAGCCAATACAACAAGTTTTTTTGTTGATGGAAGCTTTTTATCTAATACTTCTAATGTTGAAGACAATTCATTTTTTAGAGCACAAGCAAAAGTAGAACATTCACTTAAAAAATCTTGGTTGGGTGCGTTTATTAATTTCGAAACCAATTCTAGAAAAGACGTAACAACCCATCAATTTATAAATACAAGTCATCGTTTTAAGGAATACGAAGGTTATTTTGGTGTTGGAGATTCCACAAAAATATTTGCAAAAATTGGTTATAATTTTAGAAACAACGACAGTATAAAATCGAATCAGTTTGCAGAAATTAATAACAGAAAAACAATTTATATAGATAGTAAACTCATCAAAAATAAAAACACCAATTTAAGTGTATATGCCAATTATAGAATTACAGAAAACAACTTTTCTGATGATGAAAAAGCACTAAACTCTAGAGTTGTTTTTAGTCAAAAATTGTTCAAAAATTTTATCAATTTAAGTACAGTTTATGAAACTTCTTCAGGTAATGTAGCTCAACAAGATTATATTTATGTTCAGACAGAACCTGGTTTGGGTTTTTATACTTGGATTGATTATAATAACGACGGAATTAAAGATTTTAATGAGTTCGAAATTGCACAATTTCAAGACCAAGCCAATTACTTGCGTTTGCCAAAACCAAATTTAAGTTTTATTTCAACTCAACGTGCCAAATTAAATCAATCTATAAACATAAATCCAAGAAATTGGGCTACTAAAACTGGTTTTAAAAAGTTGATTTCTCACTTTTATAATCAAACATATTTAACTGTAGAAAACGAACAAGAAAGAACTGAAAATTCGTTTCAATTAAATCCTTTCGATTTTAATGAAAATTCATTAATTGGTTTGAATTTAAACATCAGAAATAGTTTGTTTTATAATAAAGATTTACAGAAAAACAGTATAACTTTTACTTATGGAAACTCGAAATTAAAACAACAATACATTATTGGTAATCAAGAAAATAACATTAATTTACATCAATTAGATTATGCCCATAAATTTGCAGATTTCTGGTTGATAGACTTAATGACAAAAACATCAAAAAATAGTTTAGAAACAGAAAATTTTACAGACAGAAACTACGAAATTAATGCTAATGAAATTCAGCCAAAAATTAGTTTTTTATACAACCAAAACAATCGGTTTTCTGCATTTTATCACTTTAAAAATAAACAAAACAAATTAGAAGATTTCGAAAAATTGAATCAACAAAAATTTGGGATAGAATATTTTTACATCAGCAAAAAGAAAAATCAAATTTCTGCCAATGTAAATGTATTTTTAAATGATTTTACTGGAGATACCAACACACCTGTTGCCTACCAAATGTTAGAGGGTTTACAAGCAGGTAAAAATTATACTTGGAGCTTGTTGTTTAACCGAAAACTAAACGCTTTTTTAAACCTAAATTTAAATTATTTGGGTAGAAAAAGTGAAAATTCGAAAACCATTCATACAGGCAGTATACAATTAAGAGCTAATTTTTAATATTCTTGGTAAGGTTTTTGATAAATTTGTTTACTTAAATCTAAAACTTAACCATGAAAAAAATTACTTTTATTATTTTAGTCTTTGTAACTACAATTGCTTTTGCACAAGAAAAAGAAGAAAATTATCCGCAAGACATCAATAAAAAAACAGAAATTAAAATTAACGCTTTAACTTTAGTCGCTGCAAAATGGATAGATGTTTCTTACGAGCGTTTAATTGATGAAGAGTCTTCTTATGGAATTGCAGCTACAATAAATACAGATAGAGATGAAAGTGATTTAAATTATTCGCTTACACCTTTTTACAGACGTTATTTTTCGGGAAATTTTGCAAGAGGCTTTTTTGTAGAAGGTTTTGGTATGTTGTACTCTGCAAGAGACTATTATTATGATTATTATGATCACTACGATTATTATAGTAATTCTAATAACTTTGAAACTGGCTTTGGTTTAGGTATTTCTATTGGAGGAAAATTTGTTTCTAAAAAAGGTTTTACCACAGAATTAGTTTTAGGTGTGGGACGTAATTTTTCTGAAAATAGTTATGATGATGCCATTGGTAGAGTTGGAATTTCTGTTGGATACCGTTTTTAAAAGCATTCGTCTATAAAATAAGTTTAGTAATTACATCGTTAAAAGCTAAAAGACAATTTATGAAAAAATCAATTTTACTATTTACACTTTTCATTAGCTCAATTACTTTTTCTCAAAGAGAATTTAAATTAGATATTGCTGATGCTCTAATCATAAAAACTCTAGATTTTTCTTATGAAAACTATATAAATGAAGAATCTTCTTTTGGTATTTCTGTACAATTTAATTTAGAAAAACAAGAAGTAGATTTTAGATACAATGAGAATATGATGATAACTCCATATTATCGTCATTATTTTACAACTGAATATAATTGGAACTTTTTTGGTGAAGGTTTCTTCGGAATTAATTCTGGTAAAAAAGAGTCTATTGAAGATTCTGATATTTATGACATAGAATATACAGATGGTGCTTTAGGTGTTGCAGTGGGTACAAAATACATCTCTAATGGAGGTCTAGTAATTGATTTGTATGGTGGTTTAGGACGTAATTTATTTGGATCAGAATCGCCTGTAATTGTTCCAAGAATTGGATTTAATGTTGGTTGGAGGTTTTAAAAAAATGAAAAAATTGTTGCCTTACTCACTACTTTTAAATGTTATTTTTTTACTTTCATTTGGATACTTTATTTTTATCAAAAGAGATGGATTCAACTATTTAAAAAACAAAATATTTACCCCATTACAAGAGCCTTTAAACTCTCATCTTTACCAAACTAAAATGAGCATTTTTAACAGCATGCCATATGTTGAAGAAAGTATTATTTTTCTTGGTGATAGTATCACTGAATTTTGCAATTGGAATGAGCTTTTTGGTCAAAATAACATTATAAACCGCGGAATTAGTGGTGACACTCTTGATGGCCTTTTGTACAGAATTGATGAGGTTATTAAGAAAAAGCCTAAAAAATTATTTATAATGATTGGCATTAATGATCTAGGAAAAGGCAAAAGTGTAAATCAAATACTCGAAAAGTATACAATTTTAATCGACAAAACACATAGTAATTTACCTGAATCCAAAATTTACATTCAAAGTGTTTTACCTGCAAAACGAAAAAATTTAAGTAATACTGATATTAAAAAGATCAATATTGGCTTAATTAAAATTGCGAATAAATACAACAAAAACTATATAGACCTTTATTCATCATTTTTATCTAAAAACAATGAGTTAAATGATGCATATTCGTTAGATGGACTGCATTTAAATGGCAAAGGATACCAGTTATGGAAACAAATTATTAAAAAAGATATAGAATAACCTACATCTTTTGCAACCAAGTCTTTACATCAACCTCAGCTTTTATAATAGCTCTTAATTCAGAGATTTTAACTCTTTTTTGCTCCATAGAATCTCTATGTCTAATAGTAACAGAATCGTCTTCTAAAGAATCGTGATCTACAGTAATACAAAAGGGTGTACCAGCTGCATCTTGTCTTCTGTAACGTTTACCAACTGCATCTTTTTCATCATAAAAAACATTAAAATCCCATTTTAAATCTTCCATAATTTTTTTAGCAACTTCTGGCAAACCATCCTTTTTAACCAATGGTAAAACTGCTGCTTTAAATGGTGCTAAAACTGCTGGTAATTTTAAAACCGTTCTTGTAGTTCCGTTTTCTAAAGCTTCTTCTTGCAAAGAATTAGAAAAAACAGCTAAAAACATTCTATCTAAACCAATAGAAGTTTCTACTACATAAGGCACATAACTTTTGTTTTCTGTATGATCGAAATATTGTAATTTTTTACCAGAATATGCTTCATGGGCTTTTAAATCGAAATCAGTTCTAGAGTGTATCCCTTCTAATTCTTTAAATCCGAAAGGAAAATTAAACTCAATATCTGCTGCAGCATCTGCATAATGCGCTAATTTATCATGGTCGTGAAAACGATAGTTTTCTGCTCCCATTCCTAAACTTAAATGCCATTTTAAACGGGTTTCTTTCCAGTTTTCGTACCATTCTTTTTGCGTACCTGGTTTTACAAAAAATTGCATTTCCATTTGTTCAAACTCACGCATTCTAAAAATAAATTGCCTTGCAACAATCTCATTTCTAAAAGCTTTACCAGTTTGCGCAATTCCGAAAGGAATTTTCATTCGCCCAGTTTTTTGCACGTTTAAAAAGTTTACAAAAATACCTTGTGCAGTTTCTGGACGTAAATATACTTGTGTAGAATTTTCTGCTGAAGCACCAATTTTAGTTCCAAACATTAGGTTAAATTGCTTAACTTCTGTCCAGTTTTTTGAGCCAGAAACAGGACAAACAATGCCTAAATCTAAAATTAAATTTCTAAATCCTTCTAAATCGCTTTCTTCTTGAACGCGCGTTAATTCTGCAGAAATTTCATCAATTTGTTTTTGACGACGAATTACATTTTGGTTTGTAGCTCTAAACTCATCCTCATTAAAAGCATCACCAAAACGTTTTTGAGCTTTAGCAATATCCTTTTGAATTTTTAGATTTATTTTTTCTCTAAATTCTTCTACTAAAACATCTGCTCTATAACGTTTCTTAGAATCTTTATTATCGATTAAAGGATCGTTAAAAGCATCTACGTGCCCAGAAGCTTTCCAAGTTGTTGGATGCATTAATATTGCAGCATCTATACCCACAATGTTTTCGTGCATTTGCACCATTGCTTTCCACCAATAATCTCTAATATTTTTCTTTAGCTCAACTCCATTTTGAGCATAATCGTAAACCGCACTTAATCCATCATAAATTTCAGAAGACTGAAATACATAACCATACTCTTTTGCGTGCGATAAAACTTTTTTAAATTGATCTTCTTGTTTTGCCATAATGAGGGCAAAGATACATGTTTACAGAAATTTTTCAACAAAAAAATTACTCGACTTTTTTACATCGATAAATAAATGCTGGCGGAATATTTAAGGGCTCGAATTCTAGCAAAATTTCTTCTTTAAACACCTTCTTTAGCTTTTTAAAATAAGACAAACTGTATTGATATTGTATAAAAGTTCCATCTGTATTTAAAACTTGGTAAGATTTGTCTAATATTTCATTGCAAATAACCTCTGGTATAATTGTAAATGGCAAACTAGAAATAATATAATCTGCAGAAGAAAGATTTATTTTTTTTAGTTCTTCTACTACTTTTGCTGCAGAAGCCTTTAAAACAATTAATTGTGGATGATTAAATTTTAACAATTGTTCATAAAAATTATCGTTAATTTCAAAACAAATTAAAACTGCATTTGGCGATAGTCTTTCTAAAATGTGTTTTGTAATTGCGCCATTACCAGCACCTAATTCTACAATAACATTGGCTTTTGCAAAATCTATTTTCTTTAGCATCTTTTTAGATAAAAAGCGAGAACTTGGTGTAATTGTACCCAAAGTTTGCATATTTCTTAAGGCTTCTTGAAAAAAATTTATTTTAGTAGACAATTGTTATCTCTAATTTATTGAGTATATTTCTAAAAATTGGTTTGTAAAGATGAGACTTTTAAAAGACTTATTCTATATTTTTTATCCTAAATTATGCGTGGTTTGCGATGAAAACTTAATAGAAAATGAAAATGTTGTGTGTACACTTTGCAGACACGATTTACCTCTTACTAATTTTAACAGCTTTACAAACAACAAAATTACCCAAACATTTTATGGCAGTATAAACATACATAAAGGTTATGCTTTATTATTTTATAGAAAAGAAGGGAGTACCTTAAATTTAATTCACGATTTAAAATATAAAGGTAATGAGAATATTGGTATTTTCTTTGGTAATTGGTTGGGCGAAATGCTGAAAGAAAACCAAGAATTTAATACTGTAGATTGCATTATACCAGTGCCTTTACATCCTAAAAAATTAAGAGAAAGAGGTTATAATCAAGTTACTAAATTCGGAGAAAAACTTAGTTTTTATTTAGAAATTCCGTTTGTAGAAAATGAACTTATTCGGATTTCATCGACCAAAACACAGACGTTTAAATCTCGTTTTGAGCGTTTTAAAAATATTGACACTAAATTTCAGTTAAAAAATGCATCAAAATTTAACAACAAACATATTTTGTTAATCGATGATGTAATTACAACAGGCGCAACATTAAAAGCATGTGCTACAGAATTTCTAAAATCTAACAATTGTAAAATAAGCATTTTAACCATGGCTTACACAGAATAAAATTTATGATTTTATATTCAAAAATTAATCGTTAATTTGTGTAAAATTTAGTTGAGTGAAAACGTTTTATAAATTTCTTTTATTAATTTCAATTCTTCTTTTTGCAATAAGTTGTGCTAGAACTGGAAGACCAGAAGGTGGCCCAAAAGATGAAAATGCACCTTTATTTGTAACTGCAAATCCGCCTTACGAAAGTATAAAATTCGATAAAAAAGTAGTAAAAATTGAGTTTGATGAGTTTGTGGTTCTTAAAAATTTAAACGATCAATTGGTGGTTTCTCCACCTATGAAAAATCCACCTTTAATTTCTCCTCAAGGAACTGCAAGCAGAGAAATAAAGATCGAAATTTTAGACACTTTAAAACAAAACACTACCTACATTTTTAATTTTGGTAATGCAATACAAGACAACAATGAAGGGAACAAGCTAGAAAACTTTAAATATGTTTTTTCTACAGGAGATTATATCGATTCTTTAACCACATCTGGTTTTATAAAAGATGCCAAACTAAAAGAAGCACCTAAAAGTGTAAACGTTTTATTATACAGAATAGACAGTACTTTTAACGATTCTATTGTTTACAATAAGAAACCCAATTACATTACAAGCACATTAGATACTACAAATTTTAAATTCACAAATTTAAGAAAAGGCAAGTATTTAATGGTGGCTTTAAAAGAAGAAATTAACGATTATATTTTTAATCCTATTACAGATAAAATAGGTTTTTCTGCAGACACACTTTTACTACCAAGAGACAGCATTGTAAGCAAACCTATTATTTTGTTTCAAGAAAATTTACCTTACGAGTTTAAAAGAGGTAAAGAAGTTACCAAAGGAAAAATTGAATTCGGTTTTGTTGGTGATGCAAAAAACATGAAAGTAAATCTGCTATCTAAAGTGCCAGATACATTTAAAAGTGTTTCGAAATTTATGATTGATAAAGACACTCTAAATTACTGGTTTACACCAATAGAAGCAGACTCTTTAAATTTTATAGTTTCTAATGATGATGTTTTGGATACTTTAACCGTAAAACTGCGTAAAAACAAATTAGATTCTCTTAAAATTACCACAACTGTTAGAAACACTTTGCATTTTAGAGATACGTTTTTTATTAACAGTAACAACCCAATTGTTAAAATTGATACCACTAAAATTTCTCTATTTGATAAAGATACTATAGCTGTAAACTACAAAACCTTAGCTTCTAAAAAAGAAAATAAAATTGCTTTTCTTTTTGATAAAAAACCAGAAGATAAATACAATTTTAAAGCATTACCTGATGCATTTAACGATGTTTTTGGCATAAAAAACGACACCTTAAACTATAATTTTTCTACAAAAGCAATTGATGATTATGGTAGAATAACCATCAACGTAAATAACGTAAATAATAGAAATTTAATTATAGAAATTTTATCTGGCTCTAAACAAGAAAAAGTTTTAGAACGCAAATTTATTGCAACTTCTACCAAAGTAGTTTTCGATTTATTAGAACCTGGCAAATATACCATTAGAGCCATTGTAGATACAAACAAAAATAACAAATGGGATACTGGAAGTTATCTTAATAAACAATTAGCAGAAGAAATTATTTATCACAAAGAAATTAATAATGCAGATTTAAGAGCCAATTTTTTCTTGGTTGAGAATTTTACAATAAACTAAAAAATATGAAAACGCTTTTAATTATGCTGCTCATTGTTTTGAGCTTAATACTATGGTTTAAAGCCATATCAGATATTTCTAGAACAAGATTCAGCAGCGATAACAACAAAAAAATATGGTTTTTCATCATTTTTTTAATTCCAGTTTTAGGAGCTCTTGCTTATTTTTTGATGAAAAAAAATTACATAAAAAAAAGACCTAAATTTTAGTTTAGGTCTTTTTTTTGTTCTTAAAAATTTAGAGCTTGATCTAAATCTGACAATAAATCTTCTTCATCTTCAATACCCACACTTAAACGAATTAAAGAATCTGTAATTCCTATTTTTAAACGTTCTGGTTCTGGAATTGATGCGTGTGTCATTGTAGTTGGGTGATTTACCAAACTTTCTACACCTCCTAAAGATTCTGCCAAAGTAAACACTTTTGTGTTTTCTAAAAACTTAAAGGCTGCTGCTTTACTTTCGTCTTTAAGTCTAAAAGAAACCATACCACCAAAATCTTTCATTTGTTTTTTAGCAATTTCATAATTTGGGTGATTTTCTAAACCTGGATAATACACCTCTCCTACTTTTGGATGATTTTGTAAAAATTTGGCTACTGCTCTACCATTTTCGCAATGTCTTTGCATTCTAATATGTAACGTTTTTACACCTCTTAAAGCTAAAAAAGAATCCATTGGACCTGCAATTGCACCAGCTGCAAACTGAATAAAATGCAATTCTTCTGCCAATTTTGCATCTTTTACCATTAAAGCTCCCATAACAACATCTGAGTGCCCACCTAAATATTTTGTTGCAGAATGCATAACAATATCTGCGCCTAAAGTTAAGGGTTGTTGTAAATAAGGAGTTGCAAAAGTATTATCTACAGCTACTAAAATAGTTTCATTTACATCTTTTATTGCTGATGCAATTGCTTCGATATCAGCAATTTTCATTAACGGATTTGTTGGTGTTTCTAACCAAACTAATTTTGTTTTTTCTGTAATGGCATCTGTTACATTGTTTACTTTATTCATATCTACGAAAGAGAATTCTAATCCGTATTTTTTAAATAATCTTGTAAACATTCTGTAAGTACCACCATATAAATCGTCTCCTGCAATTACCTCATCTCCTGGACTTAATGTTCTTAAAACGCAGTCTATTGCAGCTAAACCAGATGAAAACGCAAAACCATGAGTACCATTTTCTATGGCAGCAAAACTGCTTTCTAATGCTGCTCTTGTTGGGTTTTCTCCTCTTGAATATTCATACCCTTTATGAACTCCTGGGCTAGATTGTGCATAGGTAGATGTTAAAAAAACAGGTGGCATTACTGCTCCTGTTGCTTCTTCGTGTTTCTGACCTCCGTGAATTGTTTTTGTGTTGAATTTCATTTCTTATATTTTCTGATACTCTTAGTCTTCTGTTATTTGGTTTTCTTACAGTTTTAGTAGCTATTCGTTTGCAAACAAGTTTAGCCCTGATTGAACGGTTTGTTTGAGCTCTTTTTTTATGCTATATTTAAACTAGATGCTTTAACAATAATTAAATTACTGTCTTTTAAATGCAAGATGCTGAAATAAATTCAGCATAAAAAAAAGCGAGTAGTGAAAGCAGGAAATAGCTTCTATAAAAACTTTTTAATAGATCTTATAATTCCGTAATGAATTCCTTCGTGAAAATTATTAAAAGCAATTGCATTTTCTATGTTTTTTAAAACATAACCTGTACTTGTTGGGTATTCTGTGTAATTCTCAAAAATACCAGCTTCAAAATCTTCTTGCAAAGTATCTGGTAAGCCAACTAACAACTCTTTTACCTCATCAAATTCTTCTGGGGTAAAGTTTGTAGTTGGTGCTGTTCCTTTTCTATAATTCTCTATTAAATTGTCTGGGCACAAAGGATTTAAACCTGATAATTTATAGTGCAATAATTGTTGTGTTACCACTAAGTGCGCTACATTCCAAGCAATATTGTTTTTAAAACCTTGTGGAATTGTATGAATTTGCTCTAAAGATAATCCTTCTAATTCTTTAATAACGAGTTCTCTCGATTTTCTTAAAACATCAAATTGTATATTCATTTTTTATGTATAATTTTGATGTTGTAAATATAATTTAATAAAAATGAAGAAAGTCTATTTTTTACAAACTTGTGATACCTGCAGAAGAATTTTAAAAGAAGTAAATACAGAAGGTTTTGAAAGACAAGAAATAAAAACAAATAACATTTCTGTTGCACAATTAGAAGAAATGTATGCACTTTCTGGCAGTTATGAGGCTTTATTTAACAAGCGTGCTAAGTTGTACAAAGCTATGGATTTGAAAAATCAGGATTTAACAGAGGCTGATTATAGACAATTTTTGTTAGATGAATACACGTTTTTAAAACGCCCTGTTTTTATTGTTGATGATAAAATTTTTATCGGAAATAGTAAAAAAGTAATTGAGCAATTGAAAGCAGCTCTATAATACTTAAATGATCTTGTCATTTCGATCTTGTGAAGAAATCTAAACTTAAGAATTCTTTGTAAGATTTCTCAACTTCGTTTCTCTACGTTCGAAATGACAAGCTGACTTTTTAGTCTTTTTGGTCTTTTTGGTCTTTTTAGTCTTTTTAGTCTATAATAACATTAGAATTAGACATCATTTCTGACAATTCTTCCATAGTTAAGTTGGTTTTTAGTCCGAATAAAATAACTTTATCATTATCGCTATTGGCTTGTAAAACGATTTCTTTTACAATATCATTTTTTTCTAAAATATAAAAAGAGGCTTTTCCATCATCTCCTTTTACACGAGCCATGGTTTTTAATTTGTTCTTTTTAATATACTTTTTAAAATCTTTAGACACAGTTGCATCTTCGTTATTAAAAACCATTAATTTAAAATCGCTGGTCTTTTTTAGTAGTTTTTGTAAATCGTCATTATCATCTTCATCTAAAAAAGAACCTGCAAAAGAGGCTGATAAATTAAGAGAAAAAGCAGACTGCTCTTTGTGTTTTTTGTAAAAGTTTTTAAATGTAGTTTCTTGAGCAACAGCACTTATCATAAAAAGTGCACATAGAATGGTTGTAATTTGTTTCATAATACTTGGTTTTCTTTTCAGACGAGTACCAAAGTATTTTGTTACAATTTTATTTTTTTTTGATGCTTTTTTTTGATTAAGAAAGATAAACCTGCATTAAACCTTCTGCTTCTTTTTGAGCACTCCAATTCTGTAAAATTTCCTGTCTTGCTTGTTTTCCTAAATGCGGAATTTCGCCTTGAATAGATTTTGATAAAAGGTTTTCTAATTCAGAAATATTACCAGCTTCAAATAAATAACCGTTTTTTGTATGCGTGATTAATTCTGAATGCACACCTACATTTTTTGTGGCAATTACAGTACACTCGCAAGCCATGGCTTCTGCTGTTACTAAAGAAAATCCTTCAGAAAAACTAGGAGCAACAACTATTTTTGCAGCTTGATAATATGAAATTATCTCTCTAGTTTCATCAACAAAATAAACTTGATTTTCTATTTGATGTTGCTGAGCAATATCTTTGAGTTCTTTTAAAAATTCAGGTTTATCTACTTGTCCAACAATTACTAACGCCCAATTTTTATGACTTTTTAAAACCTTAGCAGCTTCTAATAAAATGATTTGTCCTTTTGCTTTTCTTACTCTACCAGCGTTTAAAATGATGTTTTCTTGAGGAATATTCTCTAACTTTTTACTTGCATCAGGTTTAAAATCAGTAACTCGAACTCCATGACCAACTATGGTGTTTTTAATACCTAAACTTTTACTCATACTTTGTATAAGTGTAATCACTTTATCTGCTTTTTTTAATAAAAATAAGGTTAAGCCAGATGGTTTAGATTCTGCGTGTCTTGTAGCAATTAAAGTGAATTTTGCGCCTAAAAAACGATACAAAAGCATTCGCATTATTTCATTATTTCTATGACAATGCACTACAGTTTTAGCATTAGAAAATAAGATAGATTTTAGTTTTTTTGTGCTAAGATGCCTTCCATTAATGTTAGAACCATAGACGTAGGTTTCAAATTCATCAGAAAAAAAAGGAAGCACATTTTCTATGCTTCTAGTAACGCCTGTTTTACGTTTATGAAAATGAATATGAATTAGAATCGGTTTCAGTTGATGAAGTTTTTATTTCATTATTTTGCAAATTAAGTGCAAAAACTTGAACTTTTAGGCAAACTTACGTTCTATTATTTCCATAAATCGCATTTCTAATTCTTCTTGATTGTCCCAGTTATAATCTGGTTTTACCATTGTATTGATAAAGTTTTTAGCTTCACTTTCTGATCGAAAAGTATTTAATTGCGAAACCACTCTATTATAATCTTCTTGCTGATTATTAAACAAGTTTTTTACAAATGCAATTCTATCATTTAAACCAATCTGAATATTTTTAGCCAATTTATCATTTAAAGATATTGGTTGCGCATTTTCGAACAAATCTGCCATAACATCTACAGAAATAACATCTTGCAATTCTTCTTCTAAAGACATTGTTTTGCGTTCTTCTACTTTTACAACATCATTTATAATTTCTTCTTTTGGTTCTTCTACTTCTTGTATTGCTTTTGTTACTTCTTTTTTAATTTCTTCAGTATTCTCTTCTTTTGGAAAAAGTATTTCTTCTAACTCATCAAAAGGTTGTTCTATAATTTCTTCTACTTTATTGGTTTGTAGGTGTTGTGTTATTTGTTGAATCGGTTCTATTTCTTCTTCAATTACCTCTTGCTTAATTTCATTATCATTAGTATCAGCAGTCGGCTCATCCACCAAATTATAGACTATTTTTTCTTCTAAAATAAGTTCTTTATCGCTATTGTGTGCTACAGTAATTGCACTTTCTTTAGCTTCTAAAGCTTGTTCTACCCTATCTAACAACTCTTCTTTTGTATCTTCTAAATTTGGAGTTTCATTAATATATTCTTCTACAAAAGCCAACAGCGAAAGCTTTTCATAAACTTCTTTCGATTTTTCTTTTAATGCAAAAACATCATCTTTGTTTTTCATTTTTAAAATGCTGTGTGCTAAACTAATTAAATCTGCTTCCAATTTTTTGTGCATATCTTTTCTTTGAGTTGCTGAAATCATTTCAGCATAAATTATTTTTTGCTACTAAATATTTATAGATTTGTAATTGCTTAAAAATAAATAAAATTATAACGCTTAAAATTACAAAATGTTTCTTGAAAATACAGTAAATCATACTGAACAATTTGGCTGGATAGAAGTAATTTGTGGTTCTATGTTTTCTGGCAAGACAGAAGAGCTAATAAGACGTTTAAAACGTGCGCAATTTGCTAAGCAAAAAGTAGAGATTTTTAAACCTGCTGTAGATACAAGATACGATGATGAAGAAGTGGTGTCTCATAACGATTCTAGAATTCGTTCTACACCAGTACCAGTTTCATCTAACATAAGACTTTTAGCCAACAATGTTGATGTTGTTGGTATTGATGAAGCTCAGTTTTTTGATGATGAAATTGTTGCGGTTTGTAATGATTTGGCAAATAGAGGAATTCGTGTAATTGTTGCGGGTTTAGATATGGATTTTAAAGGAAACCCTTTTGGCCCAATGCCAGCTTTAATGGCAACAGCAGAATATGTAACTAAAGTACATGCTGTTTGCACACATACAGGAAATTTAGCTCATTATAGTTTTAGAAAAGCGCAAAATGACAAGTTAGTAATGCTTGGAGAAACCCAAGAATACGAACCTTTAAGCAGAGCTGCTTATTATAAAGCCATTAAAAAGAAGCGTGAAGAATCTTCTACAAACACAAATGAAGAATCTGATGTTGAACTTTTAAATGATATTGAAAATCTTAAAGATTCTGGAATTAGTGCTACAGACACAGAATTAAATTAACAAATGCTGTTTCTAATTCGGCATATAAAATATGAATAATCACGTTACAGTTTTAGAAATTGATAGTAATGCTTTAGCACATAACTTAAATTATTTTAAAGAAAAATTAAAACCTGAAACCAAAATTTTAGCCGTTGTTAAAGCTTTTGGTTATGGTTCTGATGGTGTGCAAGTTGCCAAATTTTTAGAAGACAAAGTAGATTATTTTGCTGTTGCATACACACAAGAAGGTGTTGCTTTGCGCGAAGCAAAAATTAAAACACCTATTTTAGTTTTGCATCCACAGATACCCAATTTAAAAACGATTGTAGATTATAGATTAGAACCAAATCTTTACAATTTTAAAATCTTTAATGCTTTTTTAAAATTAGCAGACCAAATGCCTTTAATGAATTATCCAATTCATTTAAAATTTAATACAGGCTTAAACAGATTAGGTTTTTGGCATACAGATATCCCTAAAATCTTAACCGATTTAAATGGCTTTAATCATGTAAAAGTACAATCTATATTCTCTCATTTAGCTGCTAGTGAAGATTTAGAAGAAAAAGAATTCTCTATAAATCAATTGAATAATTTTGCATACATAGCTCAACAATTTTACAAACATTTAGGGTACAAACCGCTGTTACATGTTTTAAATACCTCTGGAGTTGTAAATTATGCAAAAGCACAATTTGATATGGTTAGAGTTGGTATTGGTTTGTATGGTTTTGGTAACGATGATAAAGAAACTGCGCAATTAAAAAATACACATAATTTAAAATCTATTATTTCTCAGATTCATTTAATTCAGCCAGGTGAAACTGTTGGATATAACAGAGCTTTTGTAGCTAAAAGCCCAACAAAATCTGCAACAATCCCAATTGGACATGCAGATGGATTATCTAGAAAATTAGGAAATAAAAAAGGTTTTGTGCTTATAAATAATCAAAAAGCAAAAATTATTGGTAATGTTTGTATGGATATGATTATGGTTGATGTTACAAAAATTGATTGTAAAGAAGGTGATGAAGTTATCATTTTTAATCATCAAAAAATGTTAAATCATATTGCAACTATTTCTGAAACGATTGTTTACGAAACTTTAACTGCCATCTCTCAACGTGTTAAAAAGGTTTTAAAATAACAATTGTTATAACAGTACATTTAATATAAAATAACATTCAATAAAACTTAAAAATTTGCGGCTTAAAAGCCCAACTTACACCTTTTATCGAATAAAAAAATTATTGAAATTTTAATTTTTCTACTTTTGTCTAAATTAAAATTATACACAAATGGGAATGCTTAAAGAATTTAAAGAATTTGCAATGAAGGGTAACCTTGTAGATATTGCAGTTGGTTTTGTTATGGGTGCTGCTTTTAAGCAAGTAGTTACTTCATTTACAGGAGGTATTGTTTCTCCGTTAATTGGCTTAATATTTAAAGCAGATTTTAAAGATTTAAAATATATTGCTAAAGAAGGTGTTGTAGATGCAACTGGTAAAGTTACTGGAGAAGTAGCCATTTTATATGGTGAGTTTATTACCAACGTTATCGATTTTATTATTGTAGCTTTTGTTATGTTTATGATGATAAAAGGAATAAACGCAACTAAAAAGAAAGAAGAACCAGCTCCAGAACCAGCTCCTGCAGGACCAAGTCAAGAAGATTTATTAGCTGAAATTAGAGATTTATTAGCAAAGCAAAAATAAATTCTTTTCTTTTAGAAAACGATACAAAACCCAAGCAATAGCTTGGGTTTTTTTATGGATTATTGCCAAATCTGCATCCATACCATTTGTTCTTTTTAGAAAAAAATTATTAAAAATGTAACCTTTTTGTAAATTGATGGTTTTAATTATAGAAACCAACCCAAAACCAACCTTGAAACAATTAACTGACGAAGAAATTATGTTAGCAATTGCAACTGGCAAAATAGAATTATTATCGATTCTTTTTGATAGATATCATGTACGAATGTATAATTATTTTAATAAGATGGTTTGTAATAAAATGGTTAGCGAAGATTTAACGCAAGATGTTTTTATAAAAGTAATTAAGTACAGATCATCTTACAAAAACGGAAATTTTGATGAGACTAAAACTCAAACTATTGATGTTTCTAAATTCTTAAAAGGTGTTTATTTCTTAAGAAATGAATTTAATAATGGTAACATCATCACTAAAAAGATCTTAAAATTGTAAAAAATCTACTTAACAAAAACTAACAACAACAAACTGTTGTAGTTTTTAGAATTTCTATTGCCCTTAATTACTTACGATAAAAATATTTTTGTGTAATAACAAATAATTTTATGATGCTTAAAAAAATAACAGTAATTCTATTTTGTGTTGGTCTTTTGTCTTTCAGTTTTATCAGTAAAAATGATAACGATAACATTTTACAAGAAAAAGAAAACATTAAAACTTTGGCATTACCTAATCATTTAAATGATGGTACAAAATGGGAATTTCAAGAAGATTTATCAGACGATTTTAACTATACTTTTGCTCCATCAAACAAAAAGACAGATTTTGGAAATGGTAAATGGTACAATTTTTATCAAAGTAAATGGGATGGACCAGGTACAACTTATTGGAAATACAATCACGTAGAAGTTGATGGAAATGATTTATTAATTAAATCTTCTCGCTGGAAAGGTGATGATGAAGAAGCCCCAAAAGCATTTCGAAGAAATAAAATGAATAAGCCTAAAGGCGGAATAAGTGCAGGCTGTATTACATCTAACAAACAAGTTTTATATCCTATTTTTATAGAGTCTAAAGCAAGTGTTGCCAATATTGTTTTGGCTTCTGATGTTTGGCTATTAAGCCCAGATGCTACTCAAGAAATAGATATTATGGAATGTTATGGTGGTAAAGAACCAGGCAATTCTCATTTTGCAAAATCCATTCACGTTAGTCATCATTCTTTTATTAGAAAGCCGTTTACAGATTATCAACCAAGAGATAAAGGTGCTTGGTATAACAGAAAAGGCGTTTCTGGTTGGGGAGAATATTGTTGGAATAATGGCGATAGAAAATACGTAAGAACTGGTGTTTATTGGAAAAGTCCTGTACATTTTGAATATTATATAGATGGTGAATTGGTACGTGTTTTATATGATAAAGCTGTAGCCACAAAAATAAATGGAAAATGGGAATTTGGTTACCCAACTATGACAGATGGTAAATTAGACAAAGAATGGGGCAAGCAAAAAATTACACTTTTCAGTACAAAAGACACTTATTCTTTTTCTGAATTAGAAAAAGCAAGCAACGCTTCTTCTGTTAGTATTATAGATCCTTTTAAATTTCAAGGTGGTAAAGGTTTTACAAAACCTTTAAACATAATTATTAATTTAGAATCACAAGATTGGCACGTAAAAGCAGACAGAACTCCAACTGATGCAGATTTAGCAAATGCAGATAAAAACACTATGAAAGTAGATTGGTTTCGAGTTTTTAAGCCAAAAATGTAATTATTAAATCTAAAAAAAGAGGCAAATTAAGTTTTACATTTTTATAATTACAACTAAAAATTGTAATTATAAAAATGTAAAAAAATAACTCATCTAACTTTTTAAAATCTCTAAAAACAAATCTCTTTCTATTTCTTTTGCACCTAAACTTGCTAAATGTTCGTTATAAATTTGGCAATCTATCAATGTATAATTTTTGTTTTTTGCTAGGTAAATAAATGCCAATTTAGAAGCATTAGACACTTTACTAAACATGCTTTCTCCACAAAAAATTTGGTTAATTTCTACCCCATATAAGCCACCAACTAATTCTTTATCTTTCCAAACCTCAATAGATTTTGCCACTCCTCTTTTGTGTAAGTTAATGTAAGCTTGCTCCATATCGTCTGTAATCCAAGTGCCAAAACCATCTTTTCTGTTGATGTTTTTACAGTTGTAAATCACTTCTTCAAATGCTTGGTTTTCTGTGATTACAAACTCATTATTTTTAATGATTTTTCGCATCGATTTTGACACTTTTACCTCCTCAGGAACTAAAACCATTCTTTCTGATGGGCAATACCAAACAATAGGATCACCTTCTGAAAACCAAGGGAAAATTCCGTTTTTGTAAGCGTAAATTAAACGTTCTTCAGACAAATCGCCTCCCAAAGCTAAAATACCATCTGGAGTTGCATATCTATAATCTGGGAATTCTATTTTTTCGGTGAGCCAAATCAAACTTTATATTTTTTTGCTAAATTATTAAAATCGTAAAATGAATTATTTAAAAGTTTACTCAAAATTATTAAAATTTTGTCAGTATTTTTGCAAATCGTTTTTATCTATAAAACAACAAAATGCTAAAAAGAAAAAAGCCAAAAAAATCTCAAGGTAAAAAATTTAAGTTAGTACATAAGTACTATAAAATTACTGGTTTTTATTCGTTTGTAGGTAAAAATCTTAAAAGTGCAATTCTACCAATTTTAGGTATTATTGTTGCTATTTACTTATTTAACAAATACGTATACAATATTAATGATGGATTGCATCATTTTACAGAAACGTTTTCTAGGCTTTCTATTTTATTGGTATTTTTTCTTTCAGAAACTATTTTAGGTTTAATTCCGCCAGAAATTTTTATTGCTTGGACCAAAAAAACTGACGAACCTATTTTAAATTTAGCACTATTAGCAACATTGTCTTATTCTGGTGGTTTAATTTCTTATTTTATAGGTAGAATGGCTTTAAAAATAGCCTCTGTAAAAAATTATTTAGAAATTAAAATGGCCAAAAACTTGGCAAATACACGTAAATGGGGAGGAATTTTAGTTTTAGTTGGTGCATTATTACCACTTCCTTTTTCTATTGCTTGTATGACTGCTGGTATGATTAAATATCCTTTTAAAAATGTTTTTTTCTTCGGATTATTTCGTTTTGCAAGATTTGCAATTTATGCTTGGGCAATTTTTAAAGTAGTACATTAAAACAATTATCTTTGCAATATGGGATTAACAAATAACGATATTTTTAAAAAACTAAGAGTAGCACACAAACTGCGTGATACAGATATTATAGAGATTTGTGCTTTGGTAGATTTTAAAGTTACAAAAGGCGAATTAGGTGCAATTTTCAGAAAAGAAGATCATCCTAAGTATGTAGAATGTGGAGATCAATTTTTACGTAATTTTTTAAACGGATTAATTATTCATTTGCGTGGGCCAATGCCTAAAAAATCGTAGATTTTTTTTAGACTCTTAGTCAGTTAGATTTTTAGAGACAAGAACCAAAACTAAAATATATTAATCAAAAAAAAGAGAGAATTCATTTAATGAATTCTCTCTTTTTTTATCTTGTATCTTGTCTCTTGATTCTATAAAAATCAAAAAAACTAAACCATTAAATATCTCATAATCTAGAATGGTAAATCATCTGGCTCATCATCAGAAACTTTAGATGCTGGCTCAAACTGATCTACAGGAGGCAAATTACTAGGTGCAGCAGCCTGACCTAAGTTTTCTATTCTCCAACCAACAATTGAGTTAAAGTATTTTGCTTCTCCTTGTGGATTAATCCACTCTCTACCTCTTAAATTAATTGATATCTTAACATCTTGACCAACTTTATAGTTGTTTAACAAATCTGTTTTGTCTTGATGAAATTCTACGCTAATCATTTGTGGATATTGATCGTCTGTAGTTACAACAACATCTCTTTTTCTAAATCCGTTAGCACCAAAAGTTTGTACTTCTCCAATTAATTTTATTTTACCAATAACTTCCATAATATTTATTTTAATAAAAGTACTTTCCAAGCACTTTCTACATCATTTTTACTTAAAAAATCCTGGGCAAATGTATGTTTTTTTGTAGTTTCTAACCCAATAAATTCTGGATGTTCTTTCCCAAAGTTATTAACAGTGTCAGTAGTTGGCAATTGTTCAATATTACCTAACATCCCCAAATTATTACCAGTTAAAACAGTACTATTTCTAATTTCTGATGGAATATTATCAATACCAATTCCTAAAGTTGATATTGGTTTCGGAATTTCGAAAAATCCATCTCTTGCTCTTGTATAATAACTACCTCCTGCTCTAGCCACTAAATCAATTTTATGTTGATCTATTGCTCCATTATCATCTAAAACATCTTTATTAATGTGGATTTTTACAACCTCGCAAACAATTAAATTTCCTGCTCCTCCTTCATCACCCGTAAAAATAACATCATTTACTTTGCACTCAAATTGCACAGGCGATTCTGCAACTCTAAAAGGTTTTATTTCATCTGATTTTAGCATTGTAAAACCTGCTTTTTCAAACTCGTTTACACCTTCTGGATATTCTGTAGAGCTTAAAGACATTTGCTGCACAATATCATAATTCACCACATTAATCACTACTTCTTTTGTTGCTAAAGCATTATTTAAAGTATGTTTTGTGGTATTGTCTCTTACCCTTCTTGCAGGTGAAAATATTACTATTGGTGGATTTGATCCGAAGACGTTAAAAAAAGAAAAAGGTGATAAATTAGGATTACCATCAGCATCTATAGTACTTGCAAATGCAATGGGTCTTGGTGCAATTGCGCCTAATAAATAGCCATGTAATTTACCTGTTGGTATTTCTTTTGGATTGATTGAAAGCATATTCAAAAATTTAAATAGATGTTACACTTCGAGTGATTTTCGATTTCAAGAGAAAATTTTATCGAGAAGTTCTCGATACTAATTTATTACGTTATCTCTTCATAAATTCACTGGAACTGACAAATAAAATTCATTAGTAAAGATACTATCAAAACTTGAAATGAGTTATATACAAGAAACCTTTATATTTGTTTTTAATGAAATTTTTCTCAAATACACTACTTTTTAAGCGCATTACAATTCTTGTTTCTTTTGTAATTGTTACGCTAATTCTTTGGAATACTTATACTTTCTTTCAGAAATTTAAACAATCTGAAAGAGCTAAAATGGAAATTCATGGAGAAGCCATTAAAGAACTCAATACAGAAAGTTTAGAAGATTTAGAAAAAAATATTTCAGAATTACCTTTAAGTGTCATCAGCAGAACAAAAGATATACCTTTTATTTTGGTTGATGCCAATGGCGAGATCAAAGGTTCTAACAACTTAGATCCTAAAAAAGAAAACGATCCAGAATATTTAAAAGAGCAGCTCGAAATTATGAAAAGTCAAAATCTGCCTATTCAGGTAGATTATTTGGGCAAAACTGATTTTATTTATTACAGAGATTCAGATTTATTAAACAAACTCACTTATTATCCTTTAGCTTTAATTTTAATTTTAGTGCTGTTTTTAGCGGTTATTTATTTGTTTTACAGCTCTAATAAAGCTGCAGAAACCAATAAATTATGGACAGGAATGGCAAAAGAAACTGCGCATCAAATTGGTACGCCATTATCATCTCTGTTAGGTTGGATTTCTATTTTAAAGATGGAAAATGTTGATGAAACTTACATCAACGAAATTGAAAAAGATGTACATCGTTTAAATACCATTGCCAATCGTTTTTCTAAAATTGGTTCTGTGCCTGAATTAAAAAAAGAAAATATTGTTGATGTTACAAAACAAGCTTTTGATTATTTAGAATCTAGAAGTTCTAAACAAATTTCGTTTTCTTTTACTACTTCTAATGATGTTATTATCTCAGAAATAAATACAGAATTATTTGGATGGGTAATCGAAAACCTTATTAAAAATGCTATTGATGCCATGTTAGGTAAAGGTAATCTAAACTTAAAAATAGAAAACAGCCAAAAGAAAGTAAAAATTACGGTTTCTGATACTGGTAAAGGAATGCCTAAAAAGTTATTTAAACAAATATTTAAACCTGGTTTTACCACCAAAAAAAGGGGTTGGGGTTTAGGTTTATCGCTGTCTAAACGAATTGTAGAAGATTACCACAATGGAAAAATATTTGTTAAAAAATCTGAAATTGATAAAGGAACTACTTTTCAGATTTTATTGAATAAATTATAATTAAGAAAAATTGCTAGAAATACTTTCTGCTAACGCAACAAACTCTTCGTTTGTAAGTTTTTCTTTTTTGGTAAATTGCATATCAGCCATTGCGTTTGTTGGTATTAAATGTACATGAACATGAGGCACTTCTAAACCAATTACACTCATACCAATTCTTTTACAAGGAATTGATTTTTCTAATGCTTTTGCAACTCTGTAAGAGAAATCCATTAGCGCTAAATATTCTTCTTTAGATAAGTCGAAAATCTTGTTTTCTTCTTTTTTTGGCACCACTAAAGTATGCCCTTTTGCATTCGGATTAATATCTAAAAAAGCAAAAAAATTATCATCTTCTGCAACTTTATAACTTGGTATTTCTCCATTAATTATTTTGGTAAATATGCTCATTGTATAATTTTAAAAGTTAATTTTAGATGATGAGTAAATATAAAAAAGAATTCGGGTTCTGACATTATCAAAACCCGAATTTAGAATAGTTTTTTTTAGTAATTATTTCCTAAAAAGTTATTTCAAAAAGTTTGCAAACAAGTTTAGCCCTGATTGAAACGACATCCTTTTTTATTTTTCATAAAAAAGATATAGTGGAAAGCAGGAAATAGCTTCAAATAAAATTATCTAGAAATCTCAACAATTTCAAATTTCATAATTCCATTTGGAACTTTAATTTCTGCAATTTCTCCAACTTTTTTACCTAATAAACCTTTACCAATTGGCGAATTTACAGACAGTTTTCCATTTCTAACATCAGTTTCAGAATCTGCAACTAATCTGTAAGAAAACTCCATTCCATTACTTGTATTTTTAATTTTTACATTAGAATGAATTAATATTTTAGAGGTATCTAACTGACTTTCATCTAAAATACGTGCATTTGCTACTATATTTTTTAATTTGGCAATTTTTGTTTCTAAGTGAGATTGTTCTTCTTTTGCTGCATGGTATTCCGCATTTTCACTCAAATCACCTTTATCTCTGGCATCCGCAATTTCTTGAGTAACTCTAGGTCTTTCAACTTGTTCTAGTTGATGCAATTCTTCTTTTAACTTTTTTAATCCTTCTGGAGAATAATATGAAATTTCGCTCATTTTCTTTGTTTTTAAAACTTATCCTTTTCTTTGCAAAACATACAATTTATCAAAAAAGAGATAATACAATTATTTCTTAAAACCCATTATGGGTTAAATTTAAAAAATCTCATTGCCTTCACAGGAATGAGATTGTATTACAAATGTACAAAATATTTGTAAATTGCCAGCGTTTTTAATTAAACTGAAATCCATAATGCTCAAAAAATTAGTGCTTTTCACGTGTTTCGTCTCTTTTATAAACTGCTCAGATACAACTAATTTAGAAGGCTGCATTAGGTCTTTTAGCTTAAGTACAGCTACAGATTTAAACAATCCTGGACTTATAAATGCACAAACTCCTGGGGGTTATGCAGAGTTACCAAGCTCTGGTGGTTTAAGTAAAGGAATACTTTTATTTAATAAAAACGGAAGTGATTTTGTTGCTTTTGATAGATTATGCCCTGCAAATAATTGCACAGCTCCAATGATATTTGAAAACCGACTTTTAAAATGTACTTGCGATGATAGTACTTACAGTGTAGATTTTGGTGGCGCACCACAAACAGAAGGTTATCAATGCCCTGCAATTGAGTATAATGTAACTAGAAATGGTTCTACAATTCGAATCAGTAATTTTTAATAGTTTCTTAGCTTTTAGATGCTTATTTTTGCTAAAATACAATTACAATTATCGTGAAAAATTATTTTTCTTCAGACTTTAAATTAGGCGTTTTAGGTGGTGGTCAGCTAGGTAGAATGTTGTTAGCAGAAACTCAAAAATTCGACATTCATACTTCAATTTTAGATAGTAGTGCAACTGCACCTTGTGCAGAAATTTGCAACACATTTGTTATTGGAGATTTATTAGATTTTGATGCAGTTTACAATTTTGGGAAAACTGTAGATTTATTAACCATAGAAATTGAAAACGTAAATTTAGATGCTTTAGATAAATTGGAAGACGAAGGTTTAACCATTTATCCAAAGCCAAAAGATTTAAGAATTATTCAAAGTAAAGCAAGACAGAAAAATTTTTATATAGATCATCAAATACCAACAGCAGAATTTTCTCATTATGCATATTTAGAAGAATTAAAGCATTCTTTTGAAAACAATATTATCGATTTTCCTTTTGTTTGGAAAGCTGCACGTTTTGGTTATGATGGAAATGGCGTAAAAATTGTAAGAAATGTAGAAGATTTACACAGTTTACCCAATGTAGAATGCATTACAGAAAAGTTAATTCCGTTTAAAAATGAATTAGCAGTTATTGTGGCTAGAAATTCTGATGGAGAACTATCTACTTATCCAGTTGTAGAAATGGAATTTCATCCAGAAGCAAATCAAGTTGAGTATGTAATTTGCCCAGCAAGAATCGATTTTAAAGTTGCAGAAAAGGCAAGAGAAATAGCGTTAAAAGTAGTTAGTGAATTAGATTTTGTAGGTTTATTGGCTGTAGAAATGTTTCAAACAGTAGACGATAAAATATTGGTAAACGAAGTTGCTCCAAGACCACATAATTCTGGTCATTACTCTATAGAAGCCAGTTATACCAATCAATTTGAGCAACATTTACGTTCTATTTTAAATCTTCCTTTAGGAAACACAGAAAGTAAAGTAGCAGGAATAATGGTAAACCTTGTTGGAGAAGAAGGTTTTTCTGGTGATGTAATCTATAAAAACTTAAACGACATTCTAAAAATTGATGGAGTTACGCCTCATATTTACGGAAAGAAAGAAACGCGTCCATTCAGAAAAATGGGACATGTAACCATTGTGAATTCTGATATTGATAAAGCTAGAGAAATAGCACAAAAAGTTAAAGAAACGATTAGAGTGATAAGCAAATAATTATGATAGGAATAATAATGGGAAGCGATTCAGATCTTCCAATAATGCAAGAAGCAATAGACATTTTAGAAAGTTTTGACATACAAATAGAAGTAGATATTGTATCTGCTCATAGAACTCCAGAAAAATTATTCGACTATTCTAAAAATGCACACAAAAGAGGTATAAAAGCAATTATTGCTGGTGCAGGAGGTGCAGCTCATTTACCAGGAATGGTGGCAAGTATGAGTCCTTTACCTGTAATTGGAGTTCCTGTAAAAAGCAGAAATTCTATAGATGGTTGGGATTCTGTTTTATCAATATTACAAATGCCAGGAGGTGTGCCAGTTGCAACTGTAGCTTTAGATGGTGCAAAAAATGCAGGTATTTTAGCAGCTCAAATTATTGGTGCTTCAGATAAATGTGTTTTAGATAAAATTATCGCTTACAAAGAAGGCTTAAAACTTAAAGTTGAAAAAGCCGCTAAAAAAATTCAAAATTAATAGTTCAGGATTCAAAGTTACCATTGAATATTAAATTTTAAACATTGAACATAACAGAATGAACCCACTTTTACAAGATTTTAATACAGCTCCGTTTACAAAAATATCTTCTGATGATTATAAGCCAGCTATCAAAAAAGGGATAGAAATTGCAAAAGCAGAAATAGACGAAATTGTTAATAATACAGAAGCACCAACTTTTGAAAATACTACTGTTGCTCTAGATTTTACTGGTGAAAAACTGAATCGTATTACTTCTATCTTTTTTAATTTAAATTCTGCTGAAACGAATGATGCTATTCAGAAAATTGCTCAAGAAGTTTCGCCTTGGTTAAGTGAATTTAAAAATGATATCACTTTAAACGAAGCCCTTTTTGAAAGAGTAAAAGCTGTTTTTGATGATAGAAAAAATTTAGATTTAACACCAGAACAACAAATGTTGTTAGAAAAGCAATACAAAGGTTTTGCTAGAAATGGTGCAAATTTAAGTGATGATAAAAAATCGAAATTAAGAGAAATAGACTCAAAACTATCTAAATTATCTTTACAATTTGGCGAAAATGTATTGGCAGAAACCAATGCTTTCGAACTGCATTTAACCAATGAAGAAGATGTTTCTGGCTTACCAGAATCTGCAAAAGAAGCTGCTCAACAATTGGCACAAGAACACAATAAAGAAGGTTATATTTTTACGCTGCATTACCCAAGTTACATTCCTTTTTTAACGTATGCAGACAATAGGGAATTGCGCAAAAAAATGGCAATTGCAGCTGGTAAAAAAGCGTTTCAAGACAATGAGTTTAACAACGAAAAAATAGTTTTAGAAATTGTAAACTTACGTCAGCAAAGAGCAAATTTATTGGGATATAAAACGCATGCTCATTTTGTTTTAGAAGAACGAATGGCAGAATCTCCAGAAAAAGTAATTGAATTTTCCAACAATTTATTGGCAAAAGCAAAACCTGCTGCCCAAAAAGAATTTGAAAATTTAGAAAAATATGCTAAAAATTTAGACGGAATAGATCAACTCCAAAAATGGGATGGTGCTTATTATTCAGAAAAATTAAAGAAAGAATTATTTGATTTAGATCAAGAGGTTTTAAAGCCTTATTTTAAATTAGAAAATGTAATTGATGGGGTTTTTGAAATTGCAAATCGTTTGTACGATTTAAATTTTGAAGAAGTAGATACCATCGAAAAATATCATCCAGAGGTAAAAACCTATAACGTAACTGACAATGATGGTAATTTTATTGCTGTTTTTTATGCGGATTATCATCCTAGAAAAGGCAAAAGAAATGGTGCTTGGATGACGAGTTACAAATCACAACAAATTAAAAACGGAGTAAACGAAAGACCTCACGTTTCTATTGTGTGTAATTTTACAAAACCCACAGCTACAAAACCCTCTTTATTAACATTTAACGAGGTTACAACTTTGTTTCACGAGTTTGGCCACGCTTTGCATGGCATGTTAGCAAATACCACTTACAACAGTTTGTCTGGTACTTCTGTTTCTTGGGATTTTGTTGAATTACCAAGTCAGGTTTTAGAAAACTGGTGTTATGAAAAAGAAGCTTTAGAATTGTTTGCAAAACATTACGAAACAGGTGAAGTTATCCCTATGAAATATGTAGAAAAGATTAAAGAATCTGCAAGTTTTCATGAAGGAATGCAAACTTTACGTCAATTGAGTTTCGGACTTTTAGACATGAAATGGCACTCAGAAGATCCATCAGAAATTACTTCTGTAAAAGATTTTGAAATTGATGCTTTTTCTGAAACCAGATTGTATCCTGATGTTGCAGAAAACTGTATGAGTACAGCATTTTCTCATATTTTTCAAGGTGGATATTCTGCAGGATATTATTCATACAAATGGGCAGAAGTTTTAGATGCTGATGCTTTTGAATATTTCTTAGAAGAAGGAATTTTTAACAAAGAAGTAGCTACAAAATTTAAAGAAAATGTACTGTCTAAAGGCGGAACTGTAAAACCAATGGAATTGTACAAACGCTTTAGAGGTCAAGAACCAAAACCAGAAGCTTTATTAAGAAGAGCAGGACTTATATAATTACAAATTAATAATTTTCAATTACGATTTATGGTTATTCGTTTTCATAATTCGTAATTGAAATTTTGTAATTAACTCTTATTTTTAGCCTCTATCCATTTACTCATAAACTTAGTTGCTTGTAATGTTTGATGTTGCAACATGCTTCCTAAAAAATTCTGAGATCTGTGTTGTTCTAAATTATTTTGAATTTCTTTTATTTTATTGATAAAAGGGCCTTCTAATTTTTCTTTATTATATATATGATTGATGATTTCCACTCCAGTTAATTGTGCGTTTTCCCAAAGAGATTTGCTTTTATATAATTGAGTTGCAATTAATGCAAAATCTGAGAAATCATCTTCTATAAAACCTGCCCAAGGAAAATTACCACACATTCCCTCTGCCCCAATTGTTGTGGTTACACTTGGTGTTCCACAAAGCATGGCTTCTGTCAATTTCCCTTTTATACCTGCTCCAAAACGCAAAGGTGCTAATACTAATCTTGCATTTTCAACAACTTCTCTTGAATTTTCTGCAAAACCTTTAATTAGAAATCCGTCTTTTGTATTGTGCAATTGCTCAATTTGTTGATTTACATATGCTCCATAAATATGAAGTTCTGCTTTTGGCAAATACGCTCTTATCTCTCCCCAAACTTCATTTTTTAAAGTGAGTACAGCATCAACATTGGGTTTGTGAAAAAAGTTTCCAATAAAAACAAAATGTTCTCTTTCCTCAAATAATTTCCATTTTTTTGTTTGATGTTCATCAAGCTTATCTAATAAAAAAGGTAAATAATAAAGTAGGTTTTCATCAACCTTAAAAACAGATTTTAGCAATTCCATTTCATAAGTTGATATAATTAAAGACAAATCGCATCGTAAAATAGAAGCAATTTCTCTTTTAGTTTCATCGGCTTTTAACAAAGCTTCGTTAGTAAACTCCTCTCCTTTTTTTAATTGTTGATGTCTAACTTTTCGTAAAAAATGTAAATCTTCTGTATCTAAAATTCGTAGAGCATTTGGGCAGTTTTCTGCAACTCGCCAACCAAATTGTTCTTCTATCATAAATCGATCAAAAACAACAATATTTGGGTTTAATTTTTGAATAAAATCATCAAACGAAGATGAATTCAGCTCAATAGCTACTGTTGCAATCCCTAAAGAATCTAGGTTAAAAGCGTTTTCACTTTTTTGAGCAGTAGCAGCAAAAGTAATTGTAAAATTATGTTTTAAAAAAAGTGCAATCAATTGCAACATTCTACTGCCAGCAGCAGAAGAATTGGGCTCTACCCAAACTGCACCAATAATTAAAATAGATTGTTTTTTCAACTATTTTGCGGTCATTTGTTGCTTGTAATCTGCCTGTACTTTTTTGCCCCAAGTTACAATTGCATTAATTTGTTCTTGTGTTAAATTTGCTTCAGAATGCGTCCAAGTATAAGAATCTAAAGGCATTTCACCTTTCTCAACTTCTTCATACAATTCATCCATTTTATGCTCTTTTCTTTTTAATGAATATTCGCTCCAATTCGAAAAATCTAAATGTTTTTTTCCATCCTCAATATGTTCTGCCAACCAATAATTTACAGGTGTAATGTTGTTATACCAAGGGTAATTTGTTTTTGCAGAATGGCAATCGAAACAACTTGTTTTTAAGATATCTAACACCTCTTCAGACGGATTAGTTTCTGCTATAAATGCGTTAACTGTATCTCCATTACCATCATTTTTTTCAGGACCAAAAAATTGAGCTATTATCAAAAGTAAAAGTAAAACAAGGCCTATTTTTTTTAGTATTTTCATCAGACAGAAATTAAAGTTATAGAATTGTAAATCTACATAATTTGAATAGTATTCTCTAAAAAATATATGTATTTTTGTTTTTCAAATTTCCATTAAATTACATTATGAAGTACGATATTATTGTTATTGGTTCTGGACCTGGAGGATATATTTCTGCAATTAGAGCAGCACAATTAGGTAAAAAAGTTGCTATTATAGAAAAATATAGCACTTTAGGTGGTACCTGTTTAAACGTGGGTTGTATTCCTTCTAAAGCATTGCTAGATTCTTCTCATCATTATTATGATGCTGTTCACCATTTTGAAGAGCATGGTATTTCTATAGAAAAACCAACTTTTGATTTTTCAAAAATGGTTGAAAGAAAAGCCAGTGTTGTAGAAACTACAACTGGAGGAATCAAGTATTTAATGGATAAAAACAAAATTGATGTTTACGAAGGTTTAGGTTCTTTTGAAGATGCTACACACGTAAAAATTACAAAAAGTGACGATTCATCAGAAGTAATAGAAGGTTCAAATATTATTATTGCAACTGGTTCTAAACCATCAACCTTACCTTTTATTAGCATTGATAAAGAAAGAATTATCACTTCTACAGAAGCTTTAAAATTAAAAGAAGTACCAAAACATTTATTAGTAATTGGTGGTGGTGTTATTGGTTTAGAGTTAGGTTCTGTGTACAAAAGATTAGGTGCAGACGTAACTGTTATTGAATATGCTCCAAAAATTACACCAACTATGGATACTGATGTTTCTAAAGAACTTACCAAAGTTTTAAAGAAACAAGGGATGAAATTTAACGTAAGTACAGGGGTAACTTCTGTTGAAAGAAATGGTGATGAAGTTGTTGTAAAAGCCAATAATAAAAAAGGTGAAGAAGTAACTTTTACTGGTGATTATTGTTTAGTTGCAGTAGGTAGAAAAGCGTATACAGAAGGTTTAGGTTTAGAAAAAGCTGGTGTAAAAGTTAATGAAAGAGGTCAAGTTGATGTAAATGAGCATTTACAAACAAATATTTCTAACATTTATGCAATTGGTGATGTTGTAAAAGGTGCAATGTTAGCACATAAAGCTGAAGAAGAAGGTGTTGTTGTTGCAGAATATTTAGCTGGCGAAAAACCACATATTGATTATAATTTAATTCCTGGTATTGTGTATACTTGGCCAGAAGTTGCTGCAGTTGGTAAGACTGAGCAAGAATTAAAAGATGCAAAAATCGATTATAAATCTGGTAAATTTTCTATGAGAGCTTTGGGTAGATCTAGAGCAAGTGGAGATATTGATGGTTTTGTAAAAGTTTTAGCAGATAAAAACACTGATGAAGTTTTAGGAGTTCATATGGTAGGTGCAAGAGTTGCAGATTTAATTATGGAAGCTGCAGTTGCTATGGAATATAGAGCGTCTGCAGAAGATTTAGCTAGAATTTGTCATGGACACCCAACCTATTCAGAGGCAGTAAAAGAAGCTGCAAAAGCGGCTTGGGATGGTAAACCATTAAATGCTTAAAATTATAAAATAGTATACTAGACCTCACAGGTTTTAAAAACTTGTGAGGTCTTTTTAATTTAAGAAATGCAGAGAACCATAAAATCTTTTTCTATTAAAAATGTTCCAAAATTTAAAGAACATTTGTTGTTATGGGCTCAACAATTTGAAACTGCAATTTGGTTAGATTCTAACAATTACAAACAACAATATTCTAGTTTCGATTGTGCTTTGGCTGTTGAAGAATTTACCTCAATTAAAACAGATTATTTTAATGCTTTCGATAAATTAGAAGAATATCAAACCACAACTAAAGATTATATTTTTGGGTATATTTCTTATGATGTTAAGAATGATGTTGAACAACTTTCTTCTAATAATTTTGATGGGTTAGATTTTGCTGATTTGTATTTTTTTCAGCCTCAAAAACTGTTTTTCATCAAAGGTAATACAGTAGAATTCCATTATTTAAGAATGGTTGATGATGAAATGGAAAGTGATTTTGATGATATATCTAAAATGTCATTTCGAGCGCAGTCGAGAAATCTAAAATCTAAAAATGATATAAAAATAAAACTACGAATTCATAAAGACGAATATCATCAAAAGGTAAATCAACTTTTAGAGCATATTAAAATCGGAGATCTTTATGAAGCCAACTTTTGTCAAGAATTTTATGCTGAAAATTCGACCATAAATCCGATTAAAGTTTACCAAGATTTAAATAAAATTTCTGAACCTCCTTTTGCTGTTTTTCTAAAAATAGAACATCAATATTTATTGTCTGCATCACCAGAAAGATATATTAAAAAAGAAGGTAATAAAATAATTTCTCAGCCTATAAAAGGTACAGCAAAACGTTTACGAAATACAATTGATGATGATAAAATTGCATCAGATTTATCTAGAGACATTAAAGAACGCTCAGAAAATGTAATGATTGTAGATTTAGTAAGAAACGATTTATCTAAATCTGCAAAAAAAGGAAGTGTAAAAGTAGAGGAATTATGCAAGGTGTATTCGTTTAAACAAGTACATCAAATGATTTCTACTGTGGTTGCTGAAATTGAAGAAAATATACATCCTGTAACCGTGTTAAAAGATACTTTTCCTATGGGAAGCATGACAGGCGCTCCAAAATTTGCTGCAATGAAAATGATTGAAAATTTAGAAGAAACCAAGCGTGGTTTGTATTCTGGTGCTGTGGGTTATATTACTCCAGATGGCGATTTCGATTTTAATGTAGTGATTAGAAGTATTTTGTATAACGAAGAAAAAAAGTACATTTCTTATTCTGTTGGTAGTGCAATTACAGTAAAATCTGTGCCAGAAAAAGAGTATGAAGAATGTTTATTGAAGGCAAAAGCAATGAAATACGTATTGCTAAATTCTAAATAATTTTACAATTCCTTAATTTTTAGATAAACAAATTTTGTTTGTTCTAAAATATCTTGCAATAAAAATGATGACTACAAAATTATCAGAAAAGGAATATAAAAAACTCGTTATCGACATTGCCAAAAACATAAGTCCTGTACTTGTGCAAAGAGAAAATGATGTAGTTTTTAATGCCGAAAATATTGCCTTACAAGCCAAACAAATTGCAACTGCAGTAAATGAGGTTTTAGCAAATCAAAACACTTAATATTTGCTGTATAAATTGAATTCTTTTTTGTGAAATGCTATTGTATAATAGCCTATAGAGATATACTTTTATATTTATATCTTTACAAGATGATTACAAACAAAGAAGAAAAATTTCAAAATATTTTTGATAGTTTACAGGATAAAAAAACAGAACAAACCATGTTTAGGAGTTTTTTAAATAAATATCCTGATGACTGGAAGCAGCTCAAAATTTCATTTTCTAAATTTAACAGGAGTAAACAGTTGGGTAAAACCATTCCATTACCAAAACCAGAACAGTCTTTAAAAAAAGAGCTTCGTGTTTGGTTAAAAAAGCAATAATTATGACTCAAAAAGAATTCAATTTTACTATTTATAATACTGAATTTTACGGTCGATATTGGCAAGGAAAAGAAACCAAAGCTGTTGTGGTTTTAGCACATGGAATGGGAGAACATTCTAATCGTTACAAACACGTTGCAAAAAAATTAACTGAAAATGATTTTGCTGTTGTTGCTTTTGATCATTTTGGCCATGGAAAAACGGAAGGCAAAAGAGGTCATAATCCCAATTTTGAAGCGGTTCTAGAAAGCATTTCAAAAACAATTGAGAAAGCAAAAGAATTATATCCTGAAAAACCTATTTTCTTGTATGGCCATTCTATGGGTGGCAATGCAGTTATCAATTATACCTTAAGAAAAAAGCATTCATTAAAAGGAGTTATTGCAACAAGTCCGTTTTTAAAATTAGCTTTTCAACCACCAAAAATAAAATTGGCAGCTGGTAAAATTTTACAAAAAATTGCACCCTCAATTACGTTGAGTAATGAATTAAATGTAAATCATATTTCTAGAGATCAAACAGAAGTTGAAAAATACAAAAATGATGATTTAGTGCACGATAAAATTAGTCCTAATTTTTCGCTAACCTTTATAGAAACTGGCAATTGGGCTATAGAAAATGCAAACAAATTACAAACCCCAATGTATCTTTTACATGGAACAGATGATAAAATTATCGATTATAAAGGCACAGAAGAATTTGCAAATAATTCAGAATTTGCTACTTTAAAATTGTACAAAGGTGGTTACCATGAATTGCATAATGATCTTTGCCAAGAAGAAATGCTGCAAGATGTTGTAAACTGGTTGAATTCTAAAATTTAAATGACAAGAATTGCGTATTTTTGATGCGTAAATGCTTCAGAAATTCAAAGAACATATCACTAAAAATTTACCTTTTTTAAAGGATAAAAACTTATTACTTGCCATTTCTGGAGGTATAGATTCTGTTGTTCTTCATCATCTTTTTTATCAATTAAAAATAGACATTTCTTTAGCACATTGCAATTTTAAGCTTAGAGAAAAAGAAAGCGATTTAGATGAAGAGTTTCTAAAAAAACTTGCCAAAACAAACAACAATCCGATTTTTACAATTCAATTTGATACTTTAAATTTTGCCAAAGAAAACAAACTTTCTACTCAAATTGCAGCAAGAGAATTACGTTACAATTGGTTTAAAGAGTTGATAGAAACACATCATTTCGATTATGTTTTAACAGCACATCATGCAGATGATAATTTAGAAACTTTTCTAATTAACCTAACAAGAGGTTCTGGTTTAGATGGTTTTACAGGCATCCCAAAAATAAACGGAAATATTGTTCGTCCACTTTTACCTTTTTCTAGGGATGAAATTCTGAATTATGCAAAAGAAAACAATATTGCTTGGAGAGAAGATGCAAGCAACGCATCAACCAAATATATACGCAATAAAATTAGGCATCAAGTAGTGCCTGTTTTAAAGGAAATCAACCCGAGTTTGTTAGAAACTTTTGCCAAATCTTTAGAAAATTTACAAGAATCTCAACAAATTATCGAAGATCGCATTGAAGATATTTCATCAAAAATTATTAAAAAAGATATTTCTAATACAATCGAAATACTAAGAATTAATATTGATAAAATCCATCAACTTTCTAATCCAAAAGCTTATTTATACCAACTTTTAAAGGAGTATAATTTTACAGAATGGAATGATGTTTACGCTTTATTATCGGCACAATCTGGTAAACAAGTTTTTTCTAAAACGCATCGACTATTAAAAGATAGAACTTTTTTAATTGTATCGAAATTAGACTTGTCAACTTCGCTAGAAATGCTATTTGAAATACAGAATGATCAATCAGAAATAACAACTCCAATTCATTTAGTTTTAGAAGATATTAGTGAAAAATCTATCGAAAACAAGCAAACAATTTACATTGATAAAGATTTGTTAAAATACCCTTTACTTGTTAGAAAATGGAAAAATGGAGACTATCTTTATCCAACAGGAATGCTAGGAAAAAAGAAACTGAGGAAATACTTTAAAGACGAAAAATTTTCGCTCTTAAAAAAAGAACAAACTTGGTTACTTTGTAATGCAGATAACAAAATTATTTGGGTGATTAACCACAGGCAAGATCGTCGTTTTTCATCAACCAAAAACACAAAAAATTATTTAAAAATTACCACCTTATAATGAAGAAATTCATCACGTTATTCATCTTTTTATCCGCTTTTGTTTTAAAAGCACAAACTGAAAATGAGCCCATAACCATTGCCACTTCTGTAAAAAAAATATCAGACACAGAGTACGATATTATTTTTAATGCAAAATTATACAAAGGTTGGTATTTGTACTCACAATACAATCCTGATGGCGCTTCTTTACCTTTAGAAATTACTATTCCTGATGGCGAAACTGGCTATAAATTAATTGGCAAAGCAGATGAAAAAGATACTTTTAAAAAATATTCTGATGTTTGGGAAGTAGAAGAAGTTGTTTTTAAAGAGAAGGCAACAATTACCCAAAGAATTCAATTATTCAACAAAAAAATTACACAAGTAAAATTAAATTTCTTTGGTCAAGTTTGTGAAACTGCATGTATTAATATCGATGAAGATTTTACAGTTTCACTTACCAAAAACCCTATAAAAATTAAGAATACTGTTGATGAAAGAAGTGCTGCTTTAACCAAACAATTAAAGTTAAATTTAAAAAACACAGAACTTTTAGTAAACACTTCTGATGCAGAATCAGAAAGTTCAAGCGGATTATTTAGTATCTTTTTTCTTGGTTTTGCAGGTGGTTTATTAGCATTATTAACGCCTTGTGTTTTTCCTATGATTCCGTTAACGGTTTCATTTTTCACAAAACAATCAGAAAACAAAAAGAAAGGAATTTTTAATGCCATTTTGTACGGCTTATTTATCGTTTTAATTTACATCTTATTAAGTTTACCTTTTCACTTTTTAGACAATTTAGATCCAGAAATTTTAAATACAATTTCTACCAATGTTTGGTTGAACATTTTCTTCTTTGCAGTTTTAGTGTTTTTTGCGTTTTCTTTTTTCGGTTTTTACGAAATAACTTTACCAAGTTCTTGGGGTAATAAAATGGATTCTGCTTCTTCTGTTGGCGGAATTATTGGAATCTTTTTTATGGCATTAACTTTAGCAATTGTTTCTTTTTCTTGTACAGGCCCTATTTTAGGTTCTTTATTAGCTGGTTCCTTAACTTCGGATGGTGGAGCAACACAATTAACTGCAGGAATGTCTGGTTTTGGTTTGGCTTTGGCTTTGCCTTTTGCGTTGTTTGCCTTGTTCCCAAATTGGTTAAATTCATTGCCAAAATCTGGTGGTTGGTTAAACACTACCAAAGTGGTTTTAGGGTTTTTAGAATTAGCATTGGCCTTTAAATTTTTATCGAATGCAGATTTAGTTGCACATTGGGATATTTTAAAACGTGAAGTTTTCATCGGAATTTGGGTGATTGTTTTTATAGGATTAGCCTTGTATTTGTTTGCAAAAATTAAATTCCCACACGATTCTCCAATCAAAAAACTATCTTTTTCTAGAATCTCTTTTGGTGTTTTAACAATAGCGTTTATCATTTATATTGCTCCTGGAGTTTTAAAAAATCCTACTTGGAATTTAAGTTTATTAAGTGGTTTTCCTCCTCCACAATTTTATAGTATTTACGAACAAGAAAGTGATTGCCCATTAGGTTTAGATTGCTATAAAGATTTTGATGAAGGTTTGGCAAAAGCAACAGAAGTTAACAAGCCTATTTTATTAGATTTTACAGGATGGGCCTGTGTAAATTGTAGAAAAATGGAAGAAAATGTTTGGAGCGAACCAGACATTTATCAAACTTTAAAAGAAGATTATATTCTAATTTCTTTGTATGTAGATGATAATGATAAGCAATTACCAAAAGCACAACAATTCGACTTTTTAAAAGCAAATGGTAAGCTTAAAAAAATAAAAACAATTGGTGATAAATGGTCTACTTTTCAGGTTGTTAATTTTAAAAACGCATCACAACCTTATTATGTTTTGTTAAGTCCAGATTTAGAAATTCTAAACACACCACAACAATATACAGATAGAGACACTTTTTACAATTGGTTAAAAAGAGGTTTGCAAGCGTTTGAAAAGTAAAAAATTTTAAAAAACGAAAAACTCTTCTTTTAAAAATTCCTCAAATTTTGGCTCAGAAAATAACAAAATGAATAGAGTTCGATAGAAATTAAACATTTTAGAAAATTTAAATAAAATTTCTATCGTATTCGTAATTTTTAAAGCCATTTTTAATAAAAATCTATGTTCTTTATTTTTGGTTTTTTGTAAATTCACACCACTAAAACGAAAGAATATGTCTGCATTACCAAAATTGACAAGATTTAACGATAATGTGTTGTCTAAATACCAAATTTACAATAGTATTTTTACCACACTTCCTTTCGACACAATTGATGATACAGGAGTATTACTTCCTCTACTACATAAAGTGTGTGAAACTGGTTTTAAACTTGAAAAGAACCCTACTGAAATAGTAGAACATTTTTTTAAAAAATACCAAGAAAATCCTACAGAAAAAGAAAAAACAGATCTGCTATTCCGTTTTATTCAATTTATAGAACGTCAAGTAGTTTTGTTTGATGCCATAGAAGATGCAGCTTTTCCTATTGTAAATAATATGGACGGTTTTGGTACCTTAAGAAACTCTAAAGAAACTGCATTTTTAAGTAACAAAAAAGATGAATTAAAAGCGCATTTAGAAGATTTTAAAGTACGTATTGTTTTAACAGCACATCCTACTCAGTTTTATCCTGGATCCATTTTAGGAATAATCACAGATTTAGATAAAGCCATACAAAATGATGATTTGCTTTTAATTAAAAAATTATTAGCGCAATTAGGTAAAACTCCTTTTTATAAAAAAGAAAAACCATCTCCTTTTGATGAGGCTGTAAGTTTAATTTGGTATTTAGAGCATGTATTTTATCATTCAGTACCAAAAATATACAACTATATTCAGCATCATATTTATGATGGTAAACCTATAGATAACGAAATTATCGACCTTGGTTTTTGGCCAGGAGGAGATAGAGATGGAAATCCGTTTGTAACTACAAAAATAACTTTAGACGTAGCAGAAAAATTGCGCCAAACTATTTTAAGAAGTTATTACAGAGATGTAAGAAGACTTAAAAGACGTTTTACTTTTGATGGTGTACAAGATATTTTAGTCCGAATAGAAAAAAGACTTTACAAACACGTTGTTAGAAGTTATTCTAAAGTTAATTTCTCTCAAAAAATTCTTTTAGAAGAATTGTATAATGCCAGAGAAATTATTGTAGAAAAACATCAATCTCTGTTTGTAGAAGAATTGAATGACTTTATCAATAAAGTTAGAATCTTTGGTTTCCATTTTGCAACCTTAGATATTAGACAAGATAGTAGAGTACATCACAAGGCATTTGTTCAAATTGTAAAAGATTTACAAGAACAAGGTGATACTACTTTTCCTGATAATTATTTAAATCTAACAGAAGAAGAACAAATAAATATTTTATCTGTAATTAAAGGTAATATAGACCCAAGTATTTTATCTGATGAAACTTCAGTAAAAACCATAGAATCTATTTACGCATTAAAAGAAATACAGCAAAGAAATGGAGAACGTGGTGCAAATCGTTACATAATTAGTAACAACCAAACTGCATTAAACGTTATGGAAACTTTTGCAATGCTTAATTTGTGTGGTTTCGAAAATGAATTACCTGTAGATGTAATTCCACTTTTTGAAACTGTAGAAGATTTAGAAAATGCAGAAGATGTAATGCGTATTTTATATACCAACAAAACCTATAGATACCACTTAACCAAAAGAAAAAATAAACAAACCATTATGTTAGGTTTTTCTGATGGAACAAAAGATGGTGGATATTTAATGGCAAATTGGGGTATTTTTAAAGCAAAAGAAGCTTTAACAAGAATATCTAGAGAATTTGATATTGAAGTAATTTTCTTTGACGGACGTGGAGGACCACCTGCACGTGGAGGAGGAAAAACACATCAATTTTATGCTTCTTTAGGACCAACAATAGAAGACAAAGAAATTCAATTAACCATACAAGGACAAACAATTAGTTCTAATTTTGGAACATTAAATTCATCTCAATACAACTTAGAACAATTAATAAGTTCTGGTATTAAAAACGAAGTATTTACAAGAGATCAATTAAACGATCATCATAGAGAAATTATAGAAGATTTAGCAGCAACAAGCTACCAAGCTTATGTAGACTTTAAGAAACATCCTCAGTTTTTACCTTATTTAGAACAAATGAGTACCTTAAAATACTACGCTAAAACAAATATTGGTAGTAGACCAAGTAAACGTTCTAATTCTGATACTTTAGATTTTTCTCAGCTAAGAGCAATACCTTTTGTAGGTAGTTGGAGTCAGTTAAAACAAAACGTACCAGGATTTTTTGGTGTTGGTACAGCCTTAAAGAAATACGAAGAAGAAGGTAGATTTAATGAAATTGTAGATTTCTATAATTCATCAGATTTCTTTAAAACACTATTAGAAAATAGCATGATGAGTTTAACAAAATCTTTCTTTGGTTTAACTGCTTATATGGCAGAAGATCCAGTATTTGGTGAATTTTGGAAACTAATTTTTGAAGAATATAAAACCACCAAACGCCTTTTATTAAAACTTACAGGTCATAAAGAGTTAATGGAGAATTTCCCAGTGGGCAAAGCATCTATCGAAATTAGAGAAAACATTGTTTTACCATTGTTAACCATTCAGCAGTATGCTTTAAAGAAAATTCAAGAATTGCAAAAGCAAGAGGGCAATGAAGAAGAAATAGAAGTTTACGAAAAAATGGTGATGCGTTCTTTATTTGGTAATATTAATGCGAGTAGAAATTCTGCTTAAACCTAGCTCAATAAAATAGAAATGCAATCAATCTTTTTTGATTGCATTTTTTTTATGCCTTTATTTTTTTTACTTTTAAAGAAAAAAGCATGCTTGTTAAAGTTTTTGGGTCTGCTGTTTTTGGTATCGAAGCCACAACAATTACTGTAGAAGTTAACATAGACAAAGGTATAGGCTATCATCTTGTTGGCTTACCAGACAAAGCCGTTAGCGAAAGTTCGTACAGAATTTCTGCTGCTTTAAACAACAATTCTTACAAACTTCCTGGTAAAAAAATTATCATAAATATGGCACCTGCTGATATCAGAAAAGAAGGTGCTTCTTATGATTTAACTTTAGCTGTCGGAATTTTAGCAGCTTCAAATCAAATTCAATCTGATAACATAAACGAATATATTATTATGGGCGAACTTTCTTTGGATGGAAGTTTGCAACCCATAAGAGGGGTTTTACCAATGGCAATAAAAGCCAGAGAAGAAGGTTTTAAACACTTTATTTTACCCAAAGAAAACGCCAAAGAAGCTGCCATTGTTAACGATTTAGAAGTTTTAGGAGTTGATAATATTTTAGAGGTCATCAATCATTTTAATGGTGATGCTAAAATTGAACCTACTATTGTAGATACTAGAGCTGAATTTTATAAAAGTATCGATTTTCCTGAATTTGATTTTTCTGATGTTAAAGGGCAAGAATCTATAAAACGTTGTATGGAAATTGCTGCAGCTGGTGGCCATAATATTATTTTAATTGGTCCTCCAGGGTCTGGAAAAACAATGCTTGCCAAAAGATTGCCAAGTATTTTACCACCAATGACTTTGCACGAAGCTTTAGAAACCACAAAAATTCATTCTGTAGTGGGTAAAACTCAAAATAATGGATTAATGGTTCAAAGACCTTTTCGTAGTCCACATCATACAATTAGCAATGTTGCTCTGGTTGGAGGAGGGCAATATCCAAAACCAGGAGAAATTTCATTATCTCATAATGGCGTTTTGTTTTTAGATGAATTGCCAGAGTTTAAACGAGAAGTGTTAGAAGTTATGCGTCAGCCTTTAGAAGATAGAGATGTAACCATTTCTAGAGCAAAATTTACGGTTACCTATCCTTGTTCTTTTATGTTGGTGGCAAGTATGAACCCTTCTCCTTCAGGTTTTTTTAATGATCCAAATAGTCCAATGACTTCTACCCCACAAGAAATGCAACGTTATTTGAGTAAAATTTCTGGACCGCTTTTAGATAGAATTGATATTCATATCGAAGTAACACCTGTTCCTTTCGAAAAATTATCCGAAGAAAGAAAAGGAGAATCTTCTATAGAAATTAGAAAGCGAGTTACTGCAGCAAGAGAGCTTCAATCTGAACGTTTTGCAGCACTAGAAAACATACATTATAATGCACAAATGAATGTGAAACAAATACGCGAATTCTGTAAATTATCCGAAGAAAGTTTATCGCTTTTAAAAACAGCCATGGAAAAATTAAACCTATCTGCAAGGGCTTATGATCGAATTTTAAAAGTAGCAAGAACTATTGCAGATTTGGCAAATGATACAGATATTTCTCCAGAGCATATTGCTGAAGCCATTCAGTACAGAAGTTTAGATCGTGAAGGTTGGTTGGGGTAAATTCACCACTTATTTTAACTAAATTTTTTGAATAATTATTGTATATTTGGTAAACCAATTTGGTAAACCAATTTAAATAAATAGATTTACTTTATTTTGGTTCATTTTTTGAATCTGAATAGAAGCAATAACAATTTATAGATATATGAAAAATTTAGCGCTAACTTTACTATTAATATTGTCTTTAACTAGCTTAAAAACAAATGCACAAAAAATATTAGTTTCTAGCATTAACCAATATAATACAGCAATCAAGAAAGCTGTTCCAGGTTCTACTATAATTCTTAAAAACGGAATTTGGAAAGATGTAAAATTAAACGCTTACGGAAAAGGAAATGAAAATAATCCTATTGTAGTAAAGGCAGAAACTGCTGGAGAAGTTATTATTTCTGGTAATTCTACTCTAAATATTTATGGCGAATATGTTATTGTAAGTGGTTTGTGGTTTAAAGATGGTAACTCTAATTATAAATCTGTTGTTCAGTTTCGTAAAGATTCTAAAACTTTTGCTAACAATTGTCGTTTTGCAAATTCTACCATTTCTTATTACAAAGTTGCAGACGGAATTAAAGATCATTGGGTAGATATTTGGGGAAAAAATAATAGAGTAGATCATAATAATTTTACTGGTAAAACAAGCCCAGGAACTACAGTTGTGGTTTGGTTAAAAGGCGATGAGCATATAGAAAACAATCATAAAATTGACAATAATTTCTTCGGATCTAGACCTGAATTAGGTACAAATGGAGGAGAAACTATTAGAATTGGTACAAGTGCAAATTCGATGAAATCTTCTAAAACCATAGTAGAAAGAAATATTTTTGCCAATTGCGATGGAGAAATCGAAATTATATCTAACAAATCTGGCGATAATATTTTTAGAGACAATCTTTTTGTAGGTAGTAAAGGTTGTTTAACCTTACGTCATGGAAATAATGCTTTAGTAGAAAGAAATGTTTTTTTAGGAAACGGAGTTTCTAAAACTGGAGGAATTAGAGTAATAAATGCAGGACATATCATCAGAAATAATTTAATGGTAGGTTTACTTGGTAATGGTTACAGAGGTTCTCTTGTGTTGATGAATGGTGTACCAAACTCACCATTAAACAGGTATCATCAAGTGAAAAATGTAGATATTCAAAACAATACAATTATTAATTCTGGACCAATTTCTTTTGGTGAAGGTAAGGATGATGAAAAATCGTTATCACCAAAAAATGTAAACTTTGCTAACAATATATTTTATCATACAACAGCTACAGAAAATGTATTATTTGTTGATGAAACTTCTGACATCAACTTTAATAACAATTATATCCATGCAAATGGTAATCCTGTTAAAGGCTTTAAATCTACTAAAATTGATTGGAAACAGATTAAAAATCTACCAATTCCAACCAAGCAAAATCCAGATTTGTTAAACGTTTCTAAAAACAGTAATAGCCCAGAAAGAGACATTACAAAAGCTGTTAGAAAAATATTTAATGCTGGTGCTTTTAATTTAGATGCTACTAAATTACCTAAAGCTTTAGGTTTAAGAGCTGGCCCAGGTTGGAAACCAGATATTGTTGCTCCAATAATTAAACCAGACGATATTGCTGTAGCTCCAGGTGAAGAAACGTTAAGAAAAGCTATCGCAAAAGCTGCTCCAGGATCTACCCTTCTTTTAAGTGTTGGAGAATATGTTAGCGAAAAAACCATAAAAATTGGTAAAGAAATTACAATTACTGGTGATAAAAATGGTACAACAGTCATAAAATCTAAAGATGGATTAGAAAAACCTTTGAGTTATTTCTTTAGAGTAAATGAAGGTGCTAAATTAAATTTAAGCAACGTTATAATTGATGGTGAAGCCTCTAATGTTAAATACGCTATTGTATCACCAGATAAAAAAGAAAAAGGTCTTTATAATTTATTTGTGAATAATGTTGTCTTTAAAAACTTTACAAATACAGATGGTGGATCTATTTTTAAGGCATATAATGGTACTAAAGCAGATACTTTAAGCTTTGTGAACACCAAGTTCGAAAACAGTTATAGAGGCTTAAATTTATCTTACGATAAAGATGTAATGGGTTTTTATAATGCAAATATCATAATTTTAAAAAATAGCATTTTTAAAGACATTGAAGAAGCTGCGGTAAATTATGTTAGAAGCACACCTTTAGTAGATCTTCCTGGAGGTAAATTAGTGATTAGCAATTGTGTTTTTAGCAATGTGTTTAATCAAGAGAAAGGTAAAGTTCTAAAAACAAACGGAATTCAAATTGTAGAAATTAAAAATTCTGTGTTCGAAAACAGTTATAAAATTCAAACTCCAATAGATTTAAAAGGGAAATTTAACTTTATTACCAATTCTTTAATCTACAATAGTGGATTTGTAAAAGTAAGCAAAGGAGCTAAAAAAGAGGATTTATTGTACAAGAATCCTAAGTGGGAAAATGACGATTTATTTATACCAAGTAAAAAATCTTCTTTATTAAAAGAAAACAATAATATTGATACAATTGGTTTACTAAAAGAATAGAATATTATTTCTGATGTGTTTTTTTTCTTTTGATGTAAATATTGTAAACTAAACCAAATAGAATTAGAAAAACACCTAAAAGCGTTAATAAATTATAGATTTCTCCGAACCAAAAAGCACCTATAATTATTGCAAAAATTACTTCTAAATTCTTAAGAGGAGCAACAAGATTAGTTTCATTAGTTTGAAAAGCTTTGGTCATATATAACTGACCAATATAACCTAAAACACCCAAACTTAGTAATAAAAGCCATTCTGTTGGTTTTGGGTTTATCCAGTTGTTGATAGACATTAATCCGCCAAAAACAAAAGCAGTAACCATAAAATAATTGATAATAACTAGAGGATGCTCTTTGCTACCAATTTTACGAATTAAAACAAAAACTAATCCTTGAAATACGGCTGATACTAATACAAATAGTAAACCTATTGTATTTACGTCTGTACCAAAACCTTTTATCAATAAAACACCTACAAAAGCCAGTAAAAACAAAAACCATTGAATGATTTTAATTTTTTCTTTCAATAAAAAAAAGGCAAGTATGGCTGCAAATATGGGTGATGTATATCGTAAAGAAACTGAAGTGCCTACAGGTAAATAATTTAAAGACTGAAAAAAACAAGTTAACGAAATTACACCAACAATTGCTCTGGCCAATAATAACTTTTTATTAGTACCTAATAGAGGAATTTTAGATTTTAAAATTAATGGTAACGTAAAAACTAAAGTACCAATTGATCTAAAAAACACAATTTGATAGACATTAAATGCTGATAAATATTTTACAACAGCATTCATAACTGCAAAGGCAATTACGCTAAATATCATAAAAAAAATTGCCCTGTTATTGTTCATTTTTACATTTTTAATACAGAAAAAGTCGTTTTGTAATTTTACAAAACGACTTTTAATATAAACAAATCAAATAAAATTAATATCCAGAATTTTGTGTAATTACACCACCAGTTGCTAATATTTCAGAAACCGGAATTGGAAATATGTAATAATCGCTGTTTACTGTGGTACCCATTTCAGCATTCACACTGTTAGTTCTTACTAAATCATCCCATCTTTTACCTTCAAAAGCCAATTCTAATCTTCTTTCGGCTAAGATTGCTGTTCTAGCTTCTGCTTGAGTAGATGCTGTAGAGTTATTTAACCCTGCTCTATTTCTAATTTTGTTTAATTGCGTAACAGCTGCAGCAGTGCTTCCGTTTTCATTTAATGCTTCTGCATATAATAAGATAACGTCTGCTAATCTAATTTCAATCCAATCATGCTCACCTCCAAGACCTCCGTCTTTTGGAAATTTAATTGCAGTTGTACCAGCATCACTTAAAGTAACAGCTCTTCTTAAATCTGTACCACCACCATTTGCATCACTAGCATCGAAAGCAGCAACTAAATCTGGATCTACAGGAAAATCTGCTTTAGAATCATCACCAACAAACCAGTTCCAAAAATCAGATCCAAAAGAATATTCATCTACAATAGAACTAGATACTTGAGTAGAAAAAATAATTTCTGAATTTTCTACTTCATTAGCAGCTCCGAATATTTCGCTAAAGTCGTCTTTTAAAGCAATTCCTGCTCCAGAAGCTCCGTTTACAACAGCTGCAAGTTGCGTTTCTGCACTAGCATAATTACCCATAGCTGCATATACTTTACCTAATAAAGCTTGTGCTGCGTATTTAGATGCTCTACCATTATCTATAGTAGCAGATAAACCTGCAATAGCATCATTTAAATCTGGAATAACAACATTGTTATATACATCTGTAGCCGGTGTTCTAGCTAAGATTGATGTATCTGTTAAACTTGGTGCTGCTGATAAATTAACTGTAACAGCTCCAAAAGATTTTACCAATTTGTAGTAAGATAAAGCTCTTAAAAACTTAGCTTCTGCAATATGTGTTGCATTTGTAGAGTTTTCAATAACGTTGTTTGCACTTAAAATAGACTTATACATTGCTGTATATAAAGGTCCAAAAAATTGATCTTCCATAGTAGTTAAATTACTTGTAAAAGCATCGAACTCTGTATATGGAGCTTCATCCATAACTGCATTATCTGATCTAAACTCACCCATAATAGCTAGTGGAGTTACACTACCTAATTGGTAATAGTATGCAGCATTTAATACACCTTCAAAGTCTGTTAAAGAATCTGCACTTGCTAAATTTGGCGGAGCTTGGTCTAAGTCTGGTGAACATGCTGTTGCTAAAAACAACGATGTTAATAATATATATATTTTTTTCATTTTTTTTTATTTAAAAATTAACATTTAAACCTAAAGTAAAACTTCTTACTACTGGACTAGCACCAACTTGAGCACCATACACTGTAGGGTCTGTTGTATTTACACCTTCTGGGTTGTATGATGTATAATCGCTACCCATTATGTATAATAAGTTTGTAGCAGCACCATAAAATCTAATAGAACTAAATCCTATTTTATCAGCAAGTTCTGATTTAAGCGTGTAACCAATAGTTAAGTTTCTTAATGCAACATAAGAAGCATCTTGAATCATAGCATCTGTTTGGTTTCTGTTTGCAGTATAGTGCTCTCCATTATGATCTGCAATACCATCGCCATTTGCATCGAAAGTACCTGTTAATCTACCTCCCCATTGAGACTCATAATAAAGTGGGTCTATATTATAAACCTCTGCACCATGAGAACCTTGTAATTGGAAAGACATATCGAAATCTTTATATCTAAAGTTATGAGACATTCCCCAGTAAAAATCAGGTGTATTTTGCCCAATAAGTACTAAATCTCCACCATCTGCAACAGTTCTTGTTCTATCAATAACACCATCGCCATTTTGGTCTACAACATAAGATTCTCCTGTAGTATTGTTAGGGTGTCTTGTACCATCAGCTAAATATTTCATCTCTACCTCTCCAATTGTTTCTAATCCCCACATTTCACCAATTCCACCACCTACGTAGTTTCTAAATACTGGTCCTCTACCACTTTGACCAAAAATTTGCTGTGGTAATTCATCTAAACCACCTAAATAAGTAATCTCTGTATTTACTGTAGATAAGTTAGCACTCATATTCCAAGAGAAATCTTCTGTGTTCATTAAACTACCAGCTAATTCAAATTCTAAACCAGAACTTTCTACATCACCAACGTTAAGAATAGAAGAAGGATTTCCTAATACTTCTGACTGAGCTTGATTGATTAAGATATCTTCAATATCAGATGTATAATAATCTATACCTAAAGTAAAACGATTGTTTAAAATTCCTAAATCTACACCGTAGTTTGTTTCTGTATTCGTTTGCCAAGTTAAATCTGGGTTTGGAGAATTTGAAGGAATCAAATATCCTGTACCATAAATTGTAGCAGAAGGATCTAATAAACTTAAAGAATCATAAGAACCTAAGAAAGAAGTTGTACCTAAAGAACCTGTACTAAATCTAACTTTTAATCTACTTAACAATTCGTTTTCTTTTAAGAAAGATTCGTTATGTAAGTTCCAACCTAAAGAAATTGCTGGAAACGTTTCATATTTTTTATTAGCTCCAAAACGAGAATCACCATCTCTTCTTAAAGACGCAGAAAGTAAAAAACGATCGTCGTAAGAATAGTTAATTCTACCAAATACACTTTCTCTTACTCTTTTTTCATCTCTTTCAGTTACAACGATGTCTGCAGGATCGAATAAATTGTAGTTTAAAACTGCTTCGTCTGGCACATTAGAACCATCTAATCTAGTACCAATAAATCTTGTATTTTGAAATTCTACACCAGCTACTGCAGAGATATCATGTTTCCCTATTTTAGTTGCGTAACTTAAAGTAGTTTCGCTTAATACAGAAGAAATTTTTAAATCTATTTGATCCATAAAAGTTTGAGAATCTCTAGCTCTAGAATCGTAACCTAATAATCTGTGTGCATAGGTTTGAGTGTCTTTCATATCTCCACCTAAAACAGTTTTAATACTTAAACCTTCCATAATATTGTATTGTAAATAACCACTTACATTTCCAAAAAATGTTTTTTGCCAGCTATCTACATTATCAAGTTTTGCAGCAGGACCTGCATCACCAGAACCACCAATACCATTGTTAGCTCTACCATAATGCCAATCTTGTGCAGCCATACCTGGTTCTAACTCATAAATGCTACTTGCTTCATAAGTAGAACCTCTATACCCATTGTCGAAAGCAGCTAAACCTAAAGCTTGTGCTTGTTGATCTAATTGTTGTACAAATGCAATAGATTCTTCTGTGTGATAAATAGAGTGCACTCCATAAGACCTTAATAAATCTCTCATATCATGCGCTAAAATATCTCTATCTGACACAAAACCGTTAAAGCTTAAACCTGCTTTAAATTTATCCCCTAAATTTGCATCAACATTTAAACGAGCATTCATTCTTTCGAAACCTTGTGTAATTACAACACCTTCTGCATTTTGATAACCTACAGAAGCAAAATATTTAGCATCATCTGTACCACCACTTACACTAAAGTCATGACTTTGAGTTGTACCTGTTTGAAACAACCAATCTTCTGGACTAATTGCACCAGGAGAGTTTTCGTAAGCACTTAATCTGTATTCTAAAAATGCAGCATCTTGCGTTAATGTAGCATCCCAATTACCAGCAGCCATTTCTGATCTTGCATAAGCTGCCCATTCTGGACCAGACATTAAAATGTTATCGCGATATTTGTTTGATGCACTTACATAAGTATTATAGCTAAATTTAGCTTTACCAGATTTACCTTTTTTAGTAGTAACCAAAACAACACCATTTGCACCTCTAGAACCATAAATTGCAGCAGAAGCAGCATCTTTTAAAATTTCTAAACTTTCGATATCGTTTGGATTGATTGTTTCTAAACCTCCAGAGATAGGATAACCATCTACTACAATTAAAGGATTAGAAGCCCCTGAAATAGATGAAGCAGCTCTAATTTGAATTTTTGGAGCAGCACCAGGAGAACCATCTTGATTCTGAATTAATACACCAGATAATTTACCAGCTAAAGCGTCGTCTACACGTGCAACTTGAACGTTTGCTACATCTTCTCCTCCAATTTTTGCAACTGCACCCGAAATTTGAGATCTTTTACGCGTTCCATAACCTACTACAACGATTTCATCTAACTCACTAGCATCTTCTGCTAAGCTTACGATTATTGTTTTTTGATTCGTTATTGTTACTGATTTCTTAGCGTAACCTAAATAAGAAAAGGACAGGACATCTCCTGTAGTTACTTCGATAGAAAAGTTACCATCAAAATCTGTTTCTGTTCCTCTTGTAGTTCCTTGTATGATAACAGTTACCCCAGGAAGAACCTCGTTATCTGCTTGTGATGTTACTGTACCTTTTACAGTATAGCTGTCTTGTGCATAAGAGCAGATGTTTACTAACATTATTAGCAATAATGTTATTTTTAATTTTAATTTCATAATATTATTTTATGTTTAAAAATATTCTTCATTCAGTATTAATGAATGAACTTTGGTATACAGAATAATTCGAAATGAAAAAACTAAAGTGATTTTTTTTTACTCTAATAATTATAAATAGAACTATTTTGTGATTACATCTATTAAGTTATAGATTAAGTTTTTTTGGTGGATAGTAAAACCTATCCTAATTGTTTATTGTTTGTTTGTCTATAGTTAATTAATTGTTTTTTGTCATACGCAGAAATTATTTTTTAAATTTAAATTGGTTATCCATTTTGGTTTACCAGTTTGGTTTACCAAATATATATACATATTTTATAATAAGAAAGCCTTTTGTTAATTATTTCCTAAAATATTATGATTCTATATAGAGACTTGGTGAAATCGTGAGATTTTAAAGAGAATTTGACAATTTTACTTTTAATATTTAATAAGATAAATAGGATTTTACCTTAAAGTTGAAATAAAAAAAGGCATATAAAAGAAATTTACACCTTAGGTCGTAAATTTTAAATAAAAAAAAAGCCATTCTGTACGCATACAAAATGGCTTAATGATAATTAAAAATAAAAAAAACTCTAAATTCCTAAGGCTTGTCCTCCACCAATTTGAATTGTTTCTGCAGTAATAAATGCTGCATCTTTACTTGCTAAGAAAGAAACTACACCAGCAACATCTTCTGGTTTACCTAATCTACCTAACATAATATTATTAGCCCAAGAAGCAAATACTTCTGGTTTAGTAGATTTAATTTGTGCATGAAAAGGAGTATCAATTGTACCTGGAGATACTGCATTTACTCTAATGCTATATTCTGCTAAATCTTTAGCTAATGCTCTTGTAATGGTATGAACTCCTGCTTTAGATGTACCATAGATACCAGCTCCTGGTCCTCCTGCATTCCAAGCTGCATTAGAAGTATAGTTTATAATTGATGCGTTATCACTTTTCTTTAAAAAAGGAATTGCTGCTCTAGATGCAAAAAATACAGAATCAAGATTTAAAGCCATAACAAATCTATAAAACTCAGTTGTCATTTCTTCGAACCTAGATCTACCACCTAAACCACCAGCGTTATTTACTAATACATCTATATGTCCGTACTTTTCACCAATTTTAGTGATGTTTTCAGTTACTTCTTCATCTTTAGTAACGTCAAATCCATAATATTCAGATGTAATACCTTCTGCTGTTAACTCTTCTACTCTTTGAGCCCCAGCCTCATCTTCTATACCATTTAAAATTACTGTATAGCCATCTTTACCTAATCTTTTGGCAACTTCAAAGCCTATACCTCCTGTAGCTCCTGTTACTACAGCAACTTTATCTTTTAATGTACTCATTTTTTACTTATTTTTATTTGTTAGTATTGTATGTGTTCGTTTTTAATCTTCTACTGATTTAATTTCTCTTGCAAAATAATAGATTGCTCCTAAGCCTAATGGTACAAAAGCAGCGATAGCAACGAAAATTGGTGTATATGAAAAGTTTTCTTGAATAATTGGCACTAAAAAGTTCATTAATATCACCGAAAAAACACCGATCATACCTCCTAAACCTGCTAAAGAGCCTACAGATTTACCACTAAATAAATCACTTGGTAAAGTTTGTACATTTCCAATTGCGAATTGGAAACCAAAAAGTACAAAGAATACGATTGCTACAAAACGCTCTGGAGAATCTCCAAACAACACTGTTGCAACTAGCCCTAAAAACATTATTACCCCACCAATTAATATGGTTAATTTTCTTCCTTTATCTATTGAGTTTGTTTTTGCTATTATTCTACCCGATACAAATCCGCCAGCAATACTTCCTAAAGCAGCTCCTACATAAGGTACCCAAGCAAACATACCAACCTCTTTTACATTAAAGCCGTAAACATCTGCTAAATAAAGTGGCATCCAACCTACAAATAACCACCAAATTGGTTCTAAGAAAAAACGTCCAACAACAATGGCCCAAGATTCTTTGTAAGATAAAATCTGTTTTAATGTTAAGCCTTTAGTTTCTTCTGTAGCATCTTGATCTGCTTTACTCTGACCTTCTACAATATATTTTTGTTCTTCAGGTGTTATCCATGGGTGTTTTTTTGGTCCTGCTTTATTGATTAACAACCAAGGAATAATCCAAATTAAACCAAAAGAACCTACTACCATAAAAGTTGTTCTCCATCCGTAAGCAACAAAAAGTGTTGCTATAAATGGTGGTGCAATTACTGAGCCTATAGAAGCACCTGCATTAAATAAACCTTGTGCAATGGCGCGTTCTTTAATAGGAAACCATTCTGCATTACTCTTAACACCTCCAGGCCAGTTACCAGCTTCTGAAAGACCTAATGTACTTCTAAAGAAAGTAAGCCCTACAAGACCACGTACTGTTGAGTGTAAAAAAGAAGATAAACCCCATACACCAATACTGATTACGTAACCAATTCTAGTACCTACTTTATCAAAAAGTTTTCCTGAAAATAATTGACCAAGTGCATAAAATACCATGAAGATATTTAATATTAACCCATAATCGCTTTTTGTAAGATCTAATGAACCAGATATTGAGTTTGGTTGATCATTACTACCCCACATAATTGCTAGAGCACTTCTATCGATATAATTTATTACTGTAGCTATAAATATAAGCCCAATAATAAACCATCTTAATCCTTTAATTTTCATACTATTATTATCTAAAGATTTATATATATTTGGTTAACCAGTTTGGTTTACCAAATTTAACATTTTTAAATTAAATTCTACTATCTAAAAAAAATTATTTTTTAAATTTATTATAATAGAAAATAAATAAGCTGTTTTTCAGAATTTTAAAACTCTATTCTATATTATAGCAATAGTTATAAAGTTCTTTAAAATGGTCTTTCATTTTTTGTTTTGCCAATTGTGGGTTTTGAGTTTTTATAGCATCGAATATTGCTTGATGATCTATAATACCTCTTTGAGATAAACCTGCATCGCAAACATGGTGTTTTTGAAAATTGGTAATGATTTCTGGAGTTATAATTAACATGAATGTATTCATTGTGCTATTACCACTTGCTTTAGCAATAGCCAAATGAAATAATAAATCTTCTTGAACGGCATCTTCTCCGTTAATAACTTTATCCCTATAAGCGTTTAAAGCGTTTTCTATCATTATTAAATCTTGTTCAGTTCTTCGCATTGCTGCAAGTCTTACTGTTTTAAGTTCTAATAAAATTCTAGTTTCAACTAAAGATTTAAAATCGGGTTCATCTAATCTTAATATATCATCAATCATACCATTCATAGCTATAACACCTATGTTTGCAACAAAGGTTCCACTTTGTGGTATTGACTTTAATAAACCATAAAATTCTAATCTTTGTATAGCTTCTCTTATATTACTTCTACTTACTTCGAATTTTTCGGACAGCATTCTTTCTGATGGAAGTTTATCCCCTGGCTCTAAATTTTTATAGTTTATTAACTCTTTAATTTTAGAAATAATATCCTTTTGAATATTAGAGCTTTCCGATTTTGTAAGTATATCTAACTTCATAGTTAAAAAATTATATTAAAGAATATACGAAGATAATTAGAATTTTTAATATACATTTTTTATTTATTCTTAATAAATTAAAAACCTGGTGTAATTATATCTATATTATCATAAAAAACTTCGTTAGAACTATCTACAGCATTAAGTGCTCTAACATAAATTACAACTTTTGTTGTTGATGGTTTAAAAACAAATGTGTTTGTTGTAAAAGTATCTTTTGTAGATGAAGCTTTGGATGAATTATGGTCATTATCGATTACAAAATACGCATCTGCGTTTTTTTCTCTCTCTGCTTCTGTATTAATAGCATCTTCGCTTTTAATTTCGTTATTTAAAATAAATACTTCAGTATTAACACCTTCAGATTCTGAACGAGAGTCGATTGTAAATGTATATTCTACACCAACTTCTACATCTACTACTTGGTATAAACGACGACTTGCTTCATTTATTTTTACACCTCTATCTCCTAAACCTGCAAATTTATTTCCATCGCTAGAAGAACCTGGTTGCTCGCTATTATCTCCAAAAGCAGTTTCTAACCAGCTATCTAAATCTGAGTTATACCATAAGGCTCTATAAGGACTGGCTGAAGTAGCTCCTCCATCTGAATCGAGTTTTACTGTACTATTTGGTGTCATATCCCAAGCATCTGCATTGTCTCCGGTTTCATTTTGAAAATCATCAGCTGTTCCATTTAAAACTATTACTTTAAATGTTGGTTCTACACCACCTACAGGAACTGCCTTTGTAATACTTCTTGGGTTACCTGCACTATTTGTAATGGTTAAAGTTACATTATAAGTACCTCTGGTTGCGTACGTATGCGTTGGATTTAAGTCTGTAGATGAATTTCCATCACCAAAATCCCAGCTATGAGAAACCGCTAAAAGAGATGCATCAGAAAAAGATACTGTTAAAGAACTTGTTGTAAAACTAAAATCTGGGATTGCTGCTAAAACTAAACCTTCAACTTTTTTAGTTACAGTAACTTCTTTACCTAAATATGTTGTTGCTGTAAGAGTAACATCAAAAATATCTGCAGTTGCATAGGTGTGAACAGGACTAAAATTTGGATCTGATAATCCGTCTGCTGCATCCCAAGATACTGTTGTTCCATCACCAAAATCCCAAACTAAAGAGCTTGCTCCTGTACTCATATTCTCGAAAGTTACTTGAGAATCTACAATTGAAAAACTGTAATCTACGTAAATTGGTGCAACATTTGCAGAATCTTGAGCTATTAAGCCATCTGAACTTGTTGTTGTTAAATTTACTTGATACAAACCTCCAGTAGTGTATGTGTAATCTGGATTTGCTTCTGTAGATGTTCCTCCATCACCAAAATCCCAGGCATAAGAAATTGCATCTGTAGAATAACTTCTAAACACTAATTCTAAATTAGAGTCTGCACTTGTACTCGATGTAAAAAGTGTAGTTGGTTGTATATCGTTAATGTTACCTGTTGGTGGCACAAACTCTTCATACCCATCATCGTAACAAGATATAAAACCTATAGACATTAAGAATATAAGTGCTATACTTTTATTTATTTTTTTATTTAATTTATAAAACATAATATAAAATTTTAAAAACTATTTATTGTTTAACCACGATATCAAAGAAATCTAATCTTGTTTCTACACCTGTATTGGTTGCAAAAATTATAACAGATTCATTTTCTCCTGCTTCAAAGGTAATTGCGTGTTTTTTAAAAACATCTGCAGTTCTACCAACGTTTGTGTCTGTTCTGGCACCTAAAATATTTGCTTCTAATTTAGATTCTGAATACGATGATGTTTCTGGTTTTAATACTGAAACTGTCATTGTTCCATAACTATCTACATTAAATGCACTAAAGTAAGTAAGTACATATTCTGCACCTGGAGTAACTTCAATTTCTTGATAAGCAACTCTACCACCATCAGCTGGAAACTTAGCTGCTTGTGTACCTTCTGGTAAAACACCTTCGGCTTTTGTGTTGATTTGGATTCCTGAAAAAGAGTCTTGACCAAAAGGATTCCAGTTTTCTCTAGGGCTTGGAACATTCCAAGAAGCTCTACCATCTCCAGTTCCATCAAATAAACTATTGTCTTCGAAACCTGGTTCGCTAATTTCTGGAACAGGTACTGTTGGTACAGCTTGATTAACCGTTATAATTTTTTCTGTGTATTCTGATTTTCCCAGGTCATCTGTTACAGTTAAACCCACTGTGTAAGTACCTGGACCAGGAAAAGAAATAATTAATTCTTGATCTTCTAAAGTTGCTGCTGGTAAACTAGCAATTTGTGCTTCTAAATCTGCCACGTTTTGTTTTACCTCATCTGTTACAGCATCTTCTGCTTCTTGTAAAGCAACCTCTAAATCTGCAATTTGTGCTTGTAATACAGTTACTTTATCAGGATTAGACTCACAAGGAATTTTAAATTCTAATTTAGCAATTTCGCTTTCTATGGCAACTACTGCAGCCAATTGAGCATCTATTGATTGTTCTAAAACTGGTAAATCTTTATTGATTAGTGCAACACCTTCAGAAGGAGTTACAGACCATAAATATTGTGTACCATTTACCGCTAAATTAGACCCAGCTTGAAAACTGAAATCGTAATTTGCAGACAACTCAACATCATTACAATCGAATTCTGAAGATGAAACATCAGCTACGCTGTAAAATGGTGTTGGACTTGTAAAATCTGGTAAGTCACCAACATCTGGCAAACTATCATCGACACAAGAGGTTAGAGATACAAATACCCCTAAAACTATATATTTTAATTTGATTATATATTTTTTCATAATTATGCGATTTTAATATCCATTATTCTGTGAATAAAAATTAGGTAAATTGTCCATTTCTCTTTGAGGGAAAGGCAGGTATTTTTTACCACTTGTATAGTTTAAACTATTAGCTGTTGAAAATGCGCCAAGAACATTATCGGCTTCACCAAATCTTATTAAATCGTACAAGCGTTGGTTTTCGTAAACAAACTCGACTCTTCTTTCTTCTAATAGTTCAGCTTTAGTTAAGTTAGCTACTTCTTCTAAACCTGCTCTTGCTCTTACTTGATTAAAAGCATCGATTGCTCTAATATCTGTAGTTGAGTCTGCACCTGCTAAAATTGCTTCTGCATATAATAAAAGTACATCTGCGTATCTTAAAACAATCCAATCATTATCTCCAATTTCTCCATCAGTAGGAAACTTTGCATTAAAAGTATCGTTTGTAATATCTGCTGGATTATAAGAAATAGCATCTAAAGTACCAGGAAATCTTACAGGCTGTAAAGTAGGATTCATTACATCTAAAAGATCTAAAGTTGCAATATTAACACCATTTGATGGCCCTTGTAAAGTCATAGAAAAACTATGAGATTCTGAATCTGTTTCTACTTGATCGTCTAAACCACTATCACTAGTTGCATAATTATCACTACTTACTAAATCGTAAGCAATAGAAAAGATAACTTCTTCATTTTTTTCTAAACCTCCATTATTAGACCAATCTCCATCTAAAACGATATCTCCTTCTTGGTATCCTCCAGTAAATTCGTTACCAAATACATTTCCAAAATCTATAGCTAGCGTTGCATAATATTCTCCATCTGACACAATACCATCTCCATCATAATCTTTTGCATTTGCTCTTTCTGTATATAATAAATCGTAATTATATGCTTGATTGTTTTGCACAACTGAAGCTAATAAAAGTTCTGCTTCTGTATAATTAGGATTTGGCTGACTTAGATAAGCCTTAGCTGCCAAACAAATTGCTGCACCTTTTGAAGGGCGATATTTGTCTTGTGCTGCACCATCTAAATATGCTATAGATGTTTTAAAATCATCAATAATTTTTGCATAAACCTCTGCTTCTGGTAATTGAGGATAATCTAAAGCTTCTTCTGTTGTTATGTCTAAAACTTTATCTATATATGGTACATTTTGATATGCTCTAACTAAGTTAAAGTGACAAAGTGCTCTCATAAAATAAGCTTCACCAACAGTATATTGTTGACTTTCTGATGCTAAAAAACGGTTATCTATAATTGTATTTGCATGCTTAATTGTATGCATATTATTAGAATAATACGTAGCAACATCTCCATTATTAGGATCTACATTATAAGAACTAATTAACGGAAAATTTCCGTTTTCTGAATTGGCTCTTGAATTGTCTGATCTTAATTCTGTTAAATAGAATTCATTTGCTGGTACTTTTTGATATGCATCTAAAACACCATTAGCTAATGCTATAAAACCATCGTCTGTTTGTAACAACTCTTCTAATGAAAGTGCAGTAGGGTTGCTTAGGTCTAGTTCTGTTTCACAACTTGTCAATAAAGTCATAAAAGAAAAACAAACTATTATATTTTTATATATATTTTTCATAATTAATTAAAATTGAAAGTTAATACCTGCTGAAACTGTTTTAACCACAGGACCATCTCCTCTTTGATACCCAGCTGTTAAAGGCGTATTTGCATTGCTAGATGTTTGCCCTTGTGCTTCCGGATTAAATCCTTCGTAACCTTTAGCTGTAAAGAACAATAAATTTTCTCCTGTTAAATACAATCTAAGTTTATTACAATTTAATTTTTCAGTTATAGATTCTGGAAAAGTATACCCTATTGTTAAGTTTCTTAACGCTACAAAAGATGCATCTTGAATATGATCGTCTGTAAACCTTCTGTGAACTGTTAAATCTCTATCTGGAAAATTAGACACTTCGTTTACTGCAGACTCACTTGCATAATATAATTGATCTAAATCTGCTACTCTTACTTCTGCTCCATGAGAACCTTGAAATTGGAAAGAAACATCAAAATCGTAAATTGAGAAATCTGAATTGAAACCCCATTCGAAATCTGGATAAGGACTACCTAATTCTGTTCTATCATCATCATCAATAATACCATCGCCATTTAAATCTTTTACATAAACATCTGCAAAATCGTTATTAAATCTATTAAAAGGATTATCTACCCACTCTAAAGGAATTTCTCTATCGTAAACCCAACCATAAAAAGATGTAATTGGCTGGCCTACTTTTGCAATAAATTCTGTTGGTCTTGTATCTTGATCTATTCTAGAAATAATTTGCTCATTATTACCTAAACTTTTTACAGTATTTCTGTTTAATGAGAACTGACCAGAAGCACTCCATCTAAAGTTTTCGTTTCTAATAAGTCTAGCATTTAACTCTAACTCTACCCCTTCATTTTGTACTTCACCAAGGTTTTGCAACCAACTATCTGTACCATAAGTTGCAGAAACTGGTGCTAAAAGCAATAAATCTTCACTTCTTCTAATGTAGTAATCTGCTGTAAAATTAACAAGTCCTCTACCAAAAGTAACATCTAAACCTGGGTTAAATTCTATTAATTTTTCCCAACCTAAAATTTGGTTTGCTAAAGTTGTTCCTTTTACTCCTGTTTGACCATTGTAACTAATTGTACTATACGTTTCTTCGAATCTGTAAAGAGATTCAAAAATATTATTTGATATTTGATTAGAACCAGATACACCATAACTTGCTCTTACTTTTAAGAAAGAGATTAAATCGTTAGATTCTAAGAATTTTTCGTTAGATAAAATCCATCCTAAAGAAGCTGCAGGAAAAAATCCTGTTCTTGTATTAGGTCCAAATCTTGTACTAGAATCGCTACGTAAAGATAATTGGAATAAATATTTATCATCATAACTATAATCTACTCTACCAAAGTAAGATACTAACTTTTCGCCAGCATTATCTGTATAAGTTGTTCCACCATCTGCTAACGCTATATTATCGTTAAAATCGTTTGTATAACCTACAGCTTCAGACTCTTGTCTGTAATTATGCGCTTCCATATACTCAAAACCAGCCACTGAATTTAAGCTATGCTTACCAAATTCTTTGTTATATTTTAATAGAGATTCGAAAGTAAATTGGTTTAATTCATCTCTTCTTTCTAAACGATAAGCTTCTTGATCTCTGTTTTCTTGACCATATAAATAATCTGCTTCGTTCGATTTATTATGTCTAAAAACACCAGAAACTGTTTGTCTAAAATTAAGTCCTTTTGCTAATTTAAAATCGATGTAAGACGATGCATTTAAGCTTAATTTTTTCTTAGTTCTAGATCTTTCTAAAAAGTGAACTAATGGATGTACATTTTTAGTTGTCGATAACGTTAATCCTCCAGAAGTTAAAGGGCTAACCACAGGTAAACCTGTACTTGGATCTCTTAAAATAGATCTTGGGTTTGCTGGATCTTTTGTAAATACGTGATCGAAAGCTCTAGAAAAACCATAGCTACCTACACCCAAATTTTCGAATAATTTACCTGCATCTGTAGAAACACCTACATCTGTAGAAAACTGAGTAACGTATTTTAAATGCTCTTCATTTAAATACAAAGGAACGTGACCCATTTGTCTTAAAGGATCTGTAAATCTTGCTGGTAATTTTTCTTGATCGTTATAATTGATACGGATATTACCACCATATTTTATTTTTTTGTTTTTAGATTTACTATCTACTTTAATTCTAATATTGTACTTATTAAAATTGTCTTTTACAGCAATACCTTGATCTTCTAAATATCCTAAAGAAGCTGTATAGCTTGTTAATTCAGTTCCTCCTCTTACAGAAAAAGAGTGATTTTTAATAAAGCCACCTTCAAAAATTTCTTCTTGCCAGTTCTTTTCTCCATCACCTAAAGAAGCAATAAACTCCATAGCTTCTAACTCTGCATAAGCAGTTTCGTAGTCGTTAATAATTCTATCGTAATTAGCACTACTTGTAGAAATACCATCAACAGTACTTTGCAAACCATTTAACCTTGCTCTTTCATCTGCTATAGAAGTATTAAAGTTGTCGTTATTGTCTGCATATTTATAACCCGTAAAAGTATTGTAAGAAAAAGTAGTTTTACCTACAACTCCTTTTTTAAGCGTAATTAAAATTACACCATTTGCACCCCTAGAACCGTAAATTGCAACAGAAGATGCATCTTTTAACACACTAATAGATTCTATATTATTATTATCTATAGAACCTAAGATATCTGTATCTGTACCTAAAATTACACCATCTACCACAATTAATGGTGATGATGAACCTGTTACAGAACCTGGCCCTCTTAATGTTATTTTAGGATCTCCACCTGCTTCTGAAGATACTACTTGAATTCTTAAACCTGCAACTCTACCCTTTAACGCATCTTCTACACGAGATACTGCTTGGTTTTGCAAGTCATCTCCAGACACTTTAGTTAAAGCACTGGTAACATTGGTTTGTTTTTGATCTCCATAACCTACAATTACAATTTCATCTAAAACATCTGCGCTTTCTTCTAAAGCAACATCTAATCTTAATTGATTTGTATAGGTTACTGATTTGGTTTTAAAACCTAAATACGAAAACTGAATTACATCTCCAGTTTTCATTTTTAATGAATAGTTACCATCAAAATCTGTACTAACTCCTTTCTTAGAACGGATGTTTATAATATTGGCTCCTAAAACAGGTTCACCATCAGATAGTGAGGTAACAGTTCCTTTTATGGTTACTTCATCTTGCGCATACAATGATGTACAAAATAATAGTACTACAAAAAATACCGATTTAATTTTTAAATTCATAGTTAACTGATTTAAATTATTTTGCTGATAAACAAAACTTTAGTTTTTATCAATTTGGTTTTACACAAAAATTTTGAATCCCCAAACTGGTTAACCAATTTGGTTTACCAAATATACGAATTCGTTTACTCAAATAAAAGTAATTTGTTAATTATTTCTTAAAATTGGAGTAACATTAAAGACTTTGAACTACATCTTTTTTTATCAAAAAAAAAAAAAAAGGTTTGTAATTGTGATTTAAAATAATATAAGTACTAAACTTACACATCAAACAAAAGCCTTTATATATATTTGGCTATGGTTATTTATGATTCTTTATCTCCGAAATAAGATACTCCATCTCCACTTAAAAAATCTTCTCTAACTGGACTAAAAGTATCTATTAGCTGGCCTTCTTCTAAACAAACTGCACTATGTAATAGGTTTGGCTCTATATACACTCCATCTCCTGCTTCTACAATTTGCTTAACACCATCTATTTCAAACTCAAATTTACCTGAAACACAGTAAGTAGCTTGCGTGTGAAAATGTTGATGAGGAGCACCTAATGCTCCTTTTTCAAATTTTACACTTACCATCATTATTTGATTATCATAACCTAAGAATTTTCTGGATACTCCTCCACCAAGGTTTTCCCATTCCATATCTTTTGTGATAATGTACTTTTCGCTAAATCGTTTCATTTTTACTATTTTTTATTAATTGATTGTTTATAGTAGTAAGGTCCTATCCAAGAATAGGTCTTACCATTTAATTTTAAATTATGTTTTGTTTCTTTTAAACTATCTAAATTTGATGTTATAAATAGCTTTGTATTTCCTTTTATGGTTGTAATTTCTACAGCAGTATAGTCTGCAGCATCTAAAATTACCTTTACTTCTTTTATAGAACTTTTAGAGTTTAATGCAGACTCTGTTACAGGACTATAGCTTCCATGAGATTCTATAGTTGATACAAAGGTTGTATTTTTAACATTATTTCTTCTAACAAGTAAAGCAGGGTCTCTTCTTAAATTAAATTCTGGATCGTTAGCTCCAATTCTTGTAAAAAGTAATTGATCTTTTTTATCTGTTACAGTAGTTATTGTATAAAACTTATAGTTATTAAACCACGAGAATTTACTATTACCTTCTGCTCCTTTTGCTGATGCTTCTAAAAATAAATGCTGATATCCATTCTTTTTACCAAGAGGTTTTAATACTGTATTTGTTTTATACTCAAAGTTTGCATCTAAAACCTGACCAAAGTAATAAAAAGGAAAATCGTATTGATTCTTACTTTCTGCTTCTACTTTCATGATATCTAAAACAAAAGGTTTTTCTAAATCTTGGTCTTTTATTATTGCCATTGTTCTATGCATATCTGTGCCTGGATAAGTATTACCTACCTTAGCACTTACTACTTGTACAGCTTCATTATCAGAAGAAAAATAATGCAAGTCTGGGTGATTTACACTTCCTAATTCATATTTACCTTGGTAATGAGAAGTTTCATTTTGGGTAACCGTATTATGTGCAATTGTTTGTTTTGCCCAAGTTTTATTTTCTTTTAAATAATTACCACCACCTTTTTGTTCGATGTTTACAAAACGTGATAAACCATAATCTTGAATTACCTCTTCTCCATTTTCGTATAAAGAATATGATAATTTATCATAATGTCCATGACTTGAACCTTGTGAGGCATATTTAAAAACCAACTCTATAGCTTCATTTCTTAAAATACCTACTCCACCTTGTTTGCCTTCTGGACCATCAGATAAATTAATCGATTTCTTTTCAAAAGGTTTTGTTTTACCTTCTTTAATACCTAAAGCCACAGCCAAACCAGAATCATCTAACAAAACACTATTCTGCTTTTTTGCAATACTTAATAAACCAGGATCTTGATTTCCATAATGGTAAGAAATATCTACAGCAGTAACTAAAGAGTTTGTGTAATAAGACATCCCTTTTTGACCATCATTTAAAGGAAAAAAATCGCCATCTGCATCAGATAAATTTAACAGAGCATTTATAGATTTTAAAAGCACTCCATCTTTATATTCTAAAATCTTTAATTCAGGTTTTACATTCTGCAGTCCTTCTGCAAACACCAAAAATGGATACATTGCATAACGTTGATAATATGGACCTTCATTATAATATCCGTCTGGCGAAAAAGGCTCTTCTATATTGGCTAAAAAACCTGCTTTACCAGATTTGTTGATAAAACCACCATCATCATCTTTAGCTGTTTTATCCATTTCTTTACCCTTAATACCATACAAAGCACGTTGAATTAATTCTTCATCATCCATAACCAAACCAATCATACCCACAGCTGCATTACCCCAAGTACTGTGATTGTGTACTCTTTGATAAAATTGCGGACTATCTACAGAAATATGATCTGCAAATGGTTTAAATAAATTGGTTTCTAACTTATTACGCTCTTCTGCTGTTAAATAATTATAAATACAATCGTAAGCTTGACTTACATATACCAACCAATTAGAATCGTTTAAACATTGCCAAAATAATTTACCTCTAGCATAAGATCTTGTTTTAGGATGCAAAGGCAATGTTTTATATATTTCCTCATATTGCATTAACATGTCTTTTACATACTTGGCGTATTTTTCATCATCTAAAATTTGATATAAAACACCTGCTTTTTGCATGATAAACCAATTTTTTTTATGTCTAGAATGCGTATAACCACCAGAATAATCTTTTGGTATTGGAGTGTCTATGCCTAAAGCAATTTCTGCATCTACTTCTTCTTTTACTTTTTGTAAAGAATTATCAAAAATTGGTATTGTACCTAATTGTGCTCTAATATTTTTAACACCTTGTGCAGTTAGAATTAATTTTGGGTGTTGACTCTCTGAATCAGAAACCGATACTTTTTCTTGTTTGCTACAAGAAAAGGCAATTAATAAAACAAATAAAAGTGCTTTGTGATAATTCATCTAAATTTTTTAAAAAAAATAAGAACTCAAATTAATGAGCCCTTATTTTCAGTTTTCAATATAATTGTTAGTTCTTAATTAACTTTCTTGTAGCCACAGAATCGCCACTTGTAAGTTTCATTAAATATACTCCTTTTGACAAAGAAGATACATCTAAAATATTATTGTTTAATGTAGAAGTTTTAATTACTTGTTTCCCTAACAAGTTAAATACCTCTATTTTATTAAGTTCTACTTGAGAAGTTATTGTAACAGATTCTTTTGCAGGATTTGGATACACAGAAACTTTAGAAGAAAAGATATCATCTACAGAAGCTGTAGTTTGTTCAATTAAAGAAATGTTATCATAAAAAACTTCATTAGAAGAATCTACAGCTGCAGAAGCTCTTACATAAATTACAACAAAGCTGCCTGAAGCCGTAAAACTAAAAGAAGTTGTCGTAAAATTATTTGTAGTTTCATTCGATTTACTTGGATTATAATCATTTGTGATTTCAAAATAATGATCTACAGTAGTACTTGTAGCAGATAGGTTTAACTCATCAGAAATTTCTGTATTTAACATAAAAACTTCTGAAGGAACATTTTCAGCCTCTGAACGTGATTCTATAGAAAAAGTATAGGTTTTACCTGGCGTAACTACCACTTTTTGATACAATCTTCTACAAGCTTCATTAATTTTAACTCCTCTTGTTTTAACACCCGCTGTTGGTCCTGCAGTGTAGTCCCAATTACCATCACTAGAAGAACCTGGTTGTTCATCAGAATCTCCACAATTTGTTTCTAGCCAATCTGCTAAATCTGAATTATACCATCCATTTGGATTATTGTCTTCATTAAATCTATAAGGACTTGTAATTTCATTTCCATTGTCATCATCTAATTTACTATTAGGTGTCATATCCCAAGAATCAGCATTATCATTAGTATCACCAATGTGAAGATCACAACTTCCATTTCTAACAAGTTCGGTTTGCGCAAATAAACCTGCGCTGGCAATTAATGCCATAAAAAGTAATGTTTTTTTCATAATTAAGTGTTTAGTTTATAGTTAATAATTAGATAACCAATCTGGTTTACCAAATTGGTTTACCAAAAATACAATAATATTTGGATTATCAAAATTTAATTAACACTTTATTATAGCTTGATTACTAAATACTTAAATAAAAATGACATATATCAGTAAATAAAAAAAATTACTGAACTGGCTGTGTACTTGGACCAACTGTAGCTTCTTTAAACCAAACTTCTGAGTAACATCCGTTTGCATATTGCTTGGCAATATCTCCATTAAAAGTTTCTGAACCTGTATACCAAACAATATTATCTTCTGGATTTTTACCATTTGTTTGGTTATAGGCGCCTTGTTTAAAATACTGAATTTCGCCAGCATAAGCATTTTCTCGTTCTATACCATCTCTGCCAATTGCAGCATACAAATCCCAAATTTGTTGTGGAATATCTTCTTTTGTAGAAAAATCTGATTTTAATAAGTTTTTTGTAAATTTTACAGTTTTATGACCTTCGCTTTTAAAGGTTAAATACATTACTCCTTTGTAAACATTTATTTCATAACTGAACGTTTCTCCTAACTCAATTCCATCTTTTGGTTCTTCTGGATAAGAATCTGTTGCATTACCAACAACAGACATATCATAACCCCAAACTGCTGAAGAATAATCCCATCTTCCAGAATTATCACCTTTGGTATTTATTTCGTAATTCCAAAAAACAGAACCTTTGGTATGACCTGGAAATTTTTTGTAAAAAATCTTGATTGGCTCGTTTTCATGACCTTCATCACTATGAATTTGACCCACAACTACAGCATAAGAAGCTGCAACTCTTGCATCACCAGAAGTAGAAACGTGTTGCACTTTTAAAGTACCTGTTAATTTACCACCAACTTCTGGAATCCAATGTGCTTTTTGCCCTAATTCCGTTCTTGTGTTTTTAGATGTTCTAGAAGTTACACCCGAATTTGGTGTTTTATAAACCACCCAATCTGTTGTGCCATCATTTTCTACATAGAAAAAATTGTCTTTCTTATAATTTATTAACGAATCTTGGTAAGTACCATCACCCAAAAGAATTTTCCACTCACCTAAAAAAGGCAAAACATCACTTGGGTAATTTTTTACTTCTTTTATTTCTATTGATACATTATTATTAGTGTTAGCATTTTTTTTACACGCAATAAACACGGATAATACTGCAATTATTAAGACTGATTTTTTCATTTATAGTAGTATATAGAAATTGAATTAATACATTAATTTTTGCTTTAAATTCTCTTCAGATTTAATGATTCCTGAATTTGTTACAGTGTTATTAGAATGTGTATTGTTTTTTGCACCCCATAATAAAGCTACTAATTTTACGCTATTATTTTTAAAAATGTTATTGTTGATATTTACATTTACAATTCCTCTGTGATTGATTAGAATTCTATTTTTTTCTGATGAACCACAGTTGGTAAATGTTGAGTTGGTTACCAACAAATTACCGCCAATTGTAGACTCATCATAACCACCTCTATAATAATCGATAACATTTTGTTTTACGTTATTAAAAGTACAATTGTCTACAATTAAATATTCTGTGTTATAATCTCCTCTATCATTTGTTTCTTCTGATAATTCTAATCCGTTTTCACAATTTAAAATTGCTGTATTTTTAAACGTAATTTCTTCTGAAAAAGATTGTTTAAAAACTTTAAGTGCGTAATTAAAATTACTGATTTCAGCATCAATAACTTCTAACCCAAAGTGATTAGACATATTCTCTTTTAAACTTGCAAAAGCATATTGCGAATTTGTTCCTTTTAGCTTAATATTTTTTAAGGTTAATTTACCATAAGGATGCATTGCTATAGCAGGCGTATTTGCAGCACCTTTATATGTAATTTCTGATTTATTACTCGATTGAATCGTAATTGTTTTATCTATAATTAACGATTCTGAAAGGGCATAATTACCATCATTTAAATTGATAATATCACCACTTTCTGCAGCTTTTAATTGGGCCACTAATTCATCGATAGTATTTACAGTATGCGTTTTTGGGTCTTTTGCTTTTACTTCATTAGAATACCAATCTGCACCATATTTAGATTTATCTAAAATGTTTAAATTGATATTTTCTGTTTCTAAAATTGCACCAATTTGATTGTTTTTACTTCTCGAATTCCCTAATAAATCTTCTGTAATTTGCTCAAAATCGAAGCCTACATAAGGCTCAATATCTTGCAAACCAGACAAAGGAAAAGACAGATTAGAACCAATATCTGTTAATGATAATTCTTTGGTAATTAAACCATGGTTATTTTTAATTTCAACGCCATTGTTATCAATTACATTACTTTTAAAAGTAACACCATCTGCTTTATCATGTTCTATAATTGGATTTGGATCTCCAACAGAATTATAAATTACATTATTAACCACCTCAGTTCTTAAAGGTCTTGCAGAACGTATTTCTGATTTTGGCAAAACAGCAGCTTGTGCAATATTTGTACCTACACCAAATTGCCAAGGTGAATCTGAATCTACAAAAGTATTGTAAGCCACAACCACATCTGTAACTTGGTTGTATCTGTTTAATGGCGATTTTGGAATTCCGTTCATAATTGCAATCGGACTTCTAAAGTTTTTTCCTTTTATTTTATAAAACAGATTGTTAATTACCCAATGCCCAGTGTTTATAATTCGAATACCACCATAGTTTTCGTTAACACCATCACCAATAAAATAATTACCATCAACAGTTACATAATTACCATGTCTTGTAACTACAGAACCTTCACTTTTGTAAAAAACGTTATTTTTAATGATATTAAAATTGGTTTTGCTTGATATAATTTCTACTTCTCCATTACATTCTTCAAACAAATTATTAGCAATGGTTGTATTACTTGGAGACATTGAGGTAAAACTACTACCTAACTGAATGGTTTCTCCTCTTGCACCACCTTTTCTTGGTCTTGGTCCAAAATGATTATTTACAATTCTGTGATAATTTCGAATACTTTGATTTCCTTTTAAATCTACTCTAACTGTTGGCCCTCCATTTGTTTTACCAGCTAAATAACAGTTGCTTAATTCATTGTGTTTGCCGTAAAACTGTACCCAAAGATTATCTTGATCTCTCTGTAAATTGTTAAAATCTAGAATTACACAATTAGAAACTGTACTATGATTGGCAACATCTTTTTTAGAAGTTCTAAACGCAATAACATTTGTAGTTGGAGAATGCCCATTTCTAAAAAACAAACCGCTAACATTTATATAATTACCACTTATTTCTAAATTAGAAACGCCTTCTATAAAAACTTGACCAGGCGTTTCTGCGCTTAAAGAAATAGGATTTTCTTTAGTTCCTTCTCCAATTAACTTAATGTTTACATCTTTATAAGTGCCATTTTTTAGCACAATATCATCACCCGATTTTACATTTTTTAAAGCTTCAGTAAGCTCGCTAACATTAGACACATAAATGCTATTTTCTACTTTATTACAAGAAGTAAAAAGCGTAACAACAATAAACACAGATAAATAAAAATACGATTTCATATAAGGAATTAAAAATTGGTTTACCAAATTGGTTTACCAAATATATTGATTGCTAAGTAAGTATACAAGAAATACCTCTTAAAACTTTAATTTAAAACACAAAATTCCCCATTTTAACAGCTGAACTCTTTAACAAAACCATTGCATAATATTTAGCCAAACTACGCATATCAAAAATAATTAATACCAAATATTTAAAATAACAAGATATTATTCAATAAAATTTAAATATTTATGATTTCTATTAAAATATCTATACTTAAAAAAAATATGATTTTACTAAATTGTAAACCAGTAAATTCTTTAAAACATCAACTAATGAAAACAACAAATTTTAGCAGACGCGAATGGCTAAAAAAAGGAACTTTAACCTTAGGCGCTTTGGCTCTAGTACCTCATGAAATATGGAGTAATAATGTACTAACTGCTCAAAAAGAAAACCGAACTTTCTTATACAATTCTAACAATTATTTTAATGAATTTACACCTCCTTTAATAAAGGAAGAAGCTTCTTTAACCATTTTAAGAGCTAATGAAAATCCTTATGGGCCACCACCAAAATCGGCAGAAGCTTTTCAAAAAGAAGTTTTTACGGGTAACAGATATTCTTGGAAAACCTTATCTAACCTAAAAGCTAAAATTGCTAAAAACGAAGGCATTGATCCAAATCAAATTTTAATGGGGCCAGGTTCTTCTGATTTATTAGAAAAAGTTGCCATGGTTTTGTTTCAAAATGGAGGAAATGTAGTGAGTGCAGACCCAAGTTACATGTCTTTAATTGTAGTGGCAAAATCTGTAGGTGGTAAATGGAAATCGTATAAATTATTAGATGATTCTCAACACGATTTAGATGCCATGGAAGCTGGTATTGATGAAGATACTAAACTAGTATACATCTGCAACCCAAACAACCCAACAGGTTCTATTACAGATGCAAAAAAATTAAGAGAATTTTGTAGTAGAGTTTCAGAAAAAGTACCTGTTTTTGTAGATGAAGCGTATATTGAATTGTCTAAAAACGGCATAAAAGATTCTATGAATACGTTAGTTGCAGAAGGTAAAAATGTAATTGTTGCCAGAACTTTTTCTAAAATTCACGGAATGGCTGGTTTACGAATTGGCTATGTTATTGGAAAAAAAGAAACTTTAGATGTAATTTCTGAAATTACAAGAGGTGGAATGGGTATTACAGGCCCATCTATTGCTGCAGCAACTACAAGTTTAGAAAATACCGATTTTTTAGATATGTGTAAAACTAAAATTGCTGATGCAAGAGATTACACCATGTCTTATTTAAAAGAAAACAACTATTCTTATTTACCATCTGAAACCAACTTTATTATTTTTGAAATTCCGATGACAGGAAAAAAATTCTTAAAAGAAATTTATAGCAGAAACGTTGCTGTAAGAGCTTTTAAATTCTGGGATAAAAATTGGTGTAGAGTTAGTATTGGAACTATGGAAGAAATGAAAACCTTTACCAATGCAATCACAGAAATTTTTGCTTAATTTATGGATGGAGCTTTAGAAAAATCCATTTCATTTTTACTTTTTATTTTTATCGGATTTCTTTTAAAAAAGAAGATTTCTGTTGGCGATGAAACTAACGGAATTAAAAGTTTAATTCTTACAATTGCTTTACCTGCAACCATTTTTATTGCACTTTTAAAAGTAAAAATTGATGGTAACCTAATCCTTTTTCCTGTATTGGCATTAGGTTTGAACATTGTTTTATTTGCAATTACGCCTATTTTACTTTCGCTAATTGGCATACCTATGAATTCTGATAAAGGAAGAAGTGCAAGATTATTAATACCATCTTTAGCACCTGGTTTGTCTTGTTTTCCTTTTATTTTAGAATTTTTGGGTGATGGATCTTTGGCAAAAGCTGCAATGGCAGATTTGGGTAACAAATTTTTTGTGCTCTTTTTATTGTATTTAGTCGCTTTAAAATGGCATTATAAAAATGCAGATTTCGAAGCCAATTCACTTAAAACAAAATTAAAATCGTTGGCTAAAACCTTAGTTTACGAACCCGTAAATCTATTTATTTTAGTTGCCCTAATATTAGTTTCCTTTGGCATTACTTTAGATAAAATTCCGAACTTTTTATCAAGTACCTTAACAAGATTGAGTTATATTATGACGCCTTTAGTGCTACTTTTTATAGGTTTGGCTGTAAAGTTTAAAAAGCAACAATTTTTTCAATTGTTTTCTTTATTACTTTTAAGAGCCGGATTTACTTTGTTGTTAATAGCTGGTATTGTCTTTTTTGCTGATATTTCTATAAAAAAAGACATTTTAGTAATGATTGCTTTTTCTTTAAGTTCTGCCAGTTTTTGGCCTTTTGCCCATATTTCTGCAGTAAACTTTAAAGAACAAAAAGAAAACACTAAAGACAAAACTTTTGATACCAATTTTGCGCTATCAATATTAGCATTATCCTTACCTATTTCTGTAATTCTTATTTTAGGAATTTTAACTGCTGGCAATACGTTTACAAGTATTCATAACATCTTAATTTTAGGTGGATGCTTATCTGCAATCGGATTATTTTATCCGATAATTATAAAAGTAAAATCTAATTTTGCTTTTTCGAAAAATGATGTAAATACATCAAAAAAAAACTCAGTTGAGTTTTTAGCTGATAAATAATCTTTTCATTAATCTGGGCTTGTTTAAATTATAAACAGGTTCAGATTAATGATTTTAAGGATACATCAACTTATAACATTTCTAGAAATTGAAAAGGTTTTATAAAAAGTTTAAATTTCTTTATAAAATCTACAACTCGCGTTAAGGATTGAGCGCGTGTTTGAGCTCTTTTTGTTTTTTCAACAAAAAAGCGAGTAGCGAAAGCCTGTTAAAACGCCCAAATAAAAAAACCTTCCCAAATTAATGGAAAGGTTTTAAAGTTTTATGAGATTTCTCCACAAGGTCGAAATGACAATTAGCTTTTAAATTTAAGTTGCTACTAATAACTAAAAGCAAAAGGCTAGTAACGATAATGCTCTGGCTTATATGGCCCTTCTACAGTAACACCAATATATTCGGCTTGATCGTTACGTAATTCTGTTAACTCTACTCCAATTTTTTCTAAGTGTAATTTTGCTACTTTTTCATCTAAATGTTTAGGTAACATATACACTTTGTTTTCGTAAGCATCTGCATTGTTCCAAAGTTCAATTTGCGCTAAAGTTTGGTTGGTAAATGAGTTAGACATTACAAAACTTGGGTGCCCAGTTGCACAACCTAAGTTTACCAAACGTCCTTCTGCTAAAATAATGATGTCTTTACCATTGATGGTATATTTATCAACCTGAGGTTTGATTTCTACTTTAGAATCGCCATGATTTTCGTTTAACCAAGCAATATCTAATTCGTTATCAAAATGCCCAATATTACAGATAATTGTTTTGTCTTTTACACCTTCAAAATGTTTCGCTGTAACAATATCTTTATTTCCTGTTGTTGTAATAATGATATCTGCATTACCCATAACCGTTTCTAAACGCTTTACTTCAAAACCATCCATTGCAGCTTGTAATGCACAAATTGGATCGATTTCTGTAACAGTAACAATAGAACCTGCACCTTTAAAAGAAGCAGCTGTACCTTTACCAACATCTCCATAACCACAAACCACTACTCTTTTACCAGCCAACATAATGTCTGTTGCTCTTCTAATAGCATCTACAGCAGATTCTTTACAACCGTATTTGTTATCGAATTTAGATTTGGTAACAGAATCGTTAATATTAATAGCTGGCATTGGTAACGTTCCGTTTTTTACTCTTTCGTAAAGTCTGTGAACTCCTGTTGTTGTTTCTTCTGATAAACCATTGATTCCTGCAGCCAGTTCTGGATATTTATCTAAAACCATGTTGGTTAAATCTCCACCATCATCTAAAATCATATTTAATGGTTTTTTGTCTTCACCAAAAAATAAGGTTTGCTCAATACACCAATCAAATTCTTCTTCGTTCATCCCTTTCCATGCATACACAGGTGTTCCTGTAGCAGCAATTGCAGCAGCAGCTTGATCTTGTGTAGAAAAAATGTTACAAGAACTCCAAGTTACCTCAGCTCCTAAAGCTTGTAACGTTTCAATTAAAACTGCAGTCTGAATGGTCATGTGCAAACAACCTGCAATTCTTGCACCTTTTAATGGCTGAGCATCTTTATATTCTTCTCTTAAACTCATTAATCCTGGCATTTCTGCTTCTGCCAATTCTATTTCTTTTCTACCCCAATCTGCTAAAGAAATATCTTTAACTTTAAATGGTACGTAAGCTGTTTTTGTGCTCATATTATGTATATTTATTGTCTATTTTTTGCGACTGCAAAGTTACAACATAGAAATTAAAATATATGGCTCTTTACAAAACATTAACTATCAGCCCAGAAACCAAAATTTTTATCTGGAAAATAGAAGAATCTATTGATGAATTAAAATCAGGAATTTCTTTGACCGAAAAGAATAAAATTCGATTTAATTCGATGAAATCTGATTTACATCAAAAAGGATTTTTATCTATAAGACACTTGTTAAAAGAAATTAATTTAACTGATGCTGATTTAGTGTATGATGAATTTGGGAAGCCTCATTTAGATAAAGGACGATATATTTCTATTACACACTCTTTCAATTTTACAGCAATTATTTATTCTACCGAGAAAGAAGTTGGTATTGATATTGAAAAACAGCGTGATAAAATTTTAAAAATAGCTCATAAATTTACGCCAATTGAAGAGTATAAAACCATTGCAAATGCTGATGCTTTAATTAGTAAACTAACCATTGTTTGGGGAGCCAAAGAAAGTTTGTACAAAATTTACGGAAAGAAAAAACTACTTTTTTTACGTGATATTTATGTTGCTGATTTTAAATTTGCTGATGAAAAAACCACTGGTGAAATTAGATATAATGGCTCTGTAACTTCTTATAATATTCACTTTTTAGAATTTGAGGGTTTTACTTGTGTGTTTGCTTTTTAAAAGAATAGTATTTTAGCAATTGTGCATATTTAGCAGAATGTGTTATAAGCAAAAAATAGGAAAAAATTATTAACTGTTTTGATTGATCCTAAAAAATAGTAATAAATAACATCGTTTCTTTTTTTAGAAAAAACATACCAAGCTATTGCAATTTTATTTTTAAGTCTGCTTTCTTTCAGAAATCTCGAAATATTTAATTAACTGCAGAAAAGAGAATAATACAAAACCAATTCCTCTAGAAACCAAAAAGTTAATTTTAAATATTTCATTAGGTGGTGAATTGCTAACTGCTGAATTTTATAATAAAAATCTTATTTATTTAGAAAATGGTTCAGTTACCATAGTGCCTTACACACCAAATATTTAATGCAGATACAGGTTTAGTGATTATTGGAACTGATTTTGACAAAGAGGAGTTTTATTATAATAAGTTTAAAAATAATAATTTCTATTTATTCATTTGCTGTTTAATTAATTAGACTAAATAAATTAGAATATTCTGGTTCTATTTCTAAAGAATTTATCTTCGTTTTATCTAAAACCACCTTCTTATCGAAATAGATTTTTGGTTCTTTTTCAAATGGTTGAATCGTAAAAACCAATTGCTTATTTTTTTCGAGTTGAATATCTGTTAAATTAATAGACCAAGTAGTATCGTTATTAAAATTATCTGCCACTAAATTTTTACCAGAATAACATTGAATTTTATCTCCAGAATAATCTATTCTTAAATATAAGTTTTGATAATTTTTTACTGGGACATCCTCTAAATTAAGCAGATATCTGTATGGCGAAAACTGAATATTATTATGCAATTCTGGAGTAGCAATTTCTTTGGCATTTTTTTTGTTTCGAACATTTTCCCAAGGTGCTGGTATTTTATAGGATTCTGTATACAACCAACTAGCATCACTATTTACATAAACCTTTTCTGCATTGTAAAATTCTACTTCTATCACAGCAGTAAAATATTTATCGCCATTAAAATAAGGAAAATCTACAAGTAACTTATTTTCGCCTTGTTGTAAATATCCTGTAAAATCTAATTTATTTACAACATTGGTTTTAAATTCTTGATTTAACCAATTTCCATTTACCCTTAACATAGGTTTTAGATTTGAAAACAGATAACATGTTGCTTTTTTAATTTTTGCGGTATTCTTTAGCTTAAAATCTTTAAAAAACAGCTTTTGATACATATCTTTTTTAGACTGATCATTTTCTGCAGATACTTGCAACCATTTGGCTTCATTTATTAAATCTTTTTGTTCTAAACTATATTTCAAGTCATTTTTAGTATTTGTAATGCTGTAATACCTAAAACCATTTTTAGTTTTCTTCTTTAAATTTAAACTACTGTTAAGCGCAACAACCTCATCATTTAGATTTGTAGAAAACACTTTTAAATTATTTTTCTCGTCCATAACTAAATTTGCGGTAGACAGAAATCCGTATGTTTTAGAAGGTGTTTTAAATCGCCAAAACATATCTTTTTGTTTTTCAGATAATATAAAAACTCGCTGTGTTTCTCCGTTTGCATGTTTTATTATAATTGGATTTTCTAATCCTGTTAGATCTGTTTTTACGAAAAAACCTTTTTTTGATTGCGCTATCTTTTTTCCGTTTACATTTATACTTTTAATGTTTTCTGATGCAAACAAAAACTCGCTTTCTATGTTTTCTGTTTTATAAAAATACCAATCGTTAGTGTTTTTGTTTTCTAAACTACAAATAGGTTGTGCTGTTGCATAAGATAATATACTATTGCCCAATAACATATTAACAGGCCATATAAAAACAGCTCTTTCTTTAATATTTATGGGTTTTGAAGGTATTTTAACAATTTCTTTTTTTAATTTAAGATGAAACTGAACCTCTTTTTTTGTTGAGTTTGTATATCCTCTGTAATAGTTAGAAACAAACAGAAAACCTTTATCCTCTTTTGTTCTAAAAGAATATTGTAAATCGTTTGGTTGGTTATTATCTTCTGGAATGATAGGCGTCATTGGTGCTAGTTGTTCGCCAAATTCAGACAAAAAATAATGTAAAGATTTTAGTTTATGATATGCTGGCGAAATTTCACCAGTTTCTCTTAATGCTGCCTGAAAATCGTATGAAATATCTGGATACTCGTTCCAATAACCAGACTCTAATTTATTTTCTTCTAGCGTAGTAAATTTTCCTGTTGGGTTTAAACCGCCTGCAAACACGTAATAACCAGGCAAATTACTACCTGAAGCAACACTAGAAGTTGCTATAGTTACCCCATCAATAGGATCTAAAATAGGACGTCTGTGTTCCGATATTTGATTTCCAATTCCTAATTCGCATGTAAAATAAGGGTACAAACTGTAATCTGGTCTATATTTAGCTGTACTTGCTTCATTACCTATACTTTGGTCATTAATGGGTTTATTAAACACATAACTTTCGTTGGTTGTAATTTTTTTCAAGCTTGTATTCCATGGAGCTGCAGGGTAACCACCCCAAAGTGGTATAACTTCATTTTCTGGAGTAGAAGTATTTCTCCAGCCAGTAATAGTATACATTGGTACATCCATACCAAATTTTTGTGCTAAGTTTTTTAAAGCCATTATATGATTTTCTCCTCCTTTGCCTCTCCAATATTCATTTTCTAACTGAATTCCAATTACTGGTCCATCATCTTTATAATACAAGCCTTTTAATTGCTTAGAAATCTCACTATATAATCGGTTTACATAGTTCAAATATTTTACATCATTAGATCGGATTTTTAAGTCTTGTTTCTTTACCAACCAATCTGGCAGTCCTCCATTTCTAACTTCTCCATGGCACCAAGGTCCAATTCTTGGGTATGCCCAAATATTATGTTTTTTACATAGTTCTATAAATCGCCTTAAATTATTACGTCCTTCCCAATTAAAAACGCCTTCTTTTTCTTCGTGAAAAATCCAAAATACATAGGTAGAAATTATGGTAATTCCGTTAGCCTTCATTTTTAAAATTAAATCTTCCCATTTGTCTGGGTTGCATCTAGAAAAATGAATTTCTCCCATAACAGAAACTTTAGGTTTACCTGCTAACGATAAATATTTATTGTTGATAGTAATTTCTTTTCCTTTAGGACCAGAATGCCCCATTTTTAAAGAACCTTTTATAACTTTTTGAGGCTCTATATTTGCATTAATTGTTATAGTTTGACAATTAGCTGACACAGATACTAATAACAAAATAAGATTAAAAAAAAGCGAATTGTATTTCATATTTAAAACTTTTAACTAAAATGATTATGGGTTTTCGGTAACATAAGAGTTCCAAATTGGGCGCTCTTTCTTTTCAAATAATTCTGAAACAACATCTAAAGACACCTCTTGTGACGGAGTAAACACACTAGAACTCATATAAGATACAATACTCTTATATAGCTGTTTAGAAACTATATTTTTATTTTGATCTAAATTAATACTACAAACCATTAAGTTTCCTTTACTTACTTTGGCTTCAAAAAGCATTGCTAATCTTCTATTTAAAAACCAAGTATCTATAGGTTGAACAATTGGTTTAAAAGCTGGCGGAAAGTTTTCTAAGTTCATCACTTGTTGTCTATTGGATAGTTCCCACCATTGTAGGTCAGAGTAATAATCTGTTGGGAAATCCTTAAAAACAGGATGTTTATCTTTAATTAGAATACCTGTTGTGTGTGGTGGTCTCATTTTAAACCAAGAGGTATTCCAATAAACTGGAGTTTGGTACTGTACAATATCTTTACCATTTTCTACTTTACCTGCTGCAAGCAACAATACTTTTCCTCCAGATTCTAAAATACTTTTGGCTTTTGCATCTAAACTTTTAGTAACATGTATATTATTGGTATTTATTTTGTTTAATTGCTTGGGATACACCCAAATACTCCATGAATTTGTGTAACTGCCTACAGAAACTTTTAAAGTATATTTTGATGCTTTTTCAACAAAATTAAGGGCTAAACTTATATTTCCTATTTTATTTCCTTTTCCTAAAGGAATGGTTTTATTTTCTAGGTTACCATGTTTAATTACTGTATTATTTTCATCTAATAAAGTCCATTTCGGATTTAAATTTTCTAATTGATTTCCACTAAAATTGGCTACTTCAATTGCTGCTACTAAGTTTTCTGCATTAGAGAAAGTATATTTTGGCAACCTTGCTAAAGGAACAACTTCGCTACAAAACGATTTAAATTCTTCTGCAGAAACATACCCTTTTTCATCCCAAAAAGCATCTAAAACACCAACAAGAGCAGTACCTTGTCCAGAAAAATCATTTAACCCTAGTAATTGAAAACCTGCTAAATTTGGTGTTCTTAAAGTAGCTTCAATTTCTTGTTTATAACATGAAGCTTGCAGTTTACCTGATGCCATTAAAAAATCGTGGGCTTGGTCTACCATGTGATGGTCTTTTAAGTCTTCTTTAAAAAGTTCAAAGTTTTTAGCTTTTAATGGACCAGTATATTTTTTAATTTCATCAAAATTAGGAAACGCACACCATTGCCCCATTTCAAAAGTTATATAGGGTTGTTCTAAATTTTCGGTTTTATTTCTATAATCGAACATACTATTTGGTTGTTCATTTTTCCAGTTTAATCCTCTAGGTGGTGCACGAACTATAAAATCGCTATTCTTAATTATAGACCAACTTCCTCCTGTAGAAGCACCAGTAAATAGCCTTTGTGGATCATATTCTCTAAAATGCGACACCCAGTTTTCTAAATAAGGTACATAATTTCCAGAAGGTTCATTTCCGTAAGCCATCATCACAAACGATGGGTGATTTCCATAGGCGTCTATTATACGTTTTGTTTCGTCCATTAAATATTTATCAATAGGCTTACCTCTACCTAAACTTGTTGAATATTTTGCCCAACTAGGTCCTTCAACCTGCAAATAAATCCCAGCTTTATCGGCTGCAATAAAAGCAGCTTCTGGTGGACAATAAGAATGAAAACGCACATGATTCAAACCAAAAGATTTGTTTATTTCAAAAATTCGCGCCCAAGAATCTTCGTCTGTTGGAGGATATCCTGTTAACGGAAAAACACTACAATCTGTAGTGCCTCGCAACGATATTGGTGTTCCGTTTATTTTAAAATGTTTCTTATCTATTGTAAATTCTCGCATACCAAAAACACTTTCTTTAATATCTTGTAAACCATTATCATTTTCGAGAGAAACTTTTATATTATATAAGTTTGGGTTAAATTCGCTCCATGTTTTAAACGCATTACCCATTGGTATTTTAATACTTAACTCGCTGGTATTTTTTTTAAAATTATAGGTTAAAGGTTCTAAAATATGCTCATGGTTTAAACCATTTACAACAACAGAAACTTTGGTGTTTTGTTTGATTTTTTTGTTTAGAATAATTTTAGCTTCAACTATTTTATTGGCAATATTTGGTGTTAATTTAAGTTGATTTATACTGTATTTGTTTTTAGAAAACAACTTGATATCTCCAACAATTCCGTTCCAGTTACCTTGTGTATGATCAGAAATACTGTGCGAATTAATACCCACATCTAAATCTCTAATAGCATTATCTACACGAATGGTTAAAAGATGTTTACCCGGTTTTATATTTTTTTCAACTAAAAAATTATGAGGTACAGAAAGACTATTTTGTGTTCCTATATACAGAGAGTCTAACCAGACTTTAGTTTGCCAATGTGGACGCTCTAACGATAATTCAATAGATTTGTGTTTCCAATTATCTGGAATTGTAATTTCTTTTTGATACCATGCAACTCCAACAAAATGTTTGTCTGGTGTTAACCAAAAAGGGAATTTTAAACTATCTTTTTTTCTATACTTTTCTAAGGCAGGATTAAAATACCATGTACTATCATAAATACTACCAGTCCATTTTGTTTTTAGAGTTGGTGTTTCACCTATACCCTTATCTCTTAAAGAAGATGGTAATATAATACTATCTGTAAAGCTTAAATTTTGCCATTGCTCATTTAATCCTAAATTATCTTTATCTAATTTATAAGTCCAATTACCTTTAAGATTTATAACTTCTGATTGTTTTTGGCAATTATAAAAAGCTAAAACTACTATTAAACTAAGAAAAATTTTCATCTTCATTTTAATGCATCTTTAAATTTTGTCTATAAAAATTATTAGTTAACAACTCTAAATGTGTTGTTGCGCCACTATGATTAATATCTAATTCTAAAACTTGTTGAAACTGTTTTTTTGCAATAGCTAACTTATTTAAACCTAAATTACCTAAAGCTATTAAATAGTTGCAATGTATTTTGTTTCGAGTATTTAAATTGTCTTCCCAAATTAATAAATCCGGAAGCGAAACTGCAAAATAATCTATTTTAATATCATCATTCATATGAGTTGTTCCGTAATTTATTAGATTATTAAACCTTGTTTCAGCCTCTTTATTTTTATTCAATTTTAAACAAGCTAAGCCTTGATAGAAAATTTTATCTGGCTGTTGGTCGTTGTAAAAAACAGCCGCAGAAGGTACAGAAAGCCCTATTGTTGCTTTCACTAAATATTGATTGGCAACCTCTGTTTTTCCTAAACCTGTATAAGCACAAGCAAACCAAAAATGTATGTCGTTTTCTTGAACACCTGTTAGCTTTCCTTCACCTAAATTTGTTGGATATTTTATGGTTTTCTCTAGAAGCGAAACGGCATTTTCAAAATTATTGTTTTTAATTTCAATTCTAGCCAAGGCTATTAAAGCATATAAATATTGAGCTGTAACTTTACCTTCACCACCTTCCCAAGGGTGAAATTGCCTACTACTTAAAAGTTGTAAAGCTATTTGATAATTACCTAATAAATTATGCAATGTGCAAACTTCTAAATATAAATCGTCTCTAGCATCTACCAATTTTTTTTGGTTTTCTAAAAATTGTAACCTCTTTTTTAATGGATGATTTAGCCTTTTGTACAAACAATCTAATTCGAATAAAACTCTAGCGTCTGAAGGATTTAATTTAAAGGCTTTTTCTAGAGCAGTTAATGCGTTTTTATGATCATTTTTTTTATTGAAAAACGCCAATGCTAAATTTCTAAGAACAGTTGGGAAATTAGGGTTTAAATTTTTTGATTTTTCCCAGCAATTTATTGCCAACTGGTATTGTTTTTTATCATACCAAAGATTTCCTAAGTGATAATACGCTACAGGATCTTCACTGTTATCAATAGCGCTTTCTAATGCTAATACAGCCTCTAATCTGTATGCAAAACTGTAATCTGTAGTTACTGTTTTTGCTTTTTTAAAGGTGTTTACTGCCTTTTCTGTATCATTATTAAGCATTTCTAACCACCCTAAATAATAGTTGGCTAAAGAGTTTGGTTTGCAATTTTTTATACCCATTTTCAACAAAGAAACAGCTTCATTATAAAGTCCAGAACCAGCATAATCTAGTGCATATTCTATATAGCTATCTATACTATTACGCATTAAGGTTTTTAACTCTTGTAAAACACTTTTATTGTCTGTAAGTAAATACTTTTCAAACATTGCGCTAAAATTAAAGCGATCTATAGATAGACTGTCTTTAATAAGGTTAATAGCTTTTTTAGGTTGTTTTGTTTTACGCAATAAGGCAATTTTTAACGTTCTTGCTTTATGGTTATGCCAATTTCTAATGAGTGCTTTTTCAACTAATTCTATTGCCAAAACATAATCGTCTTTTATAGTGGCTATTTGCGCTAAATGAAAATATGCTGCGTCTTGCCACGCAGCGTTCCAAGCAGATTTGTAAAATGCTTTATAGGCTTCATCAAATTTATATTGATATTTTAGAGCTTGCCCTAAATTGTAATATGCTTCTCCATCGTATGGATTTGGATTCTTTTCCGTTAGAGTTTCAATGGCTTTATTAAAGTAAGTTTCGGCTTGTTTAAATTGTCCGTTTTTCATCATTAATACCCCCATAGCATTGTTGCATCTGGCATCTCCAGGTTCTCTGCTTAATGCTTCCAAATAATAATCTTCTGGTTTAAAGGTAGCGTGCCTATATTGTTCTAAATGATGGCCTCTTAAATATAATTGCTCTATACTTTTAATCTCTTTTGGTTCTTTTGCAGCTTTTGCAGCTTCTGGAATTTCTTTTTCTTCTTTTTTTAATGGTTGATAGGTGACTAGTACATTCCCAGAAGCATCAAAAAGTGTTAAGTTATAATCGGTAACCTCTAAATCTGGATTAATGGTTATTCGATTTTCATAAGAATCTCTTGGTGTTGCATTTATAATGGTTTCAAAAAGAGTTTCATTTTTGGCTTTTAACACTATTTTAGCATTAGAATATATGCCCAAAGTGTAGCATTTAATAATGGCTGTTTCATCTTCAAACTCTAGATTAAGCATGGCTTCTTTAGTGGCGTTTTTAACGACACCTAAGTCGCGATAAGGCATAAAATACTGAGAAAAAGTTTTTTCTTCAAATGGGTGTATCCAAGAAAAATCTGGTTGATTATCTGTATACACACCACACATAAGTTCTATATACGGACCATCTTCATCTGTTAAATTTAAATCCCAAGATTTACCAAAATCGCCATGACCCCAGGTCCATTGTTTTTTTCCTGGTGAAATATTATTGTCTGCCACATGAAGCAAACCGCCTTGAGAGTCATTTTCAAAACCACCAACAAAATTATAAGCACTATTAATGGCCATGTATGATGTTGGTACAGGAATATTTTTATACTTTGAAATATCGGTTCCAGGAGCATAATCTACTTTGTAATAAGTACCTGTTGCTATAGGAAAATCGGATACGTCTTTTTTACCATGATCGAAAACAGCATGAACATCTGGAGGGAAAACAGATTGATAATGGTCGTTAACTTTTACTGCTGGGTTTGCCCACCATAAAAAAGTTTGTGATTGTGGCGTTCGGTTGTAGAGTTTTACCTTTATTTCCATATAGGCCTTATCTGGATAGAGGGTAAAACCCATCATTCCTTTAGTTCTGGTCATTTGCTCAATTTCGCTACACCAAACGGTTTTACTGCCATCTTCATTTTCTTCAATATCAGAATCTATAGGGCTGTATGTTGATGGCCTATGGTGCTGTGGCCAGTTAAATTCTATTCCACCAGAAATCCATGGCCCTGTTAAACCAACCAAAGCAGGTTTTATTACTTGATTGTAATATACAAAATGACGATTTTTAGTTTTATCAAAAGCCATCTGCACTCGCCCTCCTAATTCTGGAAAAATCATGATTTTTACAAAATCGTTTTCTAAATAAATGGCTTGCCAAGTTTTATCTACTTTAGTATCGCTTATTTTCTCAACTATAGGCAAAGGGTACACTTTACCAGAGCTACCTTGATAAACTCTGTTTTCTAAAAATATAGGATTTTTTTCGGCTTCTCCAATTTCATAGGTTGGTATTACAACTGCTTCTCTCCAGACTTTAACACGCATACTTTTATAAAATTATTTTGTAATTTCTTTTTCAATAGATTCTAAAGATTTTCCTTTAGTTTCTGGTAAGTTTTTATAAATGAACCAAAACCCTGCAATTGAGATTAATCCATATAACCAAAAGGTTCCATACGAGCCTAAAAAGGTATTTAAAATAGGAAATGTATAGGTTAAAATAAAACAAGCTAACCACAAAGCAACTGTTGCAATTGACATGGCTGCGCCTCTAACTCTATTTGGAAAAATTTCTGAAAGCACGACCCAAGTTACTGGTGCTAATGACATGGCGTAACAGGCAATTGCAGATATTACAAGAATTAACAGAGGTAATCCACTAATTTGAAAATAGTATGCAGTCCCCATTAAACTATAAATACCAGCTAAACCGCCTGCACCAAATAGCATTAAAGAACGCCTGCCCCAGCGATCTACTGTGGCAATTGCAATAAACGTAAAAACTAAATTTACACTTCCTGTAATTACAATATTAAAAAGTATGTCTGAAACGCTGTATCCAGCTGCTTTAAAAATTTCTTCTGCATAATTAAAAATAACATTTATACCACACCATTGCTGAAAAACAGCAATTAGTACACCTATAATAATTACTTTTCTTAAACCTGGTTCTAATAATTTTTTAAAGTTTTGTTTATATTTTATGTCTGCATTATTTGTCTTTTCAATACTATTTATTTCGATATCCGCATACCTTTTCCCTCCTACTTTAGATAAAATATTTTTAGCTTTTTCTGATTTTCCGTTACTAATTAACCATCTGGGGCTTTCTGGAACAAAAAACATAAATAGAAAGAAAAGACCTGCAGGAATCAGCTCCATCCAAAACATCCAACGCCAGCCACTTTGTCCGTTCCAAGAATTAATCATTTCTAAATTAGTTATATTTTCAGGTACAGGTTCTGCTATTAGCCAATTGGCTAATTGGGCCACTAAAATACCTGCAACAATTGTTAACTGATTTAAAGAAACAAAACGACCTCGAGTTTCACTTGGTGAAATTTCTGCAATGTACATTGGAGACAAGTTAGAAGCCAAACCAATACCTATACCTCCAACAATTCTATAAATAATGAAAAACGTAAAATTGTTAGCTGCACCTGTTCCGTAGGCAGAAATAACAAACAATAAAGCAGCAAATATTAAAAGTTTTTTTCTACCATACTTATCACTAAGTATACCAGAACAAATAGCACCTAACAAACAACCTATTAAAGCACAACTCATTGCCCAACCTTTAAGTGCTGGAGAATTTGTGATATCAAAGAATTTTTCATAAAATGGTTTTGCCCCACCAATAACCACCCAATCGTAACCAAATAATAACCCACCCATAGCAGTTATTAAAGATATACTTAATAAAAAGCGATAATTAATTTTATTTCTTTCTCTCATTACACACTTATATTTATTTTGTGAACTAAACAAAAATAGAGCATAAAATAATTTTAGAAAATAGATTATTTTTAGAAAAAAATGGATTATATTATTAATTTTAATACTTTTAGTTTATGAATAAAAAAGCTTTATTTAAAGAAAGTAAAACAATTATTTTACCTAGTGAAATAATTAAAAAACTTACAATAAACGAACTTACAAATTCTCTTTTTGTTACTGATATTGGATATTATAAAAAAGCCGAAAACCATTATACTAATAGAAAAAAAGGGTGCAATGAAAACATTCTACTCTACTGTACAGATGGAAAAGGTTGGGTAGAAATTGATAATAAAAAACAATTTTTATTAAAAAATGAGTATGTAATTATATCTTCAAACACACCTCATAAATACGGAAGTGACACTAAAAATCCATGGAGTATTTATTGGATTCATTTTATTGGTTCTAAAGCACATTTTTTTATAAACCACCCCAACAAAAAAGTTGAAATTAACCCTAATACCAATTCTAGATATAATGATAGAATTTTACTTTTTGAAGAAATTTTTAAAAATTTAGAAATGGGATATTCGCTAGATAATTTAGAGTATGCAAATATTTGCTTATTGCATATGTTAGGTTCATTTAGATATTTATCTCAGTTTAGAAAAATAAATGAATACAACAAACATGATCGAATAGAAAAAAGCATCAGTTTTATGAAAGAAAATATTACAGAAAAGTTAAGTTTAAATAAAATTTCTTCACATGTAAATTTATCTATTTCTCAATTTTCATTGCTATTTAAACAAAGAACATCTACAACACCTTTAGAGTATCTAACAGCTTTAAGAATTCAACAAGCCTCTAACCTGCTTAATTTTAGCTCTTTAAGAATTAACGAAATAGCAAATTTAGTTGGCTATAAAGATCCTTTTTATTTTAGTCGAATGTTTTCTAAAACAATGGGAATATCACCAAAAAACTACAGAAAATTAAAAAAAGAATAGTTTTTATAAAATTTTAGAAAAACCTACTGAAGAATGTTTAATAAACATTTTGTAACATCTTTAGTAATTTTGTTGGCAACTTACTATCTTTTCTATTCTTTAATAAAAAATCTTCTAAAATTGCTTTTTTTTTTATGAAACAATACTATTTTAAAAGAATTTTAAATGTTTTTACTCTGTTTTCTTGGGTAACTTTTACAAGATATAAACCTTTAGGGTTTCCATTTAGATTTATAATTTTACTTTTACTTGCGTCGATTTTTAATAATTCTTTTCCTAAAACATTATAAACCTGAATAATTCCCTTATCTAAACCTTCTATATTTACAATATTCTTTGTAGGATTTGGAAAGAATTTAATCGACTTATTTAAGTCTAAATTATCATCAGTAAATAAGGCTTGATCTTCTGGATAGTAAATATTTGGTATTGCTGGCTTTTGCATACCTACTCCTAAATAAAAACTAGTGTGTGCTGGCTGATTATATCCCACATTTTGCCAAGCTATACTAGTTCTATATAAAGGATCGTGTAATAAAGTAAACAAGCGCTCAGTGGTTTGATGTGGAGAAGACATGATAACTAATTGTGTATTATTACTCTTGCGATAAATTATTTCTTCTCTCCAATCTCCTAAAATATCAACTATTAAGCTTGGATTTGATTTTGAACCATTATTGCTAGACAAAGAAAGATTATCATAATTATAAGATGTTAAAATTCTATCAGTACTTCCACGATTTGAATTCCATTTTGTAATTACAGTTCTATCTACCAATTCTCTTAATAAATCTCCATCATACCAAGCTAGCATATTGTAAGTTCTTGTATTACCCGCAGATGTTGGGTATGTTGTAGATATTATATCTCCTGTAATATTATAAATTCCACTTCCATTTGATGCCCACATTTCTGCACCAAGATAATTGGGGTCTATATCTGCAATTACACCTCTACCTATATCTCCACTTCCATCTACTGTCCAAAACATGTCTCCTGTTTGAGGGTTTCTATAATCAATCTGAGGAATATTTGGATTATTTGCTTCTTCATGTACCATAAAATATTCTAAGCCGTCATGTAAAGGGTCAAAGTCTCCTAAATGACTAGCATCTCCATGCCCTAATCCTGTTGAGTATAGGCCTGTTCCATCATCATCTACAACCATAGAGCCATATACTATTTCATCTTTTCCATCTTTATCCACATCTCCAACAGTAATACTGTGGTTACCCTGTCCTGCATATTCACTATTTCCGTTTGCATTTGAATCAAATATCCAACGGTTTAAAAAATTTCCATCTCTATAATCAAAAGCAGCTAAAACGGTTCTTGTATAATATCCTCTTGCGAAAACTAAGCTTGGCTTTTGGCCATCAAGATATGCAACGCATGCCAAAAATCGATCTACTCTGTTACCGTAATTGTCTCCCCAACTAGATACAGAACCTCTTGCAGGAATGTATTCTATCGTATCTATAAAAGCTCCTGTTTGTCCATTAAACAAACTCAAATATTCTGGTCCAGATAATATATATCCATTTGAATTTCTAAAATCTGCATTTTCATCTCCCAAAATTGTTCCAACACCATCAATAGTGCCATCTGCAGTTTTACAAGCTACTTCTGCTTTACCATTTCCATCTAAATCATAAACCATAAACTGTGTATAGTGTGCACCTGAACGAATATTTTTTCCTAAATCAATAGTCCATAAAACCGTACCTTCTATACTTAAACCCTGAAGAAAGGTATTTCCTGTATAACCACCATGGGCATTATCTTTTGCATTAGTTGGCTGCCACTTTAAAACTATATCTAGTTGACCATCTCCGTCTAAATCTCCAATAGATGCATCGTTTGCCTCATAAGTATAGGTAACATTATCTGGTGTAACACCTCCTAATGGAGCAGTTATTGGTATTTGTTTATAAATATCACTCCATACCATTGTTGGTTTAGATAATTCTTGTTCTTCTCCATTAATAATAGCAGCTACTCTGTAAGTAGTATCTTGGCTGGTTTCATCTACATAGTTACTTGCGCCATCAATGGGTTGATTATTTAACTTAATTGTTCCTCTGTATAAGTTATAAGTAGCATTTTCGAACTCATCTCCAAATATTCGCCAACTGATTAATACTTTTGTGCTAGATGTTCTTACTGCAAGTACTCCTCGATCTAGTTTTTCTATCTGCTTTTGAGAAGAAATATTGTTTACAAAAAGAATAAAAACTAAAAAAACAATACTTTTCTTAACCATAAAATTTAAAATTTATTACAAAATACTAGCATTTAAAAGGTTAATTATCCTGCTCTATCCTGAACAATAATTTTAAAATAGTGTACTTTTGATGTCTAAATTAATTTTAGATGAATATTTCTATAGCATTAAGCCTGTATACCTTTACATAATAATGCTAAAAATTATATTGTAAATTTTACAAAACGATTTTAACACCAAAATTTATGGTATTTTCAAAAACTCCTATAATGTATTATAATGGCTTTTTAAAATAAAGTAATTAAACACCATTTTAAAATCAAGGAATGTTATTTAATTAAAATTGTAAAATCTGGTAGAAATAATTATGAATCAAATTTTTATTTTTTTTTTAGAACAGTATCAAAATACTTCAACAACAGCTATTGTTTTAGAAGCCCTTGCTTTCTTTTTTGGCATTGCAAGTGTTTGGTTTGCCAAAAAAGAAAACATTTTAGTTTATCCAACAGGCTTAGTAGCTACAGTAATATCTGTCTATTTGCTTTATAAAGCTCAATATTTTGGAGATATGATGATGAATTTCTACTATTCTATAATGAGTATTTATGGTTGGTGGAACTGGTCTAGAAAAAAAGGTGATGAAATTTTGGTACCTATAACTAGAACCACAACTAAAGAAAAAATTATCGGATTGATTTTAGTTATTTTAACAATGATAGTTACTTATATGGTCTATGTAAAATTTGATTACGAAATAAAAACCGAAAACTACATTGATATTTTTACATCGGGTATTTTCTTTACTGCAATGTGGTTTATGGCTACTAAAAAAATAGAAAATTGGACGCTTTGGATATTTGCTGATCTAATTACAATACCTCTTTATGCATACAGAGGTTTAGGAATGTTATCTTTACAATATTTGATTTTTACTATTTTAGCAATTCAAGGTTATTTAGCATGGAAGAAAAGCTTAGACAAACCCCAATAAACGTTGTAAAAATAGTTTTGTTCGGACCAGAATCTACTGGAAAAACAACACTTTCTAGACAATTAGCAGAATATTACAATACAGTTTGGGTACCTGAATATGCAAGAGAATACTTGCAAGATAAATGGAATATCGAAAAGAAAACTTGTGAAGTATCCGATTTAATACCGATTGCAATTGGGCAAATGAACCTCGAAAATAAGCTAGCCCAAAAAGCTAACCAAATATTAATTTGCGATACAGATTTATTAGAAACAAAAATCTATTCTCAAGAATTTTATGGGGGTTTTGTTGATGAAAAATTAAATGAAGCAGCCAAAATAAATCAATATAATTTGTATTTATTAACCTATATAGACACGCCTTGGGAAGCAGATGATATAAGAGACAGACCCGAACAACGATTAGAAATGTTTACGGCATTTGAAAATGCTTTAATAGAACACAATCGAAATTATGTAACCTTAAAAGGCAACAAAGAAAATCGATTAAAAAAAGCCATTAAAGTAATTGACGAATTAATATTGAAAAAGAACTAATTTTACCTCAAAAATTACAGGTATAAAAATTATTGCTAATATTGAATGATCTTAGAAAACATCAATTAATAAACGAATTAAACTTCAAAGCCATCAGAAGTTCTGGTGCTGGTGGGCAACACGTAAATAAAACATCATCTAAAATAGAATTGACTTTCGATTTAGAAAACTCACTCTCTTTATCCGAAGATGAAAAAACACTGCTAAAAACCAAATTAGCTTCTAAACTTACCAAAGAAAATTTCTTGATTCTTTTTTGCGAAGAAACACGATCGCAACATAAAAATAAAGAACTAGCCATAAAACGTTTTTTAGAATTGATAAAAACCAACTTGGTGAAACCAAAAAAAAGAAGACCTACCAAACCTAGTAGATCTTCAATTTTAAAAAATGCTGAGAAAAATAAACGAAAATCGCTTAAAAAAGCCTTGCGTAAAAAACCAAGACTCGATTAAAATTCTAATACGCTTCTGCAATATTTACATAAAAGTTTCCATCAGTTTCGCTACCCATTCCGTAATCGAACCTGATATTTAATTTTTCTTTTTTATCCAACATAAAACGCAATCCTACTCCATAGTTCAATTTTATATCATTTAAACTTAAATCTTTCGATTTGTTAAACACGTCTCCTGCTCCTAAAAAAGCAACCATTCCAAAACGACTGTCTTTAAACGTTTTTCTATATTCTACTTGTGCTGCCAGTAAATTTTCTTCTATATATCTACCTTCTATATAACCACGCATCATTTCTTCACTTCCAAAAAGTGCCAATTCAGACAAAGGTGTATCTCCATTTGCAAAATGTCCAATAGCCTGAAAAGCCAAAACATCATCATTCTTTTGAGATATTTTTAAATAATGTCTTAAATCAAAACGTGTTAACTCAAATTGATGAGTACCTCCTAAAGCAGTTCCATAAAAACCTTTGGTTAATTCTAGATACCAACCTTTAGAAGCATTTAAAATATTATCTCTACTATCATACAAAGCAGCCAACTCAAAACCCACAGAAGTTGAGCCATCAAAACCTGAAGGTTGATTAGTAGCTAATAATTTATTGGATTCTATTTTAGTTTTATAAATTTTATTGTAGCGCAAACCACCTCCTAAAAACAGATATCGTGTAAATGCTTGTTTTAATAAAATAGGTTCGAATAAAAATTGATAATTATCGTAAATTTCTTCGTTTGTTTCTGGTGAATTTTGACCAATTCCATAGTACAATCTTGGATAATTCTGAAAAATAATATTACCAGAAATCACCCATTTTTCTTGATTGGTAAAAATCTCGAATCCAGAGAAAACAAAAAACTGATTGTTTAAGGTATACAACAAAGAAACTGGCATATTAGATGTTCTTGTTTCTTCTCCACTTCCTTTAAACTTAAATAAATATTTTGCACCAACTCCAAAACCCAAACTCGTTTCTGGAGAGTAACTTAAAATAGGTGCTGTAATAATTTTTGATAAATACAAAGTAGAATCTTGTGCTACTTTATCTTTGTTTGGATAAAATGTAAAATACTCTACAAATTTATCTAATCCGCTTTCTTTTTCTTGGGCTTGTATTGGTAAGCCTATTGCCAACATAAAAGTTAGGCAAATTATTTTATGTGATATTTTCATTGATTGGTATAATTAAAACAAAGCATTTTTTATTATTATAAACAAAAACACTCTTTAGTGAACTACAAATTTATTGATAAATCAAAACGAAAATGTGCTGTATTGCACTATATAGTACACCATATGCTAAATTGAACTTGATTCATCTGGATAAAATTTACATTGAAAAAAAAATCACATTTCTATTTCATAAGAAATTTTTAGCACTTAATTTTGCAGCGTTCTCATAAAGGGGTGCTAATTACAGTTTTTAGTTTTTGGTTTAGAGTCTAATCAGACTTTTTAACTTACAAACTTTTAACTTTTAAAGGCTGAGATCATACCCAATGAACCTAGAACAGGTAATGCTGTTTAGGGATTTTAACGTAATTTCGATCTAAAAGAAGCAATCTTTAAGTAAAAGGTAAAATTCTTATAAACAACAATCGTAATTACAATAACAATTATTCAATTTTAATCACAAGAATAATTACCTCTTTTTATTCGTTTTAAATTTTTTAAAATGAAAAAAATTATCTTTTTTTTATTCTTGTTTGCAAGTATTATTGCAAACGCCCAATCTTATACTGTAAAAGGAACTGTATACGATGAAAACAAAAAACCTTTAACAGGAGCATCAGTCCTAGTTAAAGAAAATAAACTAGGAACATCCACAGATTTTAATGGTAATTTTAGTTTAAAATTAGCAAAAGGAACGTATACTTTAGAGGTTTCGTTTTTAGGTTACAAAACAATTTCAGACAAAATTATCATCAACCAAAATGAAGATTATGACATCATTTTAAAACAAGATGAAACTGTTTTGGAAGAAGTTTTGGTTTCTGCGGTTCGTGCAAATACAGATGTGCCAGTAACCTTCTCTAATTTATCAAAAAAAGAAATTGCCAAACGTAATTTAGGACAAGACATCCCAGTTTTATTAAACTATATGCCTTCTGTGGTTTCTTCTTCAGATGCAGGTGCTGGAGTTGGGTATACGTATATGAGTGTGCGTGGTTCTAATGGAGAAAGAATTAATGTAACTGTAAACGGAATTCCTTATAATGATGCAGAAAGTCATGGAACTTTTTGGGTGAATTTAGGTGATTTTGCTTCGTCTACACAAAATTTACAATTGCAAAGAGGTGTTGGTACATCAACAAACGGTTCTGGAGCTTTTGGGGCAAGTTTAAATATTTTAACAGATGCTGTTTCTGATGAAGCTTTTGGAGAAATTTCGAACTCTTTTGGCTCTTACAACACCAGAAAACATACTGTAAAATTTAGTACTGGTAAAATTAACGATCATATAGAAATTGCAGGACGTTTGTCTAATATTTATTCTGATGGTTACGTAGATAGAGCTACGTCAGATTTAAAATCTTACTATTTACAAGGTAGTTATACAGATGATAATACTTTGATAAAAGCAATTACGTTTGGCGGAAAAGAAAAAACGTATCAAGCTTGGTATGGTTTAACTGCAGATGAATTAGCTGCAGACAGAAGACAAAATCCGTATACTTATGATAACGAAGTAGATGATTATGAACAAAATCATTATCAATTGCATTGGAATGAAAAATTAAACGACAATTGGTCTACAAATTTAGGATTAAACTACACAAAAGGAGCTGGTTTTTTTGAACAATATAAAGATGAAGAAGATGCTGCTGATTTTAATAACTTAATTGTTGATGGTTCTGATGTAATTGTAAGACGCTGGCTAGAAAATGATTTTTATGTAGTAAATTTTAATACCAATTACAAAACAGATCACTTAAGCTTAATTTCAGGAATTTCGTATTCTAATTATACTGGAGATCATTTTGGTGAAGTTATTTGGGGTTCTGAGTTAGCTGCAAATACTAACATTAGAGATCGTTATTATTTTTCTGATGCCAAAAAAACAGATTTTTCTGTGTTTACCAAAGCAACATTTAGCATTAGCGAAAATCTTTCTGGCTATGCAGATTTACAAGGTAGGTTTGTAAATTACCAAACTGCAGGCTTAACTTCTGATAGAGATGCAATTGATGTAGATGCTAGTTTTAGTTTCTTTAATCCAAAATTTGGGTTAACCTATAAAATTAACAGTAGTAATAAATTATATACTTCTTTTGCGGTGGCAAACAGAGAGCCAAATAGAAACGATTTTGAAGGCGGAGTTACCACTCCTGAAACGTTAAACGATTTAGAATTTGGATGGCGTTTAAACAAACCAACTATTAAACTAAACACAAATATCTACTATATGGATTATAAAAATCAGTTGGTTTTAACTGGAGCTTTAGATGATGTTGGAGCGCCTATAAGAGCCACTTCTGGTAGTAGTTATCGTTTAGGTTTAGAAATTGATGCAGATATTAAAATCTCTAATAAATTTTCTATAAAACCAAATGCTGCTTTTAGTTCTAATAAAAACAGAGATTTCTTTGTTACTAGAGATGGAAACGCAAATCCTACTGCATTAGGGAACACAGATATTTCTTTTTCGCCAGATGTTGTAGTTGGTAATATGTTTAATTACAACCCAATAGAAAACTTACAAATCTCATTTTTATCAAAATTTGTAGGCAAACAGTTTATGAGCAACTTTAGTAGTGCTATTTCTGAAAATGATGTTTTAGACTCATTTTTTACAAGCGATTTAAATATTGTTTATCAAATAAAACCAAATAAAATCTTTAAATCGATTACGTTAACAGCTTTAGTAAATAATATTTTTAATACTGAATATGTAGATAGAGGTTATTATGGAATTTATGATGATGATTGGTCTGTTGCTGGAGTTATAACTACAATTGATTATGCAGGTTACTATCCGCAAGCCACCAGAAACTTTTTAGTTGGCGCTACTTTTCGTTTTTAATTAAAAACTTTTAAAATATAAAAGCCGTTTCAAAACATTTTGAAACGGCTTTTTACTTTTCTTTTTCAGTTAAAAAAATTAGCTATTAGTATAATCTTCTACTCTTTCATTAATATCTTTTCTTAAGTCTTTAAATTCTTTATTTAACTCTTTACAATTGGCTCTTATTTGTTGGGTAGATTCGTTTAACTCATCAATTAAAACAGCAAATTCTTCTTCTATATCATTTATTTCTTCTTGTACTTCATTAGTTTCTAGCCAACTTGGTATGGTTTCAGAAAGGTTATTTACAAACTTCTTTAAATATATAATTCTGTTTTTCGATATTTTAAACTCATCATTCTCCATTCTTAATAGCTGAGCATTTGCCATGTTATATGCGTTCCAGTTTTCAAAAACAAAACCATCTTCGTAATTTTTTCTGATAATTTCAGTCTCACCATTTTCTAATTCTATAAAAACTACATCAGAATTATCTATAAAATCTGTTTTTTGTTCTTTTTTAGAATTACAAGCACTCATGAGTACTACAGTTGCTATTAAAATTATTTTAAGTTTATATTTAAGTTTCATTGTTGCTATTGTTTTTTATTCCTTACAAAATTAATGTATGAATAAACTTAATTTTAACGCAAATGATTTGATTGTTAATCCAATCAAAAAAAAACTAAAAATGGTCATTTTTTAATCAAATTTGATTAAAAACAAATAATAAACACTGTTTTCTTAGCAAAATCGACTTATTTTGTGTAATTTCGAATTCTATGAAAAACTCAAAATTACATCAGCAAAGCATCATTATAAATAGTCAGAATGCTACTGATTCTTCTTCAAATTTTGTTTTCTAGTTTTTCTGAATTCTACATCATCAATCACAATTTATACACTTTACTAACAAGTTTAATTGTTACAACCTATTTGTAAAATTTCACCTTTCAAACATCAAAAAAAAACATATTTATGAGACAGCTAAAAATTGTAAAACAAGTCACCAATCGTGATGCAAAATCCTTAGAAAAATATTTTCAAGAAATTAGTAAAATAGGCTTAATCACTGCTGATGAAGAAGTTGAACTGGCTTTAAAAATAAAAAAAGGAGATGACAGAGCTTTAGATAAATTGGTAAAAGCTAATTTACGTTTTGTGGTTTCTGTTGCAAAACAATACCAAGGACAAGGTTTAAAATTGTCTGATTTAATTAATGAAGGTAATTTAGGTTTGGTAAAAGCAGCCAAACGTTTTGATGAAACAAGAGGTTTTAAATTTATTTCTTATGCAGTTTGGTGGGTTCGTCAATCGATAATGTCTGCTTTAGCAGAGCAATCTAGAATTGTGCGTTTGCCTCTGAATAAAATTGGTAGCATTAGTAAAATTAAAAAAGTATACTCTAAATTAGAGCAACAAAACGAAAGAATACCCACTTATGTAGAAATTGCAAATGAGCTAGATACTACAGTAAGCAGTGTTGCACAATCTATGAAAAATTCTGGCAAACACCTTTCTATGGATGCGCCTTTTAAAGAAGGTGAAGATGCAAATTTATATAATGTTTTAAAAACAGATGAGTTTCCTAGACCCGATAAAAAGCTAATGAAAGAGTCTTTAAGTACAGAAATTGAAAGGGCTTTAAACACACTTACCCATAAAGAAGCCAACGTAATTAAAATGTTTTATGGTTTGGGCAACCAAAGACCTTCGAGTTTAAGTGAAATTGGAGAAACTTTCGATTTAACTAGAGAACGTGTAAGGCAAGTAAAACAAAAAGCTATTAAACGTTTACAAAACAAATCTAGAACAGACGTTTTGCGCTATTATTTAGGATAAACAAAAAATACGTAACAAAAAATATCTAAGCAAAATACAATATATTTGATGATATGAATTAAATTGTTTGAAATTTGAAAATATCGACATTATGAAACCAAAATATCTTGTATTAGTTTTAGTGTTCCTGGTTTTTAACTGTGAGAAAAAAAATAGAAAGGATACTTTAAATTCAGAAAACTGGTCGAAACGAAAAATTAACCATGTTTTAAAAGATTCTTTAGAATACGGAAAATCTTACCTTTCTATTTATTCTGAAATTTACAGTTTTACTGATAGTAAAAAAATCAGTCTAACATCGATGGTGAGTTTAAGAAACACAAGCGATTTAGATACCATTTATCTTTTAAAAGCTGAATATTTTGATACAGAAGGCAAATCGATTCGAAAATATTTTGATTATCCTATTTTTATTGCTCCATTAGAAACCACAGAAATCATAATTGGAGAAAAAGACGTAACTGGTGGTACTGGTTCTAATTTTATTTTTGAGTGGAAAAAGCAAAAAAATACTCCAGAACCTATTTTTGAAGCAGTAATGACATCAACAATGAGTCAACAAGGATTATCTTTTACAACACAAGCTAAACGTATAGAATAAACTAAAATGGCAGAATTTTTAACAACCATTTTTTTTGTATTTGCTGTAATAGATCCTGTAGGAACTATACCTGTTTATCTAGAAGCTACCAAAGAATTCGATTTAAAATACAAGAAAAAAATTGCGATTCGTGCTTCTGTAATTGCATTTTTAATTCTTTTATTTTTTATTGTAATTGGGCAATTAATTCTAGAAGGCATGTCTGTTTCTTTAGATGCTTTTCAAATTTCTGGTGGTGTAATTTTATTTTTGTTTGCCCTAACTATGATTTTTGGTGATGGCAAACCTGAGCTCGAAAAAAACGGAATTACCGATTATAAACATGTAACTATTTTTCCTGTAGCAATACCATCTATAGCATCTCCAGGTGCAATTATGGCTGTTGTTTTAATGACTGATAATCATCTTTATACAATTCAACAACAAGTAATAACAACTGCAATTGTTTTATTAGTAATTGGCATTACTTGTAGTATTCTTTTAGGTGCAAATTTGTTACAAAAACGTATTGGAAACTATGGAATTACTGTAATTAGCAAAATTATGGGATTAATTTTAGCAGCTTATGCAGTACAAAGTATTTTAACTGGTATTACAAGCTATTTTACAAACTTAGAATAAATTATAATTACACCAACTCTTCTATAAATTTCTCAATAGAAACTGCATTATCTACAGAAAAATTACCAATTTTTGTTCTTCTTAATGCAGATAAATGTGCACCAGAATTTAGCGCATTTCCGAAATCGTAAGCTAAAGAACGGATGTAAGTTCCTTTGCTACAAACCACTCTAAAATCAACTTTTGGTAAATTAATATTTGTAATTTCGAATTCAGAAATTGTTATTTCTCTTGATTTTATTTCAGTAGTTTCACCTTTTCTAGCTAACTCATACAAACGTTTTCCGTCTTTTTTTATAGCAGAAAAAATAGGTGGTTTTTGCTGAATATTACCAATAAATTGTTGTGTAGTTTCTTTTAATAAAGCTTCTGTAATATGTTCTGTAGCAAAAGTCTCGTTAACCTCAGTTTCTAAATCGTAACTTGGTGTTGTTTCACCTAAAGTTATAGTGCCTGTATATTCTTTTATTTGACCTTGATACGTGTTTATTTCTTTAGTTTGCTTACCTGTACAAATAATTAATAAACCTGTTGCAAGCGGATCTAAAGTACCTGCATGACCTACTTTTATTTTTTTGATATTAAAACGTTGCTTAATATGCCAACGGATTTTATTTACAACCTGAAAAGAGGTCCAAGTTAACGGTTTATCAACCAATAAAACCTGACCATTTTTATAATCTTCTTCTGTTTTAATCACAAGTATTGTTCATATTTATAAGTAGATTCCTGCTTTTGCAGAAATAACAAGAAGCTTAGCTTAACAAAGCATACCCAATTGCAATAATACCTACAATTGCACAGTATAATGAAAAGTAAGATAATTTACTCTTTTTAACCAAAGCAATCATCCATTTACAAGCTAATAAACCAGATAAAAATGCAGCTATAAATCCTGCTGAAATTCCTATCATTTCTGAAGATTGAAAATTTAAATCGCCTCCTAAAACATCTTTTCCAATTTTTCCAAAAATTAACGGAACTACCATTAAAAAAGAAAAACGAGCTGCTCTTGTTCTATCAATTCCTAATAATACAGAGGTAGAAATGGTTGCTCCAGATCTAGAAATACCAGGTAACATTGCTATTGCCTGAGAAACCCCAATAATTACTGCATTTACAAAAGAAACTTCTTTGTTAGTATTTTTAGCTTTGTCTGCCAACAATAAAAGTACAGCAGTAACCAATAACATAACACCCACTAATAAAATTTTACCCCCAAAAAACGATTCTAATTGTTCTTCGAAAAGTAAACCTACAATAACAGCAGGTATCATAGAAATGATAATTTTTATAGAAAATTTAAATTCATCATTCCATTTAAATTGGAATAATCCTTTTAAAATTTCTGCCACTTCTTTTCTAAAAATAACCAAAGTACTTAAAGCAGTTGCAAAGTGCAAAACTACTGTAAAAGTTAAACTTTCTTCGGGTACAGAAGTATCACCTAAAATAGCTTTTGCTAATTCTAAATGACCACTAGATGATACTGGTAAAAATTCGGTTAATCCTTGTACTATTCCAAGAATAATTGCTTCTAAAACATCCATAGCTTATTTTTTTGGGTCTACTAATATTGCATAAATTTCTATTCCAAGTCCTATAATTACTAAAGTTGGCGCCAAACGAATTCGTTGCCAATTGTAGATTTCTTCGTTAAAAACGTTAGGATCATCACTACCACCTCCAGACATAAAAATAAATCCTAAAGTAATAAAAACAATACCAATAAGCATAATGATATAGTTTTTTTTACCGAATAAAAATTCTTGCTCTTGATTAATTTCTTTTTTCATATTTATTAATAATAAAGTTCGTCTGTTTTTAAATTTAAAAAACGTTGAGTTGCAAAAAATGTACTAATCCAGGTGATGATAAATGCTGATAAAATTACACCAATTGCAATATAACCTAGAGTAATATAATCTTCTAAAAAGTCTAAACTTGGTATGTATTTGTCTAAATAATACACTACAACACCTAAACCAATTAGCGCTATAAATGCGCCAATCATTCCTAATTTTATGCTTCGCCAAATAAAGGGTCTGCGAATAAAACTTTTGGTAGCACCTACCATTTGCATGGTTTTAATGTTAAATCTTTTCGAATAAATTGATAATCTAATTGAACTGTTAATTAATATCATTGCAATTAAACTAAAAAATCCGCTTAAAACTAAAAGCCAAAAACTAATTCTGTTGATGTTTTTAGTTAACAAATTAATTAAAGGTTTGTCGTAAGAAACATCAGCAACAAAAGCATTTTTAGAAAATCTTTTTTCTAACTCTTCAATTTTTTCTGGTGTAACAAAATCTGCCTTTAAGTAAATATCTATTCCGTTTTTTAAAGGATTTTCTCCTAAAAACGTTAAGAAATCTTCGCCAATTTCTTCGCTATACTTTTTTGCTGCTTGAGCTTTGCTTGTATAAATTGCCTTTTTAGTAAATTCTTCTGTTAGTAAAGATTCTCTAAAGGTTTTTATTTGTTTTTGAGTTACGTTGTCTTTGATAAACAATGTAATTGCAACTTTTTCTTTAATGTAATTCGCTGCTTTTGTAGATTTTAATAATATCAACCCTAAAATACCAACCATAAAAAGCACCAAAGCAATACTAATTACAACTGAAATGTAAGAAGATGTTAAGCGTCTTTTTTGATAAGAGTCAAATTTTGATGACATTAATTAACTGTTAAAAATCGTTGCAAGATAATAATTACGATTCAGTTGATAGTAAGACTTTGCAGTATTTTAACTAATTGATTTCTTGGCACAATTCAATTAGAACTCCATTTGTACTTTTTGGATGCAAAAAAGCGACTAATTTATTGTCTGCACCTTTTTTTGGAGTTTCATTTAAAATGATAAATCCTTCTTTTTTTAGTCTTTTTATTTCTGAAATAATATCATTTACTGCAAAAGCAATATGATGAATTCCTTCTCCTTTTTTATCGATAAATTTAGCAATTGGACTCTCTGCATTTGTGGCCTGAAGCAATTCAATTTTGTTAGGACCCGTTTTAAAAAAAGAGGTTTTTACGCCTTCTGATAAAACTTCTTCTGTTTTGTAATGCTTTTCACCAAAAAGCACTGCAAATAGCTGATTCGATTTTTCTAAATCTTTTACAGCAATGCCAATATGTTCTATTTTATCCATTTTGTAAAAATAAAAAAACCAGTAAAGAATTCTTTACTGGTTTACATTTTATTAAAAGATAATTTCTAGTTTTCTATAACAGAAACATTATCAACTTCATAAGTTGCAGAACCCGAAGTTGTAGAAGTATATTTAAATGCAATAAATAAATTACCACCTGCAGCTGCAGAAACGTCTATGTCTCCAGAATCTGTCCAAGCCCAACTACCAGAAGAAAGTGTAGCTGAAAGCTGAGTCCACGTACCACTAGAATTAGGGTCTCCACCTGCATAATCTGTACTCATATAAACTTCTAATACATTACCAGAATAGTTTTTAGCAGTTTGAAAGTTTAAAGTTGCACCAGAAACATTAGATAAATCTATAGCTGGTGTAATTAACCAATCTTCATTTTCTACATTACCACCAGAATAACCAGACATTGCTGCACATTTACCAGGATTACCAAACGTATTTGGAGACCAAACTTGAGGACCTTTTACGCTATAGGCTGTCCAAGTAGGGAAATCTGTTTCAAAGGATTCTACAAATAAAGGATCGCATCTAGAACCATCCATAACTACATCATCTAACGTATTTAGGTTGATTACTAAATCATAACCATCGTAAGTTTTATTTATAATTCCTGATATGGAACCTTTACCATCTGTTGGTAAGGTAATACCCGCAAAAGAAGCAAAGCTACTAGACTCTAAAATAAATGTTGCAGATTCTACACAACTTTCTATAATTCTTTGAGAATCGAAATCATCTGTAGGATCTACATAAGGTAAACCTGCTAAACCAATAGGAAACTGAGTGTCTACCAATTTTACATACATACCAATATGTGATTCTGTAACTTCGGATAAATTTAATTCTAAAGGAACAATTGTTTCAGTTGTAGGCGATCTTAAAATATGATCCTTAACTTGGTTTGTTGTAATGTTTAAAATATCATTATCAAAATCATCATATTTACCACCAATGGTAACAACATCATCACCAGTATTTGTTTCACCAATGTATAAATCTTTTAAGTAGATATATACTTCTCTACCCACATTAAATTGATTGTATATATCAGCTTGATTTACAACAACTTTTAACGCTGATGTAGGATTTTCTGGTGCATCTTGTATAAAGAAATCTTGATAAAAGTTACCAGTAGCATCACTAGAAGTTACATAACCTTTTACTGCAATTTCAGATTCTATAAGTGTTGCATCATATTGTACAAATAATGCTTTTACTTCTGTAATGGTTTTTAAATCTACTTCACCAGCTTCTATTCTATCTAATAAAGTATTTAATTTTGCATTTTCTTCTGCACCTAAACTTACTGGCACAGTATAATCTCCATCTTCTACACAAGAAGTAAAAGATACACTAGCAAAAATAACTAGTACTAATAGGATTAATTTATTTGTTTTCATGTTTCTTTTATTTGTGTTTTTTAAAATCTTAAGTTTACGTTTAAAAAGTAGGTAGTACCTCTACCATACCAATATTTGTTTCCAAAAACAGGAGTATCTAATGCTTTATCTGCACTTAATTGATTGTAGTTTGCGTTTCTACCTTGCTCAAAACCTCCTGATTTATATTCTGTATTAAATAAGTTATTTACGGTTGCAAATACACTAATAAATTTGTCGTCAATTTTCCAAGATTTACCTCCAATTAAATTTACAACAACATAATCGTCGAATTTTTCTTGCTCTAATAACTCTTCTGCAACTGCTACATCGTAATTTTCGAAAGGTAAGCCATCAGAATCTAGATAAAAGTTACTAGATCTTGTTAATGGAGCAACATCTACATAAGTATTGCTAAAAAAGTTGGTTGTAGCTCCAATCCACCAATAATCTGGATCTCTATATTCAAAACCAACAGAATACGCATTTTGTGGCCCTGCTGCAATTTTATAATTCTTTAAGTTAGTTTGACCAAAATCTTTAGAACCATCTATAAAACCAGCAGCTTGAGATTCTGAGTCATTTTCTGATGTTAAATATAAATTAGGATTATTATCGTAAGTATATTGCCCAATATTGGCAGCTGCCTTTAATTTAATTGTTGATGTTACTTGCGCTTCTATACCTAATTCTACTCCAAAATGTTTTTTATTGATTCCTGATAAAATTTCTTGTACAAAAGCTGTATTATCACCACCAATACCATCTGCAAAATAAAAAGAAATTTCTGTTGCATCTGCTATAGTTGTGTAATAACCAGTTATTCTAGAAGTAATAATTGGACTTCTTACAATGTAACTTAAATCTGTTGAAAATATTTTTTCGCTTTCTAAACCCTGAACTGTATTATTATTTTCTCTTGAGTTAGAAAAAGAACTTCTAATGGTTGGTGCATTTGTTAAATAAGCAACATTAGCATCTATTAAATGACGACCAGTAACTTTGTAAGTTGCTCCTAATTTTGCACCATAATTGGTAAAACTTAATTTTTCTGATAAACCTAATGAATTATCTGGAAAACCTCCATTTTGATACAAACCTTCTCTTTGATGTGTTGTTCTAGAAATATTAACAGCTGTAAAGAAATCTATTTTATTGTACTTAAATTGACTTTGTAAAAATGCGCCAATTACATCAGAATTTAAATTGTAATTGTATTTAAATTTATCTCCTTTACCAGCAACATAATTTGGGTTTAACAAATTATTTTGTTGTTCGTCTAAAGTTTCTGCAAACGTATCTACATCTAAATAACCAATACCACCTAACAAATCGATTACTTCTGCAAAGCTATTAGAACGCAATTGCTTGTACTCTAATTTTGCATTTAATGTAATGTTGTTATTTAATTCTGAATTTAAAATGGTATTTACAGTAAATTGTTTGTCATCATTTCTATCTTCATACAAAACGTAAGCATTTTCTATGTTTTGAGAAGCATTTGTAATATTAGCATCAAAAATACGATCCCAATTTAATTGACCATCGTTAATAAAATTTTGCTGAGCTTGGTAGGCACCTGCTAAATCATCATCAGCTAAAAAATCACTTGGTAAATTTTTATAATAGGTAGGAGTAGGATTTGCACCACCATTATAATCTATTCTACTGTTACCAATTTTACCAAATTGATAAGCAACATTTGTTTGCAAAGACGTGCTATTTGTAATATCCCAAAAATGGTTTAACATTAAAATAGGTTCTTCTACTTCTTTAATTCTTGAGTTTGTTTTTTTACCATTTAAATATCCCCAGTAATCATTGTAAGCTATCCCTTTAAGATCAAAAACTTCTTGAGTGTTTGGTGCAGATTTACCTCTTCTATTTGGTGTAAAAATCGAAGTAAAGTTAATACTATGATTATCGCCAAATTGTTTTTCTATAGAAGCAAACAAAGAATAAGCGTTGTAGGTTGTACCCTCATTAAAACCCTCTAAACCAGATCTTCTACTTCCAGAAAAGGTCATAGACCAACCACCATCTAACAATCCTGTAGAATGTGTTGCCATAACTCTATGAACGTAACTTCTGTTAGAAGATGAATAAGAAATTCTTGTACCAGGTCTTTGTCCTGATGCTCTAGTATCTATGTTTGTAGATCCTAAAACTCCACCAAAAGTATAATTAGAAGCTGCTAAACCATTGCTAAATTCTTGGTTTCTTAACACATCATTTAAACCACCCCAGTTACTCCATTGAGCTCTACCATCATAAAGCTTGTTCATTTCTATACCATTAATCAGTACTTTTCCATTTCCAGAATCCAAACCTTTAATTCTAAAAAATGAAGAACTAAACTCAAAAGCAGCTGTTCTTAAATAAACATCTCTAGTAGCTTGTAACAAACCAGCAATATTATCTGCAGCACTTGCATCGTCATTTAATTCATCGTCTGTAATAGTAATTAAACTTAAATCTTGGTCTATTGCAATATCTTTAAACAAAAGGATATTACCTAAATCAATTGTATTTCCAGAAATTTCTATCGGAAAATTTTGGGTTTCGTAACCCTGTAGTCTTACCTCTAATATATAAGATCCATTTGGTACGTTCTGTATTGCAAAAACTCCATCAGAACCCGTTTCTTGATTCAAATTTGTGTTTACAACACTTACCAAAACACTTTTTAAAGGATTTTCGGAATCACTGTCTAAAACAATTCCTTTTACAATATTCTGTGCATTAATTCCTGTAAAAAAGAATAATGTTACAAATATTGACAAAATAATTTTTCTCATAAATGATTTGATTATATTTCTATATATTTTTTGTTGAAAATGGCGGTAAAATTAACAAATTTTAAGAAACTCTAATGTTAACATAACATTATATAATTTTGGGCTTGAAATTTGTTTTTTAACTTTGCACATTTAAAGATAATCATAATGAACAAATATTTGCCTTTTTTTGCGCTTCTTTTTTTAACAGTTTCTCTTACCAATGCTCAGAGTAAGACGAAACAATACAATATAAGAACAGTTGCTTTTTACAATTTAGAAAATCTTTTTGACACCATTAACGATACTGCTATTAATGATGAAGCTAGCCCAATGATGGAATTAAAATCTAACCGATCTAAAGTATATTGGGACAAGATTGAGAAATTAAGTTCTGTTATAGTACAAATTGGTGCAGATAAAGCAAGAACTAGCCCTGCTATTATAGGTGTTTCTGAAGTAGAAAACTTAAGTGTTTTAGAAGATTTGGTGAATTCTGAAAATTTAAGAAAAAAAGGATATGGAATTATACATTACGATTCGCCAGACAAACGTGGAATTGATGTAGCTTTATTATATCAAAAAAGATATTTTAAACCTGTTTTTCACGAAGCATATAACCCAAAAATTTATAGAAACAATTATCCTGTTTATACAAGAGATCAATTATTAGTTTCTGGTTATTTAGATGACGAATTGATTCATGTTATTGTAAATCACTGGCCTTCTAGAAGTGGTGGTGAAGCAAAAAGTAGGCCTTTGCGCGAAAAAGCAGCATATCAAAACACCAAAATAATTGCACAAGTGCGAGAAAAAGATCCGAATGCAAAAATTATAATTATGGGAGATTTTAATGATGATCCTACCAATTCTAGTTTTAAAAAAGTTTTAAAAACCAAAGCTGAAAAGAAAAATGTTGGTGATTTGGACATCTACAACCCTTATGAAGAACTGCATAAAAAGGGCTTTAATACCTTAGGTTATAGAGATAATATTAATTTATTTGATATGGTTTTAATTTCTTCACCATTATTAGATAAAGGCGAAAAAGATTTCTCTACCTACAAAATGTATCAAGCTAAAATTTTTAACAAACGCTTTTTAACAGGTAAAAAAGGACAGTTTAAAGGATATCCTTTTAGAAGTTTCTCTTATGGAGGTTATACTGGGGGTTACTCAGACCATTATCCTGTTTATATGTATTTGATTAAAGAAAAAAAGTAAAAAAAGGAAGAATTATTAAATAGAAATCGTTTGTTAATTGATTAATATTCTTATCATTATAAAAATTAATTAACGAACGGTTTACCTTTAAAACTTTTTTTGATATGCCTACCTAAATCTAAAAACCCATCATAATTCAAGGTGTTATTTGTGGTTACAAAAAGAAGAGAATTGACACTGAACTCACCAAACAATGCAGACATTTAGACAAAAAAATGGATGAATTGGATTTATGGAGAAAATTTTGAAAATAGTTCAACTAAAATTGATACTATTACCACTCAATATTGAGTGATATTAACTTATTTTAACATTTTTTTGTGCCTTTTTGCTTGATTTTCTTAATTTTATGAGAAAATACGCTACACGCTTTGAAAAAGCAAAAAATTCATATTCTTGAATATCTTTTGCATCCTTATGTAATTTCATTATTGATTGCAATTGGGGTGATTTTTCTATTACCCAATTATTTTTCTAAATATCAATTAGTTGAAGATTTTGATAAAAATTTCACTACTGTAAATAACAAGTTTTTTTATGAAGATATTGATGGTGATGGCTTTAGCGAACGTGTTATTTTATTCGATAATCTAAATTATGGTAATAATGCAAGTTATCACATTTACAAAGCAAATGGCGACGTTGTCGATCAATTTAATTTAGATACTAAATTTCCAAAAAGTAAAATAGCCTGGTTTCAAGATGCTAATTTTAATGGTACAAAAGAAATTTACATCCTAACAAAATCGAATGATTCCATTTTTTTGAACATTCAAGAACATATTGATTTTAAACGACCTATTGAAAAGAAAATTTTTGTAGATAAAATTACAGGGTATCAAGGAAATTATGAGTTTATCCACGGAAGAGATAGAAAAATTGCAGGAGTAAATTATGATACAGATTATGTCCATTTTACAGTATCTGCTAGTTATGGAGGTAATCCAAGAAAAATATATAGATACAACCCTAAAAATAATGAGATACTAAAATCACCTCATTTTACAAATTCAGGCGGTATTGCTAATATGATTGATGTTGATAATGATGGTAAAAAAGAAATTTTATTAACTACCTATGCAACAGCTAATTCCATAGACACTGCATATACAAAAAGATCAGACTATACAGCTTGGTTAACTATTTTAGATGATGATTTACAGTTTTTATTTGAACCTATTGGCTTTGAAGTTCTTGGAGGTATTGACTTAGTATACCCCAAAGAAATGAATGCCAATTATATATTAGCGCTCTTAAAATCTGCAGAACACTCTACATTACCATCAAAACTCTTAAAAATATCCTTAGATGGAGAAATGCTAAAAGAGTTCATTTTACCTAAAGGAAACTATCATTGTATCAATCATTATGAAAAGGATTTATTTGTTTGCGACGATAAAGAAAATGGAAATTATCATTTGTTTAATACCAATTTAGAAATTGTGAAGACCTTTGAAATTGAAAAACAATATACAGGTTATTTATATGATGTAAATAAAGATGGTAATAAAGAATGGATTTTGTACAGTATAAATAAATCTATTTTCACAATTTATGAGAAAGACTTTAAAAACAAGGTTTCTATAAACTTCCCCAACAATTATAAAAGCTTTGTAAATATGGGAGTTAGGTATCCAGAAAATGGAAACTCGCAAATTTTTCTACAATTTAACAATGGTATTTTAATTTATTCTTATAAAGAAAACCCATATTACTATTTTAAATACCTTTTTTACTTTGGAGTATATGCATGTATTACTGCTCTCACCTTTTTAATTACAAAGGGTCAAAAAATTAGAGAACAGAAAAAGCGAGCCATAGAAAAAGAAATTGCAGACTTGCAACTGAAAACCATTAAAAACAAAGTAGATCCGCATTTTGTATTTAATGCTTTAAATACCATTAGCGAAATGACCTTGGTTGATGACAAATTAGAAGTTGACAGGTTTATCAATCGTTTTGCCAATTTTATGAGGAATACCTTGGCACATTCAGATAAAATTTCTACAACTATTAAAGAAGAAATTAATTATACTGAAGATTTTATAAAATTGCAACAGATTCGTTTTAACTATCAATTTGATTATAAAATTACCATTTCAAAAGACATTGACAAATCTTTTAAAATACCCAAACATTGCATTTTTACTTACGTAGAAAACGCGTTGAAATATGGAATTACTGCTCAAGAGAAAGGAATGTTAAGAATACACATTGATAAAAAAGAAACTAATATTCACATTGCCATACAAGACAATGGCCCAGGTCTACAAAAACAGAAAAACAAGAAAAAAGGTACAGGAAATGGACTAAAAATATTGAATAAAATTTTTAGTCTTTATGAAAACCGATACAAAACAAAAATTGAACATACTATTACCGAAATTAAAAAAGAAGATGCAATTCAAGGCGTTTTAGTACAACTAAAAATAGCAACTTCCACAAAAAAATAATGTTATGAATACTATTAAAACTGTTATTATAGATGATGAAACCCGATCTTTAAACCGATTAAAACTTTTATTACATCATTTTAAAGAAATTGAACTCCTTGGTATTTTTGAAAATGCAGATCAAGGAATTGATTGTATAACCAAACATGAACCAGATTTGGTATTGTTAGATATAGAAATGCCTCTAAAATCAGGTATAGAGGTTGCAAAAGAAATTAACAAACTAGTCATAAACACAAAAATAATTTTTGTGTCTGCTCACGAACATTATGCTATTAAAGCCATTAAAGCAGGGGTATTTGACTACCTATTAAAACCTGTTTGTATAGACGAATTAAAATTAGCTTTACAACGTTTTACCACACACTTTAAAATAAACTTAAACCAAAGAGAATTGCAAGTAATAAAAGCTTTATCACAAGGCTTAAACAGCAAAGCTATTGGTGAAAAATTATTTATCAGCAGACATACAGTAGACAACTATAGAAGATCGGCTTTAGAGAAAACCAACTGCCAAAATACTGCTGCACTCATCAAATTTGCTTCTGAGAATGAGTTGATTTAGTGGTTATTGACAGTATTTTTGACATTCTTTGATAGCGAAAAATTATATTTATCTTGTTTTATTTGGGTTTAGCGAAGAATTAATCGCTAACTCAAAAAAATCGCTATGAAAAAAATAATGTTAACTATTATTTTAACTTGTTTAACAGTTAAAATAAATTACACCCAAGTAAAAAACAAGCTTGAATTATATTTAAAGAAACCACCTGAAAGTTTTATTGAAAACTCATCAGATATTTCAATTAATCATCAAGAGATATCTAATTTAATTTCTCAAAATGATAGATACATCTCACAAGACGGACAAGTATCAATAAGCAACGTTAAGGTTACAAAAATACCAAATCAAAATTTTGAACACTACCTAGAAACCCATGATGAAAATGGTAAAAATGTAGATATAGGTTCTAAAAATAGTTTAGGAGATGGTATCATTAGTAATAATCTTGTTTTTACTAGTAGAATTAGCAGTGTAACAGACTTAATTATTAGCAATAAGAATATCGAAAATATTAACGGTATTGAGGATTTTGTTCAGTTAAAACATTTGAATATTTCTAACAATAGTATAACTGACATTGATCTAAGTAAAAACCTAATGCTAGAAAGTTTAATTGCTAACGAAAATAGAATACAAAATATAGTTCTAGAAACGAACCACAATTTAAGGGAAGTTAATTTAAATGAAAACAACCTAAAACAAATTTATATTAGCAACCTACTTAATTTAATTAAATTCTCGGCAAACGATAATGAATTACTAGAAATTAATTTAAATAAAAACATCAATTTAACAGATTTACACCTTCAAAGAAACCAACTTAAAGAAATAGACTTAAAAAATAATATTAACTTAATAAACCTATCTCTTGGAGAAAATCAACTTAAAAAAATAGACATTACTTACAACACCAACTTAAAAACTTTATTCATTTATAAAAATAATTTACAACACTTTAACTGCACAAATAATCCATATTTAGAGTTTCTTTATGCATCTCAAAATGAAATATCAAGTATTAATCTAAGCAACAATGTATCACTTAAATTTTTATCAGTATATAAAAACAAATTAGATAACCTTGATTTAAGTTTCAATAAAAATTTGGAAAGAATTTGGATTTACGATAATCCAATTTCGGATTTGGATTTAAAAAATAATATAAAATTATGGCTTTTTTCTGGTTATAAATGTCATTTTAACTCATTAGATTTTAGCAAAAACAAAAACCTAGCTGGATTATGGTTGTACGACAATCCCAAACTTGAAAGTCTTAATTTAAACAATAAAAATAATTCTAAAATAGAAGTATTAAATATCACAAACACACCTTTACTCTCTTGTATTCAGGTTGATGATACTAATTACAGTACTAGAAATTGGTTAGAAAGAGACAAACATCATTCTTTTAACAAACACTGCTTTAAAACCTTAAAAATTAAAAAACTAACAACCAATAATTTTCATATCTCACCAAACCCAGCGAAAAATAAAATAGTTATAAGCATTAAAACTGAAATAAATTATGTGGAAATTTATTCTCTTTTAGGCAAAAAGGTATTGCAAATTAAAAACCAAAATGAAATAGACATCAGTCAATTACCTAATGCCGTGTATTTTATAAAAATACATACCAATACTGGAATTGGCACGAAAAAGTTTATCAAAAACTAAAGTTTAAAATGAAAAAATTGTTTTGAAATACAAAAGCCAGAAATTTAATTTCTGGCTTTTATATTTTTTTTGAAATTATCTTACAACAAATAATCAGTACTAATAAAATTAGATGCTTTTTTATCTAACAATTCTTCTAAAATAGCATTGTTATATTCTGTGTCTTTAGATGCTACAAAAGTTCTAATTGAGAAAGAACGCAAGGCATCATGCACACTTAAAGTACCTACTGCAGAATCTTTTCTACCTGTAAAAGGATACACATCTGGTCCTCTTTGTGCTGCACTATTTAAATTTACTCTACACACTAAATTTACAAGCGTATCAATTAAAGGTGCTAATGTTTTTATTTCGCTACCAAAAACGCTTACTTGCTGACCGTAATTCGACTCAGCCATATCATCTAAAGGTTCTTGAATATTTTTAAAAGAAACTACAGGTATTACAGGGCCAAATTGCTCTTCTTGATACACTCTCATGTCTTTAGAAACCGGATATAAAACTGCAGGATAAATATAGTTTTCAGTTGTTTCGCCTCCTTTTTTATTAATTACTTTTGCACCTTTTGCTGTAGCATCATCTATTAATTCTTGAATGTAAGCTGGTTTTCCTGGTTCTGGTAAAGGTGTTAATTTTACGCCATCTTCCCAAGGATTTCCAAATTTTAAAGCATCTACTCTTTCTGCAAATCGTTTGTTAAATTTATCTACAATATGCTCATGCACATACAATACTTTTAACGCTGTACAACGTTGTCCGTTAAAAGAAGTTGAACCTGTGATACACTCATTAATTGCCAAATCTAAATCTGCATCAGGTAAAACAATACCAGGGTTTTTAGCTTCTAAACCTAAAACCAAACGCAATCTATTTTTATAAGGATGATTTTCCTGAATTGCATTGGCAGATTTACTATTACCTATTAAAGCTAAAACATCAACTTTACCAGTTTTCATAATTGGAGTTGCCAAAACACGACCTCTTCCATAAATGATGTTTACAACACCTTCTGGAAAGCTATTTTGAAAAGCTTCCATTAATGGCGATAATAATAAAACTCCATGTTTTGCTGGTTTAAATACGGTTGTATTCCCCATAATTAAAGCAGGAATTAACAAAGCAAAAGTTTCGTTTAAAGGATAATTATAAGGCCCTAAACACAAAACAACTCCTAAAGGGCCACGTCTTACATGTGCATATACTCCACTATTTTTTTGAAATTTAGCAGAATTTCGATCCATCTGCTTATAATCTTCAATCGTATCGTAAATATATTCAATGGTTCTGTCGAATTCTTTTTCAGAATCTGGTAAAGCTTTACCAATTTCCCACATTAGCAATTTTACAACCTCATCTCTTTTGGTTTTCATCTGCTCTGCAAACTCTTCCATACAAGCAATTCTGTCTGCAACACGCATTGTAGGCCATAAACCTTGCCCTTTATCATAAGCTCTGTAAGCCGAATTTAAAGCTTCAATTGCTTGGTCTCCTGTTAAATTAGGCACAGTACCTAATAACGTTGGTTTGTATTTTTCTGTTGATGAAATAGAGGAATAAACTTCTGAAAATTCTCCTTTCCATTCTTTTAATTCGCCACTTACTAAATATGTTTTTTGATGTTTTAATTCCTTAATTATATATTTATCAGGAATTTCATTAAAGTTTTTTTTCATATAGAATATTTAAAACTGTTCTCATAAAATTTAAAATAATTTTATGTAACGAATTTAGCAAAATTTAGCATTACATGTTCTTTTTCGAATCTAAAATAGCGAAAAGCATTTCGTATTATAATACCTTTTAAAACAATTATACTAAAAATTGAAACAAGTCTGGTTTATCATTTAAGTAATCTCCAAAGAAGTTATTTTCTTTCATTCTTTGTATTAAAGGATCCAAATCTTTAGATGATTTTAACTCCAAACCCACAACTGCAGCTCCTTTTATTCTATTGTTTTTTTTGGTGTATTCAAAATGTGTAATATCGTCATCAGGACCTAAAATATCTACCACAAACTCTTTTAAAGCTCCTGCTCGTTGAGGAAATTTAACTATAAAATAATGTTTTAAATCCGCATAAACTAAAGCACGTTCTTTAATTTCTTCTGTTCTAGTAATATCGTTATTACTGCCACTTACTACACATACTACATTTTTTCCTTTAATTTCATCAGCAAAAAAATCTAACGCAGCAATACTTAATGCACCTGCAGGTTCTACTACAATTGCATCTTTGTTATACAAGTCTAAAATGGTTTGGCAAACTTTACCTTCTGGTACTGTAATCACTTTATGGAGATTTTGTTTACAGATTTCAAAATTTAAATCGCCAACTTTTTTAACAGCAGCACCATCTACAAAAGGATCTATGGTTAATAAAGCTGTATTTTTATTATTATTGATTGATGTTAGCATTGCAGGTGCACCTTCTGGTTCTATTCCAATAATTTTGGTTTCTGGAGACAATAATTTAAACACAGAAGACAACCCTGATGACAAACCTCCACCACCAATTGGCACAAAAACATAATCGATCTTTTTATTGGTTTGTTCTAAAATTTCTAAACCTACAGTTGCCTGACCTTCAATAACTTTTTCGTCGTTAAAAGGATGAATAAAAGTTTTATTTTTAGCATCGCATTCTAATTTTGCTGCATTAAAAGCATCATCAAAAGTATCGCCACCAATTACAATTTCGATAAACTCTTCTCCAAACATTTTTACCTGATTAATCTTTTGATTTGGCGTTGGTGAAGGCATAAAAATAGTACCTTTTATCTGCAATAATTTACAAGACATGGCCACACCTTGTGCATGATTTCCTGCACTTGCACAAACAATTCCGTTTTGTTTTTCATCAGCATTTAAAGAAAACATTTTATTGTAGGCGCCTCTAATTTTGTAAGATCGTACAACTTGTAAATCTTCTCTTTTAAAAAAAATAGTGGCATCGAATTTTTTAGAAAGATTAAGGTTTTTACTAAAAGGTGTTTTAGAGGCAACACCATCTAAATTTTTAGCTGCAATTTTTATGTTTTGTAAACTGGGTAGGTAAATTTGTTCTGTTTGCATGGATCAAAAGTAAAAAGAAAACCTGTCAAATTTTTTAAATCTGACAGGTTTATTACATAAATTGGGGGATATAAGTTTTTATGCAGATTTTATTACTTTCATTGCAGTCATAGAAGCTCTTAAACGCTCTCCTACAATCTCTACAGGATGATTTCTAATAATCTTATTTACTCTAATTAACTCTTGGTTATCTACACCGTTTTCTGAGCTAAATGGTTTGCCAATAACGTTTGTTGAAACTGTTTTCATAAAATCAGCTAACAACGGTTTACAAGCATGATCGAATAAATAACAACCATATTCTGCTGTATCAGAAATTACACGATTCATTTCTGCTAATTTCATTCTTGCAATAGTATTTGCAATTAACGGAGTTTCGTGCAAAGATTCGTAGTATGCAGAAGCATCTATAATTCCAGATTCTGTCATTGCTTCAAAAGCCAACTCAACACCAGCTCTAACAAAAGCAACTAATAACGTTCCGTGATCGAAATATTCTTGTTCTGAGATTTCTTGATCTGTAATTTCTTGTTTTTCGAAAGCAGTTTCTCCAGTAGCAGCTCTCCAAGTTAATAAGTTTACATCATCATTTGCCCAATCTTCCATCATTGTTTTAGAGAAATGACCAGTCATTATATCATCCATATGTTTTTGGAACAATGGACGCATAATGTCTTTTAATTCTTCTGATAAACGAAACGCTTCAATTTTAGCAGGATTAGACAATCTGTCCATCATATTTGTAATACCACCATGCTTTAACGCTTCTGTAGTGGTTTCCCATCCATATTGAATTAATTTTGCTGCATAACCTGGCTCTATACCTTCTTCAACCATTTTATCGAAAGATAAAATAGCTCCTGTTTGTAACAAACCACATAAAATAGTTTGCTCTCCCATTAAATCTGATTTTACTTCAGCAACAAAAGAAGATTCTAAAACACCAGCTGTATGACCACCTGTTGCAACTGCATATGCTTTTGCTTGTGCCCAACCTTTACCTTCTGGATCATTTTCTGGATGTACTGCAGTTAAAGTTGGTACTCCAAAACCTCTTTTAAATTCTTCACGAACTTCTGAACCAGGTGATTTAGGTGCCACCATAATTACAGTTAAGTCTTTACGAATTTGCATACCTTCTTCTACAATATTAAATCCGTGAGAATATGATAAAGTAGCACCTTTTTTCATTAAAGGCATAATTGCATTTACAACATTGGTGTGTTGTTTGTCTGGCGTTAAATTAATTACTAAATCTGCAGTTGGTAACATTTCTTCGTATGTACCTACTTTAAAATCGTTAGAAGTAGCATTAATATAAGACTGTCTTTTTTGATCTATTGCTGCTTGTCTTAATGTATAAGAGATGTCTAAACCAGAATCTCTCATATTTAAACCTTGATTTAAACCCTGTGCTCCACAGCCCACAATAACAATTTTCTTTCCTTTTAATGCGTTTACTCCGTCTTCAAATTCTGAAGGATCCATAAAACGACATTTACCTAACTGCTCTAATTTTTGTCTTAATGTTAATGTGTTAAAATAATTTGACATTTTTATTTATTTAGTTGTTTGTTAAGAAGATAGAAAAAAGAGGATAAGAAATAGATGTGTTTTATACATCACTATAGTCTCTTCTCTCTAGTTTTTATTCTTTTCTATTGATACTATTTAGTTGTTGTATATTTCTAACAATGGTGATATTTTCATTTCTTCTTTTGTTACTGCAATTAAACCTGATCTTGTGTATTGCATAATTCCAAAAGGAGCTAATTGATTGTATAACTCTACTATTTCTTCTTTTTTTCCTGATTTTTCAAGAACAAAAAACTCTTTGTTTACAGTTACAATTCTAGCATTACTTTCTTTAATGATATTCTGAATTTGACGTTCTTCGAACAACAATTCTGATTTAATTTTAAACAAGCCAGCAATTTGATAAATAATATCATCTAAACTATGATAATAGGCTTTTATAACCTCTACTTGTTTTTCTATTTGACCAATAATTTTTTTAATACCTACCTCGTTCATATTTACCACAATTGTAAATTTAGAAACGCCTTCTATTTCTGAAGGAGAAGTATTTAAACTTTCTATATTGATGTGTCTTCTCTGGAAAATTGCAGAAATTCTGTTCAACAATCCAATATTATTTTCGGTATACACAGAAACTGTATATAGTTGTTTTTCTTCTGTACTCATACTCGTAAGTTCAAGGTTTAAAGATTAAAGTTTTAAAGTTCTCACTCAAACCTTTAATCTTTGTTCTTTATTCTATATTCTTTACTCTAAACGTATATCTGAAACACTTGCTCCTGAAGGAATCATTGGAAACACATTATCTTCTTTTTCTACACAAACTTCTAAGAAATACGCTTCTTTACTTTGCATCATTTCTGCAACAGCTTCTGCTAACTCTTCACGTTTGGTAACTTTTCTTGCTTTAATGTAATATCCTTCTGCAATAGCAACAAAATTAGGATTTACCATTTCTGTGGATGCATAACGTTTATCGAAAAATAATTGTTGCCATTGTCTCACCATCCCAAGAAAATCGTTATTTAAAACCACCACTTTTACTGCTGCTTTTTGCTGAAAAATAGTCCCTAATTCTTGAATTGTCATTTGGTAACCACCATCACCAGAAATAGAAACCACTTCACGTTCTGGAGCTGCCATTTTTGCTCCAATAGCTGCAGGTAATCCAAAGCCCATTGTTCCTAATCCACCAGAAGTAATATTACTTTTAGATACGTTAAACTCTGCATATCTACAAGCAATCATTTGATGTTGCCCTACATCACTTACAATTGCAGCTTCCCCTTTACTCTGAATATTGATTTCTTTCAAAACTTCACCCATGGTTAAGCCTTCTTTTGTAGGATATAAATCGTTTTTGATTACTTTATCGTATTCTATTTGATATAAATCTTTAAACTTCTGATGCCATTCGTTATGAGAATTTTTATTGATTAAAGGCAACAATAAATTTAAACTCGCTTTAGCATCGCCCAAAACAGCAACATCCGTTTTTACGTTTTTATCTACTTCTGCAGGATCAATTTCGAAATGAATTATTTTGGCTTGTTTTGCGTACGTATTTAAACTTCCTGTAACACGATCGTCAAAACGCATACCTATTGCAATTAAAACATCACACTCATTGGTTAACATGTTAGGCGCATAATTACCATGCATACCTACCATACCTACATTAAAAGGATGTGAAGTTGGTATTGCTGAAGCTCCTAAAATTGTCCAAGCAGCAGGAATTTCTGCTTTTTCTACCACAGCTTTTAATTCGTCCTCGGCTTTACCTAAAATAACGCCTTGCCCCCAAACTATTAATGGTTTTTTAGCATTGTTAATGATTTCTGCAGCTTCTTCTACTTTTTTAATATCTGTATCAGGAACTGGCTTATAACTTCGAACTTGGGTACATTTGGTGTAAGAAAAATCAAATTCGTTAAATTGAGCATCTTTGGTAATATCAACCAAAACAGGACCTGGTCTACCACTTCTAGCAATGTAGAACGCTTTTGCTAAAGCTTCTGGAATATCTTCTGCTTTGGTTACTTGGCAATTCCATTTTGTTACTGGTGTAGAAATACCCACTATATCTGTTTCTTGAAATGCATCTGAACCTAACAAACCAGATGGCACTTGACCTGTAATACAAACCATTGGTGTAGAATCTATCTGTGCATCTGCAATACCTGTAATTAAATTGGTTGCTCCTGGCCCAGAAGTAGCCATTGCTACACCTACTTTACCAGAAATTCTGGCATAACCTTGAGCTGAATGTGTAGCTCCTTGTTCGTGACGCGTTAAAACGTGATGAATTTTATCTTGATATTTGTATAACTCATCATAAACTGGCATAATTGCACCTCCAGGATATCCGTACAGAATATCTACTCCTTCTTCAATCAAACATCTTACAATTGCCTCACTACCAGAAATACGCTCTGTAGTTTTGGTAGCTTTTTTTGGTTTGGTTATGGTTTTTGTTTCCATATTATCTTTATGTTTTATACCTACAAGGTTTTTGGAAACCTCGCAGGAGTTTTAAGCATCAGTAACACATCCTTTAGATGCTGATGCTACTGTTTTTGCGTATTTGTATAAAATTCCTTTTTTGTGTTTTGGTTCTGGTGCCACCCATTTTGCTTTTCTTTCTGCTAATTCTTCATCAGAAATTAAAACATTAATCGAATTATCTTCTGCACTAATTCTAATTTTATCACCAGTTTCAATCAATCCGATTGCTCCTCCTGACTGTGCTTCTGGAGTGATATGCCCCACAACAAAACCATGAGTACCACCAGAAAAACGACCATCTGTAATTAATGCTACTGATTTCCCTAAACCTGCTCCCATAATTAACGAAGTTGGTTTTAGCATTTCTGGCATTCCTGGACCTCCTTTTGGACCAACATACCTAATGACGACTACATCTCCTTTTGCTACTTCACCATTAGAAATCCCTGTATTTGCAGCTTGTTCACCATCATAAACCACAGCTTTACCTTCGAACAACAAACCTTCATTACCAGAAATTTTTGCTACAGCTCCTTCTTCTGCAAGATTACCATATAAAATCTGTAAATTTCCAGATGATTTTAAGGCTTTATCTTTTGGAAAAATCACATCTTGATCTTCAAATTCCATAGCTTCTACATCTGCTAAATTTTCAGCTAAAGTTTTCCCTGTAACTGTCATACAATCGCCATGTAAATATCCATTTTCTAATAAATATTTCATAATGGCTGGTGTACCACCTACTCCATGTACATCTTCCATTAAATATTTACCAGATGGTTTTAAATCTGCAATTAACGGAGTTCTGTCTGAAACTCTTTGAAAATCTTCTAAAGTAAACTCAATATCAGCAGCATGTGCAATTGCTAAAAAGTGTAATACTGCATTTGTAGAACCTCCTAAAGCATTTACCAAAGCAATTGCATTTTCTAAAGATTTTTTAGAAATAATATCTAAAGGTTTTAAATCTAATTCTAATAAGTTTTTAATTGCTCTTGCGTGTCTTTCTGACTCAGATAATTTATTAGGATTTTCTGCAGGAATCGATGAATTGTAAGGCAATGCAAACCCCATACATTCAATAGCAGAAGCCATTGTATTTGCAGTATACATACCTCCACAAGCACCTGCTCCTGGAATTGCTCTTTTTATAATTTCTCTGTATTCCTCTTCCTCAATTTCTCCAGCAACTTTTTGCCCTAAAGCTTCAAAAGCAGAAACGATATTTAGTTTTCTACCCTTGTAATTTCCAGATGCAATTGTTCCTCCATACATCATAATTGATGGACGATTTAAACGCAACATAGACATTACAGCTCCTGGCATATTTTTATCGCAACCAACAATAGCGATTAAACCATCGTAACTTTGGGCGTTCATTACAGTTTCTATAGAATCTGCAATAATATCTCTAGAAACCAGTGAGTAATTCATACCAGAAGTTCCCATAGAAATACCATCAGAAACACCTATTGTATTGAAACCTAAACCAACTAAATCTGCAATTTTACACTCTATTTTGACCTCTTCTTTAAGTCTATTTAAATGCATATTACAAGGATTACCATCGTAACCAGTACTCGCAATTCCTATTTGCGCTTTTTGCATATCTTCATCAGATAAACCAACTGCATACAACATTGCCTGTGATGCTGGTTGAGATTCGTCTTGTGTTAATCTGCTACTGTGTTTATTTAGTTTCATTTAATGATTTCTTTGTTTTGTTTACTAAATTATTCTATTTCTCGTTTTTTGTTACATTAAACCTAATTGAATTCTTGAATTTCAGTTGTTTAAAATAACATTAATCTTACTGATTTACAGCTATTTAACCTTACTTAAATATGATACTCAATTATTGAAATAAATGCAATAAAAAACCTTCCGTTTTTAAAGGAAGGCTAAATTTAATTTTTATGTTATAAATACCACTTCCTGATCAATTCGTAATAATTACGATGACGTTTAAAACAGTAATAATATTTAAAATTTGTGTTCTCATTTTGTTGATTCAAATATTTAAAATTTTTATTTAAAAATCCTAATTTTAAATTGAATTTAATTAGATGATGGTACTCTGACCCATATGAATATTTTTAAAATTCATATTACTATCATCTTGATTTGTGATATAATCTGCAACAAAATCTCCTACTTTAGAAGTTGTTGTCGAGTTTTGTATTTTACGTTTAATATCTTTTGTTGTAATTCCTAATGCTAAGGATTTTTCTACAGCTCTTTCAATTGCATCTGCTTCTTCATTTAAGCCTAAATGTTGTAACAACATACCTGCAGATAAAATTGATGCTAAAGGGTTTGCTAAATCTTTGCCTTTTGCCTCAAAATATGAACCATGAATAGGTTCAAACAAAGCGTTTTCTTTACCAATTGATGATGATGCAATTAAACCTTTAGAACCACTTATTATACTGGCTTCATCAGAAATAATATCTCCAAAAAGATTTTCTGTAAGAATAACATCAAACTGTTTTGGATGCGTTATTAATTGCATAGTTGCATTGGCTACAAACAAATATTCTAAAGTAATCTCTGGATAATCTTTTGCTATTTCAGTAACTGTTTTTCGCCATAAACGTGAAGTTTCTAACACATTAGATTCATCTACCAAAGTTACTTTTTTCTTTCTTTTTTGCGCAGCTTTAAACGCTAAATGTGTAATTCTGGTAATTTCATCAACCGTATAAACAGATACATCAGAAGCTGTTTTACCATCTTCACTTAGTTCTTTTTTACCAAAATAAATTCCGCCAGTTAACTCTCTATATACTAAAAAATCTGTACCTTTTATTACCTCTCTTTTTAAAGGAGAATTATGAATTAAATTGTCGTAAGCCTTTACAGGTCTTACATTACAATATAAATCCAATTCTTTTCTAAGTTGTAGCAAACCTTGTTCTGGTCTAATTTTAGCAGAAGGATCATTATCGTACTTAGGATCACCAATAGCACCGTACAAAATAGCATCAGAATTTCTACAAATATCTATAGTTTCTTGTGGTAAAGGAACTCCTGTTTTTTCTATTGCACAAGCACCTAACAATGCTTCTTTATACAAAAAAATATGGTCGTAAGCCTCTGCTACTGCATCTAATGCTTTTTTGGCCTGTTCTACTACTTCAGGACCAATACCATCTCCAGGAATTACAGCTATAGTATATTTCATAATTCTATTTCATTTAAGCCATTGCTATTTTAGATATCTTATTAACTTTTTTCATTATAGAATGAATATCGTCGTCTTTTACTTCTTTTTGTTTATCAGCAGTTTCTAAAAAAGAAGTATACGCAGTATCTAATTGAATTTTAGTTAATTCGTACCCAATTTTCTTAGCCCTGTATGCCAATGCTGCTCTACCACTTCTTGCAGTTAACACAATTGCACTTTCTGTAACCCCAACATCTTCAGGATCCATAATTTCGTAAGTTTCTCTGTTTTTGATAACTCCATCTTGATGAATTCCAGAACTATGTGCAAACGCATTTGCCCCTACAATTGCTTTATTTGGTTGTACAGGCATTCCCATACTTTCACGAACCATAATACTTGTATCGTACAATAATTTTGTGTTGATAGAAGTTTCTAAATTTAAATATGGATGTTGCTTTAACACCATAACTACTTCTTCTAAAGCTGTATTTCCTGCTCTTTCTCCTATCCCATTTATGGTACATTCAATTTGACGAGCACCATTAATAACACCAGAAATTGAGTTTGCTGTTGCCAAACCTAAATCGTTATGACAGTGACAAGATAGTGTAACATTTTCGATACCTTTTACATTTTCTCTCAGGTATTTCATCTTTGCACCATATTCTTCTGGCAAACAATATCCTGTGGTATCTGGAATGTTTAAAACAGTTGCACCTGCTTTAATTACTTCTTCGCAAACTTTGGCTAAAAACTCATTATCTGTTCTACCAGCATCTTCTGCGTAAAACTCAACATCTTCTACAAAAGACTTAGCATAAGATACTGCTTTTATAGCTCTTTCAATTACTTTTTCTCTGGTAGAATTAAATTTGAATTGTATATGAGAATCACTAGTACCAATACCTGTATGAATTCTTGGATGATTAGCAAATTTTAATGCTTCTGCTGCAACTTTTATATCATTTTCTACAGCTCTTGTTAAACCACAAACTGTCGCATTTTTTACAATTTTAGCTATTTCTGATACTGAATTAAAATCTCCAGGACTAGAAACAGGAAAACCTGCTTCAATTACATTTACACCTAGTAAATCTAATCTTTCAGCTATTACTAATTTTTGACCAGTATCTAACTTACAACCAGGCACTTGCTCCCCATCTCTTAAAGTTGTATCAAAAATTTGAACCTTGTTATCTTGCATAATTTGTAAAGATTATCTTTATATTTAATCAAATGTATATTAATGAGATTAAAATAAATGGTTATTTTTACAGTTCCGTACGATTTCTAATATACTTAGCAAAATCACAAGTATTTTATTATCAGTAATTTATGAGCAAAAACACTACATCAGTCAATAATCAAAACGATGCTCTTTTTATATTAATTAAGTCTTTAACCAAGTCAGAAAAGAGACAATTTAATTTATATGTTGGTAGACTTGGTGGTAATATTGATGCCAAGTTTTTTTCGCTTTTTAAGTTTTTAGAAAAGCTTAAAATTTATGACGAAAAAGTAATTATTAATAGCGGTATTGTATCTAAACAACAATTATCAAATTTAAAAGCGCATTTATACAAACAGATTTTAATTAGTTTACGATTAAATCCTGCTCATAAAAATATTAGAATTCAGATTAGAGAGCAACTCGATTTTGCAACAGTTTTATATCAAAAAGGATTATACAAACAGAGCTTAAAGTTATTGGATAAAGCTAAAAATCTAGCTTTAGAAAACGAAGAAAAAAACATTGCTTACGAAATTGTTGAACTCGAAAAAGTTATAGAAACTCAATACATTACAAGAAGTTTAAGCAACAGAGCAGATCAACTTTCGGTACAAGCCAAAACATTAAGTCAACAAAATGTAATAGCCAGTAAATTGTCTAATTTATCATTACAATTGTACAGTCATTTATTACAAAATGGTTATGTAAAAAACAATGAAGAATTAGAGTTTATTAATCAATATTTCCATAAAAGATTACCCAAATATAATTTTGAAGATTTAGGTTTTAGAGAAAAATTATGGCTCTACAAATCGCATTTATGGTATAGTTTTTTAACTCAAGATTTTTTACAGAGTTACAAGTATGCAAGAAAATGGGTAGATTTATTTAAGGAAGACAAAAAGCATATTTTACAACATCCTGTTTTTTACTTAAAAGGGATCAATTACTTATTAGAGGCTTCTTTTTTTGTAAAGAAAAAATCTACTTTTAAAAGAGAGTTAATCGCTTTTGAAGAAGAAATTGAGCAAAATACAATTCCATCGAACACAAATACAGAACTTTTAATTTTTCAGTATTTGTATGCCAATAAATTGCACTTACATTTTTTAGAAGCTACTTTTTCTGAAGGAGAATACTTGGTAGAAATTATCAATAAAAAAATACAAAATTACAGAAACAGATTAGACAGCCATTATATTGTAATGCTGTACTACAAAATTGCTTGTTTGTATTTTGGAATGGGTAAAAACGAACTATGCATTAGCTATTTACAGAAAATTATAAAGTCTAAAAATTTAAGCTCTGCAGAAGATTTACAGTGTTTTGCAAGAATTTTAAATTTGATTGCGCATTACGAATGCGGATTAGATTACGATTTAGAAAGACAGTTTTTAGATACTTATAAGTTTCTATTAAAAATGGAAAATCTACAAGAAGTTCAAAAAATATTCTTAACGTCTATTAAAGATTTGAGCGATGTTTTTCCTCATGAAATTAAAAATGAGTTCAAAAAAATACACGCAAAACTGCAAAAGTTTGAAAATCATCCTTATGAAAAAAGAGCATTTTTGTATTTAGACATTCTTTCTTGGTTAGAAAGTAAAATAAAAAACAAACCTATAGCTTTGATAATTAAAGAAAAATCAAAGAAATAAATTAAATACTAAATTATTATTAATTATTTTAACAATTATTACGAACTATACATTTTTTAATAATTTACATAAAATAATACGCATCTAAACCCATCAAAATAAATAATACTTCTATTTTTGTGGTGTGAATCTTTCTAAATTAAATACAAATTCTTCTAAAACTACTTCTGTAGTATGTATTTCTATGAACACCATTATTCGCACAACAACTACAACTATTACCCTTTAGGGGTTTACTATATACATATTACTCAGGTTATTTATTGTTTCGTACACATCGAAATAAAAACAAAAAAAATTACAAACTATTTATCAATTTAAGATGAAAGTATTAAAATTCGGAGGCTCTTCAGTAGCCAATTCAGAAAAAATAAAACAAGTTTTAAGCATTATTGCAAAAACATCAGAAGAACAAAAAGTAGCAGTTATTGTATCTGCCTTTGGCAAAACTACAGATAAACTTTTAGCAGGAGCAAATGAAGCTTTAGAAGATATTACTGCTGCTAAAGAAATTTTAGAGTTAATTAAAGAATTACATTTTAGAGTAATTGATGATTTAATCATCAAAAATAAAAAAGAGGTTTCAGATGAAATTACCTATTTATTCGATCGTTTAATTTCTATTTACGAAGGGATTTTTTTACTTCAAGAATTATCTAATAAAACATTAGCAAAAGTTTCTAGTTTTGGAGAACGATTATCTTCTTATATCATTGCAAATGCAGCCAAAGAAACTTTAGATGCTACTCATAAAGAAAGCAGAGATTTAATTATTACCAATGATGAGTATTTAAATGCTCAAGTAAATTTTGAGGTTACAAATAAAAATATTGCCATCTTTTTTCATGATAATCAACATAGAATTGCTGTTTTAGGTGGATTTATTTCATCGAACACAGCTGGCGAAACTACAACTTTAGGTAGAGGTGGTTCTGATTTTTCTGCTGCCATTTATGCAGCAGCTTTAAATGCTGATGAATTGCAAATCTGGACAGACGTTAGTGGAATGTATACTGCAAATCCTAGAATTGTAAAACAAGCGTATCCAATTTCAGAAATTTCTTACGAAGAAGCTATGGAATTATCGCACTTTGGTGCAAAGGTTTTATACCCGCCAACAATTCAACCTGCTTTAAGAAAAAATATTCCTATCAGAATTAAAAACACTTTCGATCCTGAAAATTTCGGAACGTTAATTTCTAACGATCCTGAAAATGGAAATGAAGTAAAAGGAATTTCGCATATAGAAGATATTAGTTTAATTACTTTAGAAGGTGGTGGAATGATAGGTATTCCAGGTTTTTCTAAACGTTTATTCGAAGCACTTTCTGTAGCCAAAATAAATGTAGTGTTTATTACGCAAGCATCATCAGAACACTCTATTTGTGTGGGTGTTTATGATCTAGATGCAGAAAAAGCAAAAACCATTTTAGACGAAACTTTTAGTATAGAAATTTACAGAAAAAAGATTAAGCCAATTATTGTAGAAAACGATTTGGCAATAATAGCTGTAGTTGGTGAGAGCATGAAAAACTACCAAGGTTTAAGCGGACAAATGTTTAGTGCTTTGGGTAGAAATAACGTAAATGTTAGAGCTATTGCACAAGGTTCATCAGAAAAAAACATCTCTGCAGTTATTAATAAATACGATGCTAAAAAGGCATTAAACACTTTACACGAACAATTTTTTGAAGAAAAAACCAAACAATTAAACTTGTTTGTAACAGGTGTAGGTAATGTTGGCGAGCGTTTTTTAGCACAAATACATCAACAAAAGAAATTTTTAAAAGAAAATTTAAAACTAAACATTCGAGTAATTGGTATCTCTAATTCTAGAAAAATGGTTTTTGACGATTCTGGAATTAACCTAGATAACTGGAAAGATTTATTAGAAAATGGAGAACCAACCAGTTTAGAAAATTTTTACACAAAAGTAAAAGAAGCCAATCATAGAAACAGTGTTTTTATAGACAACACAGCAAATCAACAAGTTTCTGAAGTATATGAAAAATATTTAAGAGATAGCATTTCTGTAGTTACTTGCAACAAAATTGCTTGTGCTTCTAGTTTTTATAATTACAAAAAACTAAAAGAAGTATCTAAAAAATACAACGCTTCATTTTTATTCGAAACCAATGTTGGTGCAGGTTTACCAATTATAGATACACTTAAAAATTTAGTGAATTCTGGAGATCGAATTCATAAAATTCAAGCAGTTTTATCTGGTAGTTTAAACTTTGTTTTTAATAATTTTGATAAAGACTCTACATTTCATGATGTTGTTGCTCAGGCTCAAAAAGAAGGATATACAGAACCAGATCCAAAAATTGATTTAAGTGGTGTAGATGTGGCCAGAAAAATTTTAATTCTTGCTAGAGAAAGCGGTTTTAAAATGGAATTAGAAGACATTAAAAACAATGCTTTTTTACCTGAAGAAGCTTTAAAAACTACAAATAATGATGATTTTTATGCAGCTTTAACAAAGCACGAAAGTCATTTTCAAGATATATTTAAACAAGCCAATGATAAAGATTGTCGTTTAAAATATGTAGCAGAATTTGTAGACGGAAAAGCAAATGTTGGTTTACAGCACATCCCTGCAGATCATCCTTTTTACAATCTAGAAGGTAGTGATAATATTGTATTGTTTTTTACAGATAGATATCCAGAAAACCCTTTAATTATAAAAGGCGCTGGTGCTGGTGCAGATGTAACTGCTTCTGGTATTTTTGCTGATGTTATTAGAATTGCAAATCAATAATTATTAAAAAATTGAAGAATATAAACATTTCATTTGTTTATAATTTTTTAATTCTTGAATTTTAAATTTTTTAATAAAATAGAAATGGATTACTTAAAAATATTTTCTCCTGCAACTGTTGCCAATGTTTCTTGTGGTTACGATTCTTTGGGTTTTGCTGTTGATGAAATTGGTGATGAAATGACATTTACCAAAACACCAAACAAAGGCGTAGAAATTACCAATATTACTGGTGCAGATTTAACTTACGATGTAGATAAAAACGCTGCAAGTGCTGTAGTTAAAAAAATGCTGTTGGATGCAAATGCAGATTTTGGAGTACAACTCACCATTCATAAAGGGTTTTCTCCAGGAAGTGGATTGGGTAGTTCTGCTGCAAGTGCTGCTGGTGCTGCTTTTGGCGCAAATCAATTATTAGGCAACATCTACTCTGAATTAGAATTAACAAAATTTGCAATGTTTGGCGAAGAAGTTGCTTGCGGAAGTCCGATTGCAGATAATGTGGCTGCAGCAATTTATGGCGGTTTTGTACTCATTAGAAGTTACGAACCCTTAGATATTGTAAAATTACCTGTACCAAATGAATTAAGACTTGTGGCAATTCATCCACAAATAGAAATAAAAACCAAAGATGCAAGAGCAGTTTTACCAACAGAAATTGCATTAAAAGATGCTGTTACACAATGGGCAAATGTTGGCGGACTAATTTCTGGCTTACATACAAACGATTATAATTTAATCAGCAATTCTTTGGTAGATATTATTGTAGAACCACATCGTAAAAAACTAATTCCTTATTTTGATGATGTACAAAAAGCAGCATTAAAAGCAGGTGCTTTAGGTGCTGGAATTTCTGGTTCTGGACCTACCATTTTTGCACTTTGTAAAGGTGATGAAAATGTAAAAGAGGTTTACAATGCAATTGAAAGAAGCTACAGAAACAAAGGAGTTGATTTCGAACTTTATACATCAAAAGTAAATCCAGAAGGAATAAAAATTATATAATTGCAATATGCTTAAAGCCATAAACTTTAAGCACTTTGTTTCATTTTGCCAAAAGCATAGTGCTTATGGCTTAAAGCAAAAAAAACACAATGAACTATTACAGTTTACATCATAAATCGCCAAATACAACTTTTAAAAACGCTGTTGTAGAAGGCTTAGCAAAAGATAGAGGAATTTATTTTCCAGAAAACATTACTCCATTATCAAAAGATTTTATCAACAATATTTCTGAATATTCCAATCATGAAATTGCCTATGAAGCCATAAAACAATTTGTGGGTGATGAAATTCCTACAGATATTTTAAAAGATATTATTGCAGAAACTGTTTCTTTCGATTTTCCTGTGGTTAAGGTTGATGATAATATTGCAACTTTAGAATTGTTTCACGGACCAACAATGGCTTTTAAAGATGTTGGCGCAAAATTTATGGCAAAATGCTTAGAGTATTTTAACAAAGATAATGATGATGAAGTTACTGTTTTAGTAGCGACTTCTGGTGATACTGGAGGTGCTGTTGCCAACGGATTTTTAGGTGCAAAAGGTGTAAATGTGGTTATTTTATATCCTTCAGGAAAAGTGAGCGATATTCAAGAAAAACAACTAACTACCTTAGGACAAAATATTACAGCTTTAGAAGTAGATGGCGTTTTCGACGATTGCCAAGACATGGTAAAAACAGCTTTTTTAGACGAAGATATAGAGCGAACTTTAACTTCTGCAAACTCTATAAATGTTGCACGTTGGTTACCACAAATGTTTTATTTTTTCTTTGCTTATAAAGAATTACATCAACAACATAAAGACCTTATCTTTTCTGTACCAAGTGGAAATTTTGGGAATATTTGTGCAGGAATAATGGCTCAAAAATTAGGTTTACCTATCAAACATTTTGTTGCCTCTACAAACGTAAATGATACTGTTCCTAATTATTTGGTTGATGGAGTTTACACGCCAAAACCATCAAAAGCAACCATTTCTAATGCTATGGATGTGGGTAACCCAAGTAACTTTATTAGAATTAGAGAATTGTTCAACAACGATTTAGATGCTTTAAAAAGCGCCTTTTCTTCATATAGTTTTACTGATGATGAAACTCGTGAAACCATGAAAAGCATCTATAATAATTCTGGCTATGTTGCAGATCCTCATGGAGCAGTGGGTTACTTAGGATTAAAAAAACACGGATTAAAAGAAAATGAGTTTGGTGTATTTTTAGAAACTGCACATCCTGTAAAATTTTTAGATGTTGTAGAAGAAACTTTACCTGTAAAAGTTGAAATTCCTGAGCAAATTAAAAAAGTAATTAACAATACTAAAGTAGCTTTAAAAGCTGCTACTTACCAAGATTTAAAAGCGTACTTAATGAAATAATTTTAATATTTTTCCATGGTATTTAATTCAGGAGATCCTCCTCTATTATTACAACCAGAAGCAATATAAATTTCATTTTTATATAAAAAAGCACCAGTTCCATGTCTACCTTGTACAAGGTTTGGATAGTTTTGCCATTTGTGTGTAAAAATATTTAAACCTTCTACTTGATTATGGGCTTCTTTTTGATGAATAGATTCACCTCCAATTACTAAAACATCTTTGCCATACAAAAGCGCAATATTTCCTGCTCTTTGAGTTGGTAAATTTTCTGGAAGGGTTGTCCATTTTTCAGATTTAATATCAAAAACATCAACTTCTGCAATGGTTTCGTGAAAAGTTCTTTTTGGCGCTTTAGAACGTCTGCCAGCTAAAACATAAATTTTGTTATTGGCTTCTACTGCCTGAAAATGATCTCTAGCTCTTGGTGCATCTGGCAAAACTTTCCATTCTTTGGTTTTTAAATTGTAACTATCTAGCCATTTTTTATGATCTGATCTATGCCCATCTTTAATACCACAAGAAATATAAATAATGTTATTTTTTATGGTATTACCTGTTGATCCTCTTAATCTTTCTGCGGGAATTTTATCACCCTTAACCCAAGTGTCTGTGGCTGTTTTGTAGATGTAAATATTTTCGATCGGAGTTTCTGCAGGATAACGTCCTGTTAAAGCACCAATAATATAAATATCATCTTTATAAACTACTGGCTGAAAATGATGCATTTCTAAAGGTGGCTTTGCTCCTTTTGACCATTTTTTTGTTTTTGCATCAAAAATACTCACGTAGTCTATTCTTCTTCCTCCTAACAAATAAAATTTGTCTTTAACATTTACAAAAGCTGCTTCGTGCCTTTTTAAAGGTTTAGAATCGTCTGTAGATTTTACTAAAGTCCATTTTTTCTGAGTAGATTTTGGATTATTTTCTAAGCTAGCGCATGCAAAAACGAACAATAAAAGCAATAGATTAAAAAAAGCACTTCTTTTCACATCAACATATTTAAAGTATAAATATATTTATTTTTGACTGAATTACAACAAGTTAATAATTAAAAAATGTTTGTTTTAAGAATTTAAAATCAGAAAAACACCAATCATAATTCCCACAAGAGGTACAATCTTTTTACGCTTGTTTTTTTCTTTAAAAATAAATCCGCCAACAATAACAGTAATTAACAATTGACTTCTTTTTATGGCTGATAGCAACATAATTAAAGCTTCAGGATCTTGTAATGCTTTAAAATAAAAGTAATCTGCTGTGTACAACAACAACCCTACTAAAGGGATTAACCAACTCCATTTAAATTTTGCTCTTTTTTCTTTAAAAGGAAACCAACTTATGCTTATAATAATCAGCAATATTAATAAAGTATAAAAGCAAAACCAGAACAATAATGTTTGCGGATTTAAGTGTAAACTTTGCACTAAAAATTTATCGTACAAACCACTTGATGCCCCTAAAAAAGTAGCACCGATAATTGCAAAAATCCATTTGTTACTTTTAAAAATTATCCCTTCAATTTTTCCGATTTTAGAATATAATATCACTGAAAAAATAATCAGAAAAAAACCAATCCATTGATAAATGTTTGGCTCTTCTTTAAAAATAAATATAGCTCCAATAAAAGTAAAAAACGGCCCTGCAGAACGTATAGGAGCTACAATTGTAATTGGTAAATGTTTTAAAGCACTATAAGCTAAAACCCAAGAGGCAGCCATAATCATCGATTTTATAAAAATAAAACCGTGTTTTTCTATTGGCAATTTTTCGATGTAAAATCCTATGGATTTAAAATAATCAGGATTTACATTAGAACCAATGTAAAAAGGTAAAAAAACTAAAAATCCGGCAGTTAAAGTAATTGTTAATACTGGTAAAACCTCGTTGTTTTTAACAACTTGTTTTTTTATGATGCCATGAAACCCTAAAAAAAGTGCGGCTAAAAGCCCCAAATACATCCACATAAACCAATTTTTTTTCTGCTTAAATGTAACCTAAAAAAAAAGCAACTGATAATCAAAAGATTAAAAGTTGCTTTAGTTGGCCTACAAGGACTCGAACCTTGAATGTCGGTACCAAAAACCGGTGTGTTGCCAATTACACCATAGGCCAATGCTTCTTAGCGGATGCAAATTTAATGCAATCTTTTAATTTTGCAAACTATTTTTTATAAAATTTTCTTTTAACAAAGATTTATGAAGTTTTCTTTAATCAGAAAAACAATTAGAACAAGCTTTTATTCATAATTATTAGTAAATTCGCCCACATACAATTACCTGCTTATATGACACCAGCACAATTTAATAAATGGAACATCATTCTAGGATGGATTACATTTGCTATTGCCTTAATTACCTATACATTAACCTTAGAACCAACAGTGAGTGCATGGGATGTAGGAGAGTACATTTCTACAGCTGTAAAATTAGAAGTTGGGCACCCTCCAGGAGCTCCACTTTTTCAGATGTTAGGTGCATTTTTTGCAATGTTTACATCAGATAATACAGAAATTGCAAAAATGGTAAACTTTATGTCTGCTTTGGCAAGTGCATTTACCATCTTATTTATGTTTTGGACCATTAGTAATTTAGCAAAAAAATTAGCTTCTAAAACCGGAAATATTTCTAAAGGCAAACGAATTGCCATTTTAGGAAGTGCTTTAGTTGGTTCTTTAACTTACACTTTTTCTGATAGTTTTTGGTTTAGTGCTGTTGAGGGTGAAGTTTATGCAATGTCATCTTTTTTAATGGCTTTATTATTTTGGCTAGGTTTAAAGTGGGAAAGCGAAATAGACACACCAAGAGGCAACAAATGGTTAGTTTTAATAAGCTTTGTTGTGGGTTTATCATTTGGAGTTCACATTCTTTCTTTATTGGTAATTCCAGCAATTGTAATGTTGTATTTCTTTAAAACTTACAAAAACATCAACTTAAAAACCTCTGCAATTGCTACTGTTTTTTCAGTACTTGTGTTAATGCTGGTTTTTAAATTCATTTTTCCTTTTACCTTAAAATTCTTTAGTGCGTCTGAATTGTTTTTTATCAATTCTGTAGGCTTACCTTACAATTCAGGAAGTATTATTGCTGCAATTATATTAGTAGCTTTGTTTGTTTTCGGATTAAAATACACCAGAAAAAAGCAAAAATTAACGGCAAACACCTTAATCCTTTCATTACTTTTTATAATGATAGGTTTCTCTTCTTGGATGATGTTACCTATAAGAGCCAATGCAAACACTACCATTAACGAAAACAATCCTTCTAGTGCTCGCGAATTATTAGCATATTACGAACGTGAACAATATGGGGATGCCAATGTTTTTTACGATACTTATTATTCTAACACTTATAGTAGAGAGCAAGATGCAAAAAATCCTACTAGAGATGACAAACCAAAATATGAGAAAAAAGACGGTAAATATGTAATTGTAAACAAATACAAAGATGTATTACCTAATTATTCTGACAAGCACAAAGGTTTTATACCAAGAATGGTAAATCCTGCATCTGAAGAGATGTATAAAAAAATTGCAGGAATCCCAGCAAATAGTAAACGTAGACCCACTTTTGCAGAGAACATTAAATTTATGGTTAGCTATCAATTTGGGTACATGTATGGCCGTTATTTTATGTGGAATTTTGTTGGAAGACAAAACGATATACAAGGTAGGTTAGACATTTTTAATGGAAACTGGATTAGCGGAATTGATGTAATAGACGAAGCAAGATTAGGTTCTCAAGAAATGTTGCCTTGGCAATCTTTACTAAATAAAGGACGTAATAAATACTATTTTTTACCTCTTATTTTAGGTTTAATAGGGTTGTTATTCCAAATTAAATGGGATAAAACTAATTTCTTTACCCTGTTTTTATTCTTTGCCTTTACAGGTTTTGCAATTATATTTTATACAAATCCGAAACCTTTTGAGCCAAGAGAACGTGATTACGCAGTTGTGGGTAGTTTCTATATTTTCGCTATTTGGGTAGGTTTTGGAGTGCTAGCTCTTTACGAATATTTCAAAAATTTAGCCACTCGAAAAAATGTAGCAATTATAGTTACAGTAATTTCTTTATTGGCTGTACCAACTTTAATGGCTTTCCAAAATTGGGACGATCATGATCGTTCTAACAGATACACAACACATTTAAATGCGCAAGCTTACTTAGAAAGTTGCGATCCAAATGCAATTATGTTTACCATTGGTGATAATGATACTTTTCCTCTTTGGTACATGCAAGAAGTAGAAGGCATTAGAACAGATATTAAACTAGTAAACACAAGTCTTTTTCAAACAGATTGGTACATAGACCAAATGAAAAGAAAAAGTTATGATGCAGATCCTATTCCATCGCAATTAGAACATGATGAATATAGATACGGAACACTAGATGTAGCTTATTACTTTCCTGAATTATTTCCTCAATTAAAAGATTCTGTCATAGAATTAGATTATTTTATGAAATGGATTCAGAGTGATAATAAACGTACTTTTTATGATTTAGATGATGATGGAAACCCAGAAAAAGTATTACTCGCAAATAAAATTCGTATTCCTGTAAACAAAGAAAATGTTTTAAAACATGGAATTGTAGCTCAAAAAGATGCTGATAAGATTGTACCTTATATAGACATTACTATTGATAGAGCTATTGGTAAAAATGCCATCTTAATGTTAGATATTTTAAATAATTTCGACTGGAAACGTCCTATTTATTTTACTGGAGGATCTAATGCTGATAACGAATATATTTGGCTAAAAGATTACTTACAATTAGATGGTGTGGCTTTTAAATTAGTGCCTATAAAAACACCTACCAAAGTTTATAATGAAAACGGACAATTAATTCGTGAGTTGAGTTTGTTTGATATTGGTAGAATTGATACAGAAAAAATGTACAGCAACGTTAAAAAATGGAACTGGCGAAATATAAACGATGGTAAAATTTATTTAGACGAACAAACCAAAAGAAACGCAATCTCTCTAAGAAACAGTTTAATGCGTTTGTCTAAAGCATTTGCCAAAGAAGGTGATACATTAAAAGCTGTAGAAGTGTTAGATTTATCATTAGAAAAAATGCCTATTGAAGATTTTGATCATTATAGTTTATCTATGGATTATCCTGAATTGTATTATAGATTTGGTGAAGTTAAAAAAGCAAGAACTGCTGCAGAAGATTTAATTCGATTGTTTAAAGAAAAACTCGTTTGGTATAGTACTTTTTCTGTTGAAGATTTTGATATGGTTTTCGAAGATTTCGATCTAACATTCAGATACCTTTACAAAGGTGTTATAGACCAAGTAGTACAGTATGATACTGACCCAGAATTGATAAATGAGTTACAAGAAGAGTTTAACGAAACACTAAATTTGTTTCAGCATATTATGCCCTCTGAAGAAGTAACAGAATAAAATAAAAAAACCACAAACTAATAGTTTGTGGTTTTTTTTATGTTTTAATAGTAAATTAAACGTACTGTTGCACCAAACCAATTAAGGTATTCGCATCTTGAAAACCTGTTTGGCGCCATTTCATTTCTCCATTTTTATAAATCATAAAAGTAGGATTTCCTTTTACACGCAAAGCATCAGCTAAGGTTTCATTTTTCTTAATATCAATTTTAATCACTTTGGCTTTATCACCTAAAGCAGCAGCAACATCTCTTAAAGTATCTACACTATTTTCAACCTCATTCCAATCTGCATAAAAGTCGATTAAAACAGGTATATCAACACTAATTAACTCTCCAAATTTTGTCATATCCTAAATTTTTAAAAGGAAAAAATTGCTAAAATTTTATTTAATTAACACAAAGATAATAAATCTAATTAAATAAGCTGATTATCAGGCTTTTTTAAGTTCTATAACAGTAATCTCTGGCCAAATACCTACTCTACCAGGAAAAGCATGATAACCAAAACCTCTATTTACATTTATAAATCTACCAAATTCTTGATATAAACCAGCCCATTGTTTATAAACATATTGAGAAGGACTCCATTTAAAAAAACCAGGAATCTCAATACCCATTTGCAAACCATGTGTATGACCACTTAAAGTTAAATGATAATTAAAATCATCTTTCTTTACTTTTTCTTGCCAATGACTTGGATCGTGACTCATTAAAATTTTAAAATCGTCTTTTTGCACATTTGCTGATGCTTTTTCAAGATCTCCTGCCTGATTAAAACCTTTTCCCCAATTTTCAACACCAATTAAAGCTATTTTTTGTCCGTCTTTTTCTATATATCTGTTTTCATTGCACAACAAATCAAAACCAATCTTTTGATGAATATCTTTTACAGCTTCAAAATTTTTGATTTTATCTTCTGGCGATTTCCAATCCATGTAATCCCCATAATCGTGATTTCCAAGAATGGCATATTTACCTTCTTTGACTTCTAGTTTTGCAAAAACATCAATCCAATTGTCCATTTCATTTGCTTGATTGTTTACAATATCTCCAGTGAACAACATTAAATCAGATTTTTGTTCATTTATCAAATCTACACCATATTGTATTTTTTCTTTGTTGGTAAAACTACCAGAATGTATATCCGAAATTTGAGTTATGGTATACCCATCAAAAGCAGCAGGTAAATCATCAAAAGCAAGCTGATATTTTATCACTTTATAATTGTATTTACCTTGTATAATTCCGTAGATAAAAGACACAAAAGGAATGGCTGCCAACCCTAAAGCTAATTGAGAAATGAATTTTCTTCTACCTGCTAAAGGTTGTGTTTCTGTTTTAGAAACTGCTGATATTCCTTTTACAATCCATCTATAAATATCTTCGCCAAAAAGTAATAAAAAAAGCACCAACTTCGGAATTAAAAAAGTAAGCAACAAACCCATTGCCATTTGAAATTGTGGTGTTTGTCCATTGCTTCTATCGTAAGTAAAAATCGTAATCAAAAAGTTAATGTAAACAAGGCAACTTGCAATTAAAACAGCATATCTTAAAAACTTATTTTTAGAAACTATTTTTATGGCATTAAATGTGTAAACCTCTAAAATTACTGCAAGAATCGTTACAACTATTAGTGGAATTAACCAACGTAGCATAAAATTTATTTTTTAACACACAAAGGTAACTGTTAAAAAACGAATGAATTTTAACAACTTGTTAAAGTTTAAAAGTGCGTTTTTATTAAATGAACACCAAATAAAATTACTTATTCTTTTCTAACAATTCATCTAAATTCACCTATTTAAAATCTTAAGAACAAGATGTATTTCATCAATCTAAACATTTATTAAGTTTTATGATAGATTTTACTAGGCAAACTCAAATTAAAATCAATAGAATATAAAGCGCAGTTTTATGCAGTTTTTTGTAGTTTTATCTTTTTTCAACTCTATACAAAATGGCAGACCAAAAAAGACTTTTTTTAGTAGATGCATACGCATTAATTTTCAGAGGATATTACGCTTTTATAAAAAACCCAAGAATTAATTCTAAAGGGTTAGACACTTCTGCAATAATGGGGTTTATGAACTCTTTATTAGATGTTATAAAACGCGAAAGACCAGATAAATTAGCAGTTTGTTTTGATAAAGGTGGTAGCGTAGATCGTGTAGAAATGTTCGAAGCTTACAAAGCCAATAGAGACGAAACTCCTGAAGCCATAAAAGTTGCTGTACCTTATATTTATGAAATTTTAAAAGCCATGCATATACCAATTATGGTTAAAGAAGGTTTTGAAGCAGATGATGTAATTGGCACACTTTCTAAACAAGCAGAAAAAGAAGGTTTTAAAACTTACATGGTTACACCTGATAAGGATTTTGCACAACTAGTATCAGAAAATATTTTTATGTACAAACCGCGTTTTGGTGGTGGTTACGATATTTGGGGAGTGCCAGAAGTACAAGAAAAATTCGGAGTAGAAACACCAGAACAAGTCATCGATTTTTTAGGAATGATGGGAGATTCTGCTGATAACATCCCAGGTTTACCTGGAGTTGGAGAAAAAACTGCCAAAAAATTCTTAGCACAATTTGGTTCTATGGAAGGTTTATTAGCCAACACAGATCAGCTAAAAGGAAAAATGAAAGAAAAGGTTGAAGCTAATGGAGAGTTAGGGTTACTGTCTAAAAAATTGGCAACAATTATGTTAGATGTTCCTGTAACTTTTGATGCTAAAGATTTTAATTTAGATGAACCTGATAAAGAAAAAGTAACTGAACTTTTTAACGATTTAGAGTTTAGAAATTTATTAACCAATTTTTTACGAACTTTTACTACTGAAACTGATACAGAAGAAAAATCAGCAGTAAAAGCAACTGAAAAAACTAAAAAACCAGCAGCAAAAGCAGATGGGCAATTCGATTTATTTGCAGCTCCAGGTGCAGGAAGCGTTTCTAAAGAAGATGTTGCTTTAGGTTTTAAAACCATAGAAAATACCAATCATTTTTATCAGCATATAGATACCGCTTTTTCTAGAAAATTATTAATTCAGAAATTAATGCAACAAACTTCGGTTTGTTTCGATACTGAAACTACTGGTTTAAAAGCACTAGAAGTTGAGCTGATAGGTATTGCTTTTTCTTACGAAGCAGGTAAAGGTTATTATGTTTCTTTTCCTGAAGACCAAACAGAAACCCAAACTATTATAGAAGAATTTAGACCTTTTTTCGAATCTGAAAATATTGAGAAAATTGGTCATAATTTAAAATACGACATCAAAGTTTTATCAAATTATAAAATGCCTGTAAAAGGTAAATTGTTTGATACCATGATTGCTCATTATCTAATTAATCCTGATATGAGGCATAATATGGATGTTTTGGCAGAAACGTATTTAAATTATCAACCTGTATCAATTACAGAATTAATTGGTAAAAAAGGAAAAAATCAGCTTTCTATGCGAGTTGTGCCTATTGCAGATCAAACAGAATATGCAGTAGAAGATGCAGATATTACGTATCAATTAAAACAACTTTTTACCACAGAATTGGCTTCTGGTAATGTTACCAATTTGTTTAATGATGTAGAATTGCCTCTAGTTTCTGTACTAACAGCTATGGAAATTGAAGGAATAAACATTAATACTGATTTTTTAAAAGAACTATCTGTGGCTTTGTCTGATGATATTATTAGACTAGAAAAAAACATTTATGAGCAAGCAGGAGAAGAATTTAACATTGCATCACCAAAACAATTGGGTATTGTTTTATTCGAAAAAATGCAATTGGTTGATAAACCTAAAAAGACCAAAACTGGTCAATACAAAACTGGTGAAGACATTTTATCTTACTTGGCAAAAGATCACAAAATTATTCAAGATGTTTTAGAATATCGTCAATATAAAAAATTACAAAGTACTTATGTTGATGCTTTGCCTAATGAAATCAACAAAAAAACAGGAAGAATTCATACAGTATATGCACAAGCAGTTGCTGCAACTGGTAGATTGAGTTCTAACAATCCTAATTTACAAAACATACCAATTAGAACAGAAAGAGGTCGTGAAGTAAGAAAAGCATTTATACCAAGAAGTCAGGAATATGTTTTGTTAGCTGCAGATTATAGCCAAATAGAATTAAGAATTATTGCTGCTTTAAGCGAAGAAGATAATATGATAAATGCCTTTAAAAATGGCGAAGATATTCACGCTTCTACTGCTGCAAAAGTGTTTAATGTTCCTTTGGATGAAGTGACTCGTGAGCAAAGAAGTAATGCAAAAACCGTAAACTTTGGAATTGTTTATGGAGTTTCTGCTTTCGGATTAAGTAACCAAACCAACTTGTCTAGAGGCGAAGCCAAAGAATTGATTGATACGTATTACGAAACCTATCCAAAATTAAAAGCGTACATGTCTGCTCAAGTAGATTTTGCTAGAGAAAATGGTTATGTAGAAACCGTTTTAAACAGACGCAGGTATTTAAAAGACATCAATTCTAGAAATGCAATGGTTAGAAGTGGAGCAGAAAGAAATGCTGTAAATGCGCCAATACAAGGTTCTGCTGCAGATATTATAAAACTTGCCATGATAAACATTCATAACCGATTTGAAAAGGAAGGTTTTAAATCTAAAATGCTATTGCAAGTACATGATGAATTGGTTTTTGATGCTCATAAAGACGAACTAAAAACCATAGAACCAATCATTAAACACGAAATGGAAAATGCTTTTAAAATGAGTGTTCCCTTAGATGTTGAAATAGGTTTGGGTTATAATTGGTTAGAGGCTCATTAGAAAAATTGAAACTAGATTACATAGAAAAATTTAACGAACTTAATGAAAACTTGGTTCGTCTTTATAATTTTAATACACCAAAAACCATATAATCTAAAGAAATTATATTTTTGGGCAGATTTTCCAAAATCAAAAAACACCAAAATAAAACACAAAAAAAGGTAGATTAAAAATCTACCTTAGTTTAAAAACTTTTTCTTTTAAAGAGTGTTATTTATTATTGATCTTCTTTTACAATTTTATCTAACTTTTTAATCTCTTCATTATATTCTTCAATTGCCTCGTCAAATTTTCCTTTTTTAATTTCTTCGTTAAATTCTTCAATGGCTTCTTCGTGAATTTTTATATAATCGTTTACAGTTTCATCTAACTCTTCTTTTAAATCGTCAAATTTTTCTGAAAGCTCTTCTAAATTTTCTTGCATTTCTTTTTCTGATGCATCTTGATCTTCTATAAGTTCTAAATATTCATCTTGAATATCTTGCACATCTTCCATAACTTCTTCGGTTTTTAACCAAGCAGGAATGGTGTTTCCTAAGTTTGCAATTCTATAATTCATATTCTGAATTCTTTCTCTAGTAGTAACAAAATCTACTTTTCTTAAGTTCGATAATTCGTAGTTTACTACTGTATAATCTTTCCAATCATCAAAACCAGCAATTCCTCTTTTATCTAAATTATACACAATTGGCGTTTCTTTTTCTTTCATTTTAAAGGTACGTGTAACCACTTTTTCTTCTGTACCTTCTTCCATATCATTTTCTAGTTCAACGTCTAAATTGTCCTTATCTTTTTCGTACAATTCTGCCATTTCTTCTTTAGCTTCTGTAGTGTTATTTTTCTTTGGATTATCGCAAGAAAACAACAAAAAATTAGTCAACGTTAATACAATGGCTGCAGTTTTTACTGAATTCATATTCATAATTTTCATAATATTTCTATTTTAAGTTCACTACAAAACTAAAGGATAACAAAACACTTCTTTAACGCAAATAATGTAATTCTTTGCTCTTTAGATAATTTAAATTCTATAAACTGTTTAAGTGGTATTTTATAACAAAACAACCTATCTTTGACAATTATTCTGATAAAATTGAAACACTTACATCATTTTAAAACCGATATTTCTGAAATAAAACCTCCAGAAAAATTTACTTTTCCATTCTATTATCAACCTCATTTATTAGCAAAAACAGCTGTGGATGAAATTCAGGCTTATTTAGAAAATCAAACTGACTTTAACCATAATTTTGGTTTACATGATAAAAATTCTGAAAATGCCATTGGTAAAATGTTTGGAGTTTTGGTAGTTAAAGATGATAAAAATAAATTGGGTTATTTAGCCGCTTTTTCTGGTAAATTAGATGATAATAGTTTGCCTAAAGCATTTGTGCCACCTGTTTTTAACATGAGAACAGAAGGTAGTTTTTACACCAAAGGAGAAAAAGAAATTGAAGAGATAAATGCTCAATTAGGTTCAATTTTAAAGGATGAAAATTACTTAACTCTAAAAGCAAATCACAAAAAATTAATTCTAGAAATTGAAACAGATTTAGAGCTGCAAAGAAAAAAAATGAAACTTTCTAAAGCTGATAGAAAAGCAAGAAAGCAACAAGCAATTTCAGTTTTAAACGATATTGAGTTTAAAAAACTAACCCAAATACTACAGCAAGAAAGTTATAACGATCAGTTTTTTTACAAAGAATTGCAAGAATACTATCAATCTAAAATAGATAAAAGCTCAAAAAAAATAACTGTTTTTGAAGATAAAATTGAAGCTTTAAAAACAAAACGAAAAGAAAAATCGAATTATTTACAGCAAACATTGTTTAGCAAATATGCTTTTTTAAATCAGAAAAAAGAACTAAAAAGTTTGTTAGCTATTTTTAACGATCCAACAATAAAACCACCTGCAGGTTCTGGTGAATGTGCTGCACCAAAATTATTACACTATGCGTTTGCCAACAACTTAACACCAATTTGTATGGCAGAATTCTGGTGGGGAATTTCGCCAAACTCAGCCATTAGAAAACACAAAAATTATTATCCTGCTTGCCAAAGCAGATGTAAACCCATTTTACAACACATGTTAAATGGCATTAAAATGGATGATAATTTACTGTTAGAAAACTTATCAAAAAAAGAACAGTTAAAAATTATTTTTGAAGATGATGTTTTAATTGTTATTAATAAACCCGCAGAATTTTTATCTGTACCTGGTAAAGAAATTAAAGATTCTGTGTACACAAGAATTAAAGAGCAATACCCAACAGCAACTGGGCCTTTAATTGTGCATCGTTTAGACATGTCTACTTCCGGAATTTTAGTGCTTACCAAAACCAAAGAAGCCAATAAAATGTTACAAAGTCAGTTTATAAACAGAACTGTAAAAAAAAGGTATGTTGCTTTATTGGATGGTAATTTGTCAGCAAAAAAAGGTACAATTAAACTTCCTTTGCGTGTAGATTTAGATGACAGACCCAAACAATTGGTCGATTTTAAATATGGAAAAAATGCTGTTACCAATTGGGAAATCATCAACAAAGAAAATGGTAAAACTCGTGTTTATTTTTATCCTATTACAGGAAGAACGCATCAATTAAGAGTACATGCAGCTCATAAAAATGGTTTAAACACGCCTATTATTGGTGATGATTTGTATGGTAAAAAAGCGAATAGACTGCATTTACATGCTGAATTTATCGAGTTTTTACATCCATCAACTTATAAAAAAATGAGTTTTAAGGTTGATGCCGATTTTTAAATTAAAAAAGCATTTTTATATGTAATTTTGTATCCGAAAATTATGAGCATTATTTCTAAAGACATACAAAAAGCAATTGCCATTTTAACCAATGAAGAATTGGTGGCAATACCTACTGAAACCGTTTATGGTTTAGCAGGTAATATCTTTAGCGAAAAAGCGATTAAAAGCATTTTCGAAACTAAAAAGCGTCCTTTTTTTAATCCCTTAATTGTTCATATTTCAGGAGTAGATCAACTAGAAAACATTGTTTCTGAAATTCCTAAAAAAGCAAAGATTTTAGCAGAAAAATTCTGGCCAGGTTCTCTAACTTTAGTTTTAAAAAAGCACGAATCAATTCCTGATTTAATTACTGCTGGTAAAGACACAGTTGCTGTTCGAGTACCATATCATGCAACAACAATAAGCCTTTTAGAGCAATTGCCTTTTCCTTTGGCTGCACCTAGTGCCAATCCTTTTAACAATATTAGTCCTACAAAACCAGAACATGTAGAACGCTATTTTAAAAATGATATTAAAATGGTTTTAGATGGTGGTACTTGTAAAAACGGAATAGAATCTACCATTATTGGTTTCGAAAACAATGAACCCATTATTTACAGACTAGGAGCTTTGGCTATAGAAGAAATTGAAGCAGTTGTAGGCAAAGTAGCTATAATGAATAAAAAGGAAGAAAACCCAGATGCTCCAGGAATGCTAGACAAGCATTATTCGCCAATTACAACAACCATTTTAACAACTTCTATTGTTGATGTAATTGAGCAACATCCCAATAAAAAAATTGGTATTTTAAGCTTAAATTCTTCTTTTAAAAGTGATAAAATTAGTGCTGAAATTATTTTATCAACTTCATCTAATTTAGAAGAAGCTGCATCAAAATTATACGATGCTTTACATCAATTAGATCATCAAAATTTAGACATTATTCTAGTAGAAAAAATGCCCGATTTTGGTTTAGGAAAATCGATGAACGATCGTTTGCAAAGAGCATCTTTTAAAGGATAATTATTACTTCTTTTCGTCTTTTAATAAAGAGAATAATGCAGATCTAAATATTGAAAGTAAAATGCTAAAAAAGAGTGCTGCCCAAAAGCCAGAAACTTTAAAACCGTCTATTAAACTGTCTGCCAATAAAATAATACAAGCATTTATTACAAAAATAAAGAGCCCAAAAGTTACAATGGTTGCTGGTAGTGTAAAGAATATTAAAAGTGGCCTAACAATCATATTTAAAATTGCAATTACAACCGCTACAATTATTGCTGATAGATAACCAGTTACAGCAACTCCTGGTAAAATATTAGCCAAAACAATTACTGCTAAAGCCGTTAATAAAATTTTTAGAAAAGTTTTCATAAGTATAAATTTAACCTATTGATTGCCAAAAGTGTACCAAATTAAAAATCGGAAGTTTTGGCAGGTTTCATCAACATTAAACTGTGCTAAAACTACTTCTTATTCAACTCAGCAGCTTTACGTTCTAACTCTGCTTGAAATTCTTCCATAACAGGTTTTACAGTGCTTTCTGGTATGTCTGCCACCTTAATATACATTAAACCATCTACAGCATTGTTAAATTTTGGATCAACATTAAAAGCCACCAAACGTGCATTTTGTTTCACGTATTTTTTAATTAAAACCGGAATTCGAAGTGCACCAGGTTCTATTTCGTCGATAATTTTATCAAACTTTTGCATATCTGCTTTGGTAGCATCAAACACAAAATCTTTATCACCATCTTTTAATTTTACCTTGTATTCTTTCTTCGGATAAATATATTGTGCAATATAAGGATCGTAATAATGAGATTTCATAAACTCAATCATTAACGATTTAGAGAAATCTGAAAACTGATTGCTAATAGAAACGCCACCCATTAAATATTTATGTTCTGGATAACGTAAAGTAACGTGTACAATACCTTTCCAAAGCAAAAATAAAGGCATTGGTTTTTGTTGATATTCGCCAATAATAAAAGCACGTCCCATTTCTATGGTGTTTTCCATCATTTGATGCAATTCTGGCTCTATTCTAAACAAAGTTTGTATATAAAAACCATTAATACCATACTTTTTATAGATTTCTTTACCTAGCCCCATTCTGTAAGCGCCAGCCAAACATTTGGCTTCACTATCCCATAAAAACATATGATAATAATATTTATCATACTTGTCTAAATCTATGGCTTTGTTGGTACCTTCTCCAACATCTCTAAAGGTAATTTCTCTTAGCCTACCAATTTCGTGCAACAAATTCGGAATGTCTTTTGCGTTGGCAAAAAAGACTTCGTAGTTTTTACTTTGTAATAATCTACCATTATTTTCTCTTAAAGCATCTACCTCTTTAATAAAAGATTCTACACTTTTTTGTGGAGTAATTTTCTTAACAGATTTCTTAATTTTTATTTTTTCTGTTGATAAAATCTTGCTCTTTTTATCATAAGGATTTGCTAACATATACGTCTTCTTTCGAATAAATTCGTAAAAAGCAGATATGTCTTTAAATTCGTTTTGATCTTTTACAGCAATCGGTCTACCAATTCTAACTTTAACTAATTTATCATCTTGAGAAACAGCTTCTGATGGTAATTTTGCGGTTCTTAACGTATCAGAAATTTTAGATAAAAAGTAAAAAAATCGACTGTTTTTTGCATGAAAATATATAGGTATTACTGGTACTTGTGCTTTTTTTATCAAACGCACAGCACCTTCTTCCCAAGGTTTATCTACTTTTAATTTGCCCTCTGTATAGGTAGAAACTTCTCCTGCAGGAAAAATACCCAAAGGTTTACCCTCTTTTACATGTAATAAAGCACTTTTTATCCCTACAACACTAGATTTAGCATCCTTTCTATCTTCAAAAGGATTTACAGGCATTATATAAGGTTTTAAAGGTTCTATTCTGTGCAATAAGAAGTTGGCAATTATTTTATAATCATTTCTTTTTTCTGTTAAAAGTTTTAATAGCAAAATACCATCAATTCCTCCTAAAGGATGATTAGAAATGGTAATAAAGGGACCGTCTTTAGGAATTCTCTTTAAATCTTCTTCCGGAATTTGAAATTGTACATTACAATCTTCTAAAACAGCATTTAAAAACTCTAAATCAGATTTATTCTTATTCTTATCGTAAATCTCATTTACTTTAGAAATTCTTAATACTTTTATAAGCAACCAACCTATAAAGGTACCAACAAAACCAAGTTTCTGTAAACCAATTACTTGTGCTATTTCTTTAGAAGTTACTAATGCCATAAAGTTTAGTTAGAACTAAATGCAAACATAGTAAAAAAAACGAAGTTCTAATTTGTTTTAATTAGGATTAACAACTATTTGTGATGTTTCTTTATTTACCTGAGTTAATAATGATTTTCCTTTGCTTTCTATCAATTCTATTGCTTTATCATCAAAATGACGAATGGTATATAAATCTACTCCTTTTTGTACTTCAATTTTAAATTGATTTTTTAGTTCATTATAAAAAGCATCAAACTTATTGAACTTATTATCAATACAAACCGAAAAACTGATGGCAGAATTCTGAATTAAATTTACTTTCAGTTGATAATCGTGTAATTTTTGAAAGATAAAACTGATGTTGTTTTCTACCATAAACGAAAAATCTAAAGCAGAAATAGACACCAAAATCTGATCTTTCTTAACAATAAAACAAGGTATATAAGGCACCAATCTTGTACCTTTACTAACCTTTGTACCTGTTTCTTTAGGGTTTACAAAAGAACGCACCAATAACGGAATTTCTTTTCTTTCTATTGGTTGTAAGGTTTTTGGGTGAATTACAGAAGCTCCATAAAACGCCATTTCTATGGCTTCTTCATAAGAAATTTGCTCTAACAAAGTGGTATCAGAAAACACTCTTGGATCTGCATTTAAAACTCCAGGTACATCTTTCCAAATTGTAACGCTTTCTGCATTTAAACAATAAGCAAAAATACCGGCTGTATAATCTGAACCTTCTCTACCTAAAGTAGTGGTGTTTTCGGTATCATTTGCAGCAATAAAACCTTGAGTTATATTTATTTTAGAAGCATCTACTTTTTGGGTAATCAACTCTTCTGTTAGTTGCCAATCTACTTTTGCATCTCTATAATTACTATCTGTTTTTACATAGTTTCTAACATCGAACCAAATATTTTCTTGACCCAATTTTGCCAAATATGCACTTACTATTTTGGTTGATAATAATTCTCCAAAACAAATAATTTGATCGTAAACATAATTAAATCTTTGCGAGGTATTTCTAGCCAAAAACCAACCTAATTCGCCAAAAAGCACATCGATTTCTTTGTAAACCTCATCACTTTTATCAAACAAAGAACCCATAATATTTTTATGATATTCTTCTATAAAGTTTAATTTATTAGGTAAATCTTCTTTTTTATGATAATAAGAATCTATAACATCTTCAAAAGCATTTGTCATTTTACCCATTGCAGAAATTACAACTAAGGTATCTTTTGCTCCTTCATTTTTAATAATACTAGCAACATTTTTTACACTTTCCGCATCTTTTACAGATGCTCCTCCAAACTTAAAAATCTTCATTTTACTTATTTTCTATAAATTTTGCTAAATTCTCTTTATTCATTTGTACCACAGACCAATCGTTTAAATAAGTTGCACCTGTGCTTTTGTAAAATTCTATTGCATTGGTATTCCAATCGATAACTTCCCAAGCAACTCTATTGTAATTGTTATCGTAAGCATATTTTAAAACAGCTGTATATAAAGCCTTACCTGCTCCTATTTTTTGTTTTTCTTTGGTAACAATAAGGTCTTCTAAGTGAATGGTTCTACCTTTCCAAGTAGAAAAACGTTCATAAAAAAGTGCAATACCAATAATTTTATTTTCTTGTTCTGCCACAAAAACTTTAAATTTTGGATTTGCAGAAAAACCATCATTTATTAAATCTTCTACAGTAATTTCTACAGCATCTGGCTCTTTTTCAAAAACTGCTAATTCAGTAATTAAATCTAATACAGATTGCATATCTTTTTGTTGTCCTAACCTTATGTTGAAACTCATTTTTTAAAATTTTGGGTAAAGATACTTGATTTTATAATCGCTAAAAATTATTGAAGATTTTTGACAATAAAACTTATTTTGTTCAATTTTTTAAAGATTCTTGAAAACGCTTAACCACAGGTAAAATATAATTCGAAAACGTTGTAGTAACCCGAAAAAGTTTGGATATTTGTTAAATATCTAACTATTAATCATAATAATGGCAAAAAAAAATCAAACTTTAGGAGAATTTATCATTGAAAATCAGCAGGATTTTAAATATTCATCAGGAGAATTATCTCGCCTTTTAAACTCTTTACGATTAGCAGGTAAAGTTGTAAATCACGAAGTAAATAAAGCCGGACTTGTAGATATTACTGGAGCTGCAGGAGACACTAATATTCAAGGAGAAGATCAACAAAAGTTGGATGTTTATGCCAATGAAATTTTTATACAAACACTTACAGACAGAAATATTGTTTGTGGAATAGCGAGTGAAGAAGAAGACGATTTTATTATTATTAATAGTAAAGATGAGAATCATCAAAATAAATATGTTGTTCTTATGGATCCTTTAGATGGTTCATCAAACATAGACGTTAACGTTTCTGTTGGTACCATTTTTTCTATTTTTAGAAGGGTTACCCCTGTTGGAACACCTGTTGAATTACAAGATTTTTTACAATCTGGAGACCAACAAGTAGCTGCAGGTTATATTGTTTATGGTACCTCTACTATGTTGGTATATACTACAGGAAATGGTGTAAATGGCTTTACATTAAACCCTGCTTTAGGTAGTTGGTATTTATCACACCCTGATATGAAATTCCCAGAAGATGGAAGTATTTATTCTGTAAACGAAGGAAATTATTTAGATTTTCCTGCAGGAATTAAAATGTATATCAAATATTGTCAAGCAGAAGAAGGAGACAGACCTTATACAAGTAGGTATATAGGATCTTTGGTTTCTGATTTTCATAGAAATATGATAAAAGGTGGAATTTACATGTACCCTAAAGGATCAAAAAATCCGAAAGGAAAGCTACGTTTGTTGTATGAATGTAGTCCTATGGCATTTTTAGCAGAACAAGCTGGTGGTTTAGCCTCAGATGGGTATAAGAGAATTATGGAAATAGAACCTAAAGAATTGCATGAAAGAGTTCCTTTTATATGTGGAAGTAAAAATATGGTAAAAAAAGTTGAACAATTCATGCAAACTTTTGGTGAATAAATCTTTTTTATACAGTAATAAATTATCAAAACGTAAACTTCTTGTAAAACCATCTATTTATAGTTAGATTTGTGAAACAAAATTTAATTTAATCAATAAATATAAAGAATTATGGCTTTTGAATTACCAGAATTAGGATATGCTTATGATGCATTAGAACCAAATATTGATGCAAGAACTATGGAAATACACCATACAAAACATCATAATGGTTATACAACAAAATTAAATGCAGCTATTGAAGGAACAGAATTAGAAGGAAAATCTATCGAAGATATTTTAACTAATTTAGATATGAGTAACAGTGCTGTAAGAAATAATGGTGGTGGTTTTTACAACCACTCTTTATTTTGGTCTGTAATGAATCCTGAAAATGGTGGTTACTTATCTGGTGACTTAAAAGATGCAATTGAAGAAGCATTTGGTTCTAAAGAAGCGTTTATAGATGCTTTTTCTAAAGCTGCAGCTACTCAATTTGGTTCTGGATGGGCTTGGTTATGTGTTTTACCAGGTGGTAAAGTAGAAGTTTGTTCTACACCAAACCAAGACAACCCATTAATGCCAGGTGTAACTTGTGGTGGAACTCCAATCTTAGGATTAGACGTTTGGGAACATGCATACTATTTAAACTACCAAAATAGAAGACCAGATTATATTAGTGCTTTCTTTAAAGTAATTAACTGGAACGAAGTTGAAAGAAGATATGCAGAAGCTAAGTAATTAGCAAACAACATAAAGTAAAAAAAAGCATCCACTTCTGGATGCTTTTTTTATTGAAAAGAATTACCTATTACCGTAAAACTTGAATTCGATAATAGAATCTGTTGTTAAGAAATACTCACACTTTTTTCGTTTCAATAATTGGATTTGTATACTTTCTTCTAAAACAAAAGTTGTTGAAATTTCTATAAAACTAATAACTAAAAAAGTTAATACTATAATTTGGAATAATTATATAAAATTAATTTACCAAGCTATTAGTTTGGTCTGCACCAGCTAGTACAAGTTCGCTCAGATTAACTGAAAAACTTAAACTAATTTTTTCAGTATTATTTATAGGTGAAACAAAGTTATCAGATAATTCTGCCTCTAATACTTGAAATGTTGCAATATTATTCTCAATAGTAACTTTTAACTCTTGTGTAGGTCTTGAATTTACAAAAGGTGCATACCATTCTTGGCTTCCACTATTACCAATTCTTGCCACATTAAAAAAATATTGCCCAGTATCAACATCAAAATCTGCGTCTGGTCTGTGTACAAATGTTGTTGTTTGAGTAGGTAAATCTTTGATAAAAAGACGTACATAGGTACCTAAATCTGTACTTTGTGTTAGCACAAGATCTTTCTCAAAAACAGTAAAATCATATATTACACCATTAGAAAGAGAATAAGATGTAAAAGAATAATAGTTTAAACTACCTAGGTTAGTACTTGAGCTTAGTGTATTTTTTGCTAGAGAATTTGTAGGGTTATCTAAAATCTCTTCTTCTGATTCGTTACTTGTACAAGAAATCGCACTAAAAGCTAAGCCGAATAATATTAATAGAATTTTGTTAATTTTCATCTTTTCCTAGTGTATTTATTTTTAATTACATTGAAATCTCGCCAGCTTTTTCAGCAAAATCTAAAAGAATAGCTATTGTTTTTCCGTTTCCTTTTGCTATTGCATGAACTATTGAATTACCAGAGTTTTTATCAGTAAAAACTTTAAAACTTTTAATCTTGTATTTTTTTCCGCTATCTGATGTGTTTAATGCATTTTCGGTAACATACGACTCACTAACAGCTTGCCCCATTAATTGCGACATAGCCCCACTTACAATCTCATTATTGGCTAGAGTATTTACTTTTTCTAGGTTGCTTGCTAAATTATTTACATTTTTAACATTCATGTTTTTTGCATCTTTAATTGTGTTTACTGCTTTGGTAATATTTTTTAAAGACAACATAGATTTATTAACATAAACATAGGCAAATTTATCGTTGTTACTAGCAGTTTCTAATTTAACAACATCACCAACCTTAAATTCAGTTCCTTTTGATGTTTTATAAGGATTCTTACTTTTCTTTCCATTTACTTGTGCTAACATTAACATTGGAGTAAGCAACAATAGAATAATTACATTTTTTTTCATAATAGTATAGATTTAAAAATTAAAACAACAGCCCAAAACTCTTTGCTAATTCACCCAAAAAAAGAGACTGAGAATTGGATACTGTTTAAAACAATATTTTTATATATTTTTGGTTGTGATGAATTAACAATCCAAAGGTAGTATTGAAAAGAAATGAAGTAAATAGAGTTTATTGCGTAAATAACTAGGGTATTTACCGTATTTAATACTAAATCTGTAAATATGTGAGTTAAAAATTACAAGATTCGTTTTTTTTAAAGTTCCATCCTTTTTTCAAATATCCCTAAAAATTGGTTTAGAATGAAACTCAATTTCTGATTGATATTGTCCGTTTTTAGTAGATTCTTTCCAAACTAAAAACACCTAGTTTTTACAGTTGCATCAATTAGATAAAATTGAGTTTTTTTATGGTTTCTGATTTTACTTTAACCATTTTCAATTGAAATAGGTTACAAATAATCTTTCCATTTTTTTCTAAAAGAAAAACAAAAAATACACCGAATTTATGCCCTTTAATTTAAAAAGATTTCATTGCAAAAAGACACTTTGAATTGCAGTTATTCTTAAAGTTCTTTAAACCGACTTTTGTGACATTTTTTATTGAAGTTGTATCGATTTTTGTGCATTTATAAAAAGATTTTTTATCTTTCTTACCCACAAACCTGCAAAGATTTCTGATGTAATTCTAGAGATTGAGTTAATGAATCATGAAATTCGGTATTAATAGTACCTGTAAATCCCATAAAATTAATAATTAGCTGTATTTTACCTTTTGTTCATTAACTTCATTATAAAATACTGCGTCTTTATTACTAGAAAATAGCGCTAACAAAAAGAAGCTGTCTGAAAAGGAGCGTTATATGTCATTTTAAGGAGCGTCGAAAAATATATACGTTTGATTTTCAATAAATAAGATTTCTTCATTACAGTCTAAATGACAAGTTTTAATACTTTTCAGACAACCTATTTTTTATTGAATTATAATTTTTTTACTGATTAACTCTCCTGTATCTAAAAACAAATTAACCATATAAACACCTTTAGATGCATAAAAACTAACTCGGTTTGCTTTGGATGATATTTGAGGTTGATATACTATTTCTTTACCCAGAATATCATAAATTTTTAAACTTGCTTTTACATCTTTTAGCCCTTTAATATACAGTTGATCAGTGAAGTATATTTGAATTTGATTTGGTTTAAACTCACTTACAGACGCTGTATTACTACCCACATATTTATAAAGTTCTCTTCCTAAATCGCTACTTTGTTCTAAGTTTATTAATAATTCATTGGCTGTTGGATAAAATTCATAGAACATTGTATTTCCAGCTCCTTGAGTTAAATCTTGAATAATTTGTGTACCCGATTCTGTTCCGTCTGTTTTCCAGAGTTCAGTACCAGTATTGCCAAATTGAGTAGCAACAAAATATAATTCATCTTTAAAAATTGAAAAATAAAAAGGAAAAGATCCATCTAGGGCACTATCATTATCTATATCTATAACTTTAGTAGTACCTGATTCTGTTCCGTCTGTTTTCCAGAGCTCAACGTCATCACCTTCATTTCCTCTAAAATAAAGATCGTCTTTGTAAGGAAACATTTCTAAACTCTCAAAATTAAGATTACTTTTTAATACTCTTGTTCCGTTTAAAGTACCATCAGTTACCAATAAGTTTTCATTTTGTCCTGTTAAAGCGCCTTCAAAAAAAAGAAGTCCATTATGTACTTTTAGTAACTTTTCACTTTTTATTGAGCTGTCAATAGCATTGGTTCCGGCTGTAGTTCCATCCGAAGAAAACAACACATCAGTTGTTCCATCTTTTTTAGTGATAAAAATAGTACTATTTAGCTCTTCTAGATAAAAATCGCCACCTGATGTTCCTTCGTAAAAATCTTTTAACATAAAGGTTCCGTTCTCTGTGCCATCTGTTACATATAACTCTCTTCCATACTCTGTAGTTTCTGCAGTAAAATACATTTTACCGTCAGTTGCACTAAAAAAATCTTTAGGATCAGATCCTGAAGCACCTGGATTGATGTCTTTTACCAATTTTGTACCAGAAACAGAGCCGTCTGTAACCCAAAGTTCTCTTCCTGATTCGGAATTTTTAGCTACAAAGAATAGTTTATTTCCAATAACCATGTTTTCGTAACCTGATCCTAAAAAACTATATACTTGTATGTCTAAGAACTTATTTGTATTGGCTTGTGTACCGTCTGTAGACCATAAAGTAAAATCGAAGGAATTAAATTGATTGTAAAAGAATATTTTATTATTGAGTACTTGTGGTTTATAAAAATAAGTTTCTGTTAAAAGTGTAAAATTATCACCATCAAAAGCATAAGCACCTTGAACATTATTAATTCTGGCATTAAGATAAAGCATACCATTAAATTCTAATGGTTTATTAGAGGATTTTACCTCATTGTTATTTTGGTCTTTTACCACTTCTACAATGCCATTAGAATATTTAAACAAATAATTGCTAAAATTTTGCGAAGCTGTAAAATAAACCTGATTTTTATAAGTAATAAAGTTTGTTGAAAAACTATCTTTATTCCCTTCATTAATATCTTTAACCAACTCAATTTGAGCAAAAGCTATTGTGGTTACTACTAGATTAAATACTACTATTAATTTTCTTTTCATATCTCTTCATTTAAAATGTTATTGTAAATTTTAATTATGCTGTTTCAAAAAATTCAAATCTTATTCAATAGATTTTCCTTTTATCACTCTTTAAAATTCTTTTTCATTTTTTTTAATGTCCTTAGAAACTGTAACCATGTAAATATTTTAGAACACAACTAAAAGTGACAACAATTAAAACAGCATCCATTTCTATATTGTTAATTCATCCTAGAAAAGAATGCGAAATGAATACTGTTCTGTATTTTTTTAAGTAGGATGAATTAACACTTCAAAAATACTTTTGAAATAAAAGGGAGTAAATAGTGTATTTACCGTACTTAACTACGGTGTGTGAGGTATTTTAAGAAGTTAATCCGTTTTGGAAAGCAAAACGAATTAAAGAAGCCACATTATGAACATCTAATTTTTTCATAATATTGGTTCTATGCGTATCTACAGTTCTTGGGCTAATAAATAGTTTTTCGCCAATTTGATTGTTTGTAAAACCATTAGAAATTGCTATAATTATTTCTATTTCTCTTGGTGTTAAAGAATTTAATAAAGGTGATTTTTCTTTAGTTTCTGCCGTTAATTTTGAAACACTTTTATTGATGAGAAGTTCTTTTGTAACATCTGAATTAAAATAATCTTTACCCTTGTAAATTGTTTTAATGCCTTGTATTAAATCTTCTTTAGGAATTGTTTTAAGCATATAGCCTTTTACACCAATTTCTACTAACTCTGTTATAATAGAAGCTTCTTTGTGCATAGAAAGCATTGCTATTTTTGTATCTGTATATTTGGCTATAATTTGTTTTGCGGTTTCAATACCATTTAAAATAGGCATATCAATATCTAACAAAACAACGTCTACAGGTATGTTTTTAAGGAAATTTAAGGCTTCTTGACCATTTTCTAGTACAGCCAATACATTTATATCATTATCTAAACTTAAAGCATCTTTAATACCTAAAGCCATTAGTGGATGATCATCAACAATAAGCGTATGAATGGGCATTATTTTTTAATTTTGATAGTGACTAAAGTACCTTTTTCTGGACTTTTATCAAAATTAGCTTCTCCATTTACAATTTCTAAACGGCTTTTAATATTACTAAACCCCATTCCTTTTTTAGCTTTTTTATGGTCTATACCAATGCCATCATCTTCTACAATAAAGATAATATGATCTGCAGAATTAATTAGCTGTACACTTACTGATGTTGCTTTGCTATGTTTAATAATATTATTTACCAACTCTTGGGTAATTCGATATAAGGTAATTTCGATTTTTTCTTGTAATCTTTCTTTTAAATTAAAATGTTCAAAAGAATAATTAATATTAACATAGGCTAAACTTCCTTTTAGTAAATCATCAATAGCAGCTACCAAACCTAATTCACTTAAAGCTCTTGGCATCATTTGATGCGATATATTTCTTAAATCTTCACTAGAATTATTTAGTCTTGTTAAGATTTCTTTTACTTCTTTATCTTCTTCAATTTCTTTTTTCTTAAAAACGTTTCTAGATTTTAAAATAATACTACCAATCTGCTGCACAACACCATCATGCAATTCTCTAGCTATTTTACTACGTTCTTGTTCTTGAGCATCAATAATTGCTTTAAAACCACGTTCTTTTTCTTGCGTAATTTGCTGCTCGGCTTTTCGTTTATTTCGTTGATTAATGGCAAAAAATAGAATAACAGCTATTAACAATCCTCCAATCAATATAAAAACCCAACTTCTAGTTTTTGATAATTTTAACTCTGTCTCTGCCTTTTCTGTTCTGGTTTTTAGAAGTTCTTTTTCTTTCTTTTCTGTTTGATATTTCGTTTCTAACTCTAAAATAGCTTTGGTTTTTTCGTTTTCAAAAATGGTGTCTTTTACTTTATTATATTCTAAAGCATTTAAATATGCATTTTTATAATTCTTGAGTTTAAAATTAACTTTTGCCAAAAGTTGCAAGGCTCTAATTTTAATTTCATTAAAATTATTTTCTATGGCAAGTTTTAGTACTTTTTCAGCCTCTTTTTTAGATTTTGAAAATTGATTTGATTTTAAATAATTGTTGGATAAACCAATTGTTGCATCTGCTAATTCGTAAATATTATTTTCTTTTTCAAAAATTCTAATAGATTCTAAATATAAACTTCTGCTTTCAGTATAATACCCTAAACTATCCTTTGCATTTGCAATTTGAATATTCATATAAGGAACATATCGTTTATAGCCTAAATCTGAATACATTTTTTTTGCTTCAGTAGAATAATTTACAGATTCTTCATACAATTTTAGCTTTAGTAAGACACCTCCAATATTTCCGGTTGTAATTACAATACCAACATCATAATTATTTTCTTTATAAATTTTTAAAGCTTTTTGATAATATTCTAAAACCTTTTTAAACTCTTTTTGCTTTTTGTAGACAATTCCTATGTTTACCAAAACCATAGGTACTTTATCAAAGCTGGTTGTATTATTTTCGTAAATTTTTAATGCTTTAAAATAAGTTTCTAAAGCATTTATATAATCGCCTTTTTCATCATAAATAATTCCAATATTATTTAAACTATTTGCAATACCAATTGCATCTTTAATATCTTCTTTTATAAATAAGCTTTTCTCATAGTAAAATAATGCACTATCTAGTTTAGATATGTACTCAAAATTACTTCCTAATGTATTGTAGGAATTTGCAATACCTTTTTTAAAATTTATTTTTTTTGAGAGATTAAGGGCTTTTTTTGAGTATGCAAATGCACTATCCATATTTACATATTTATACTCCCAAGAAATTTCATCTAAAGCATCAATTAATAAAGTATCTGTAAACTTTGATAGATTATTTTTTAAACTATCTAATTTTGAGTTTTCTTGAGAAACTATATGAAATGAAAAAGAAATTAGAAATATTAAAATATATCTTTTCATAGCAGATTTGGTTAATTTGTTAAACAAATATGGCAAAAATTATTATCTTTTTCAAGTAAGTCCCTAAAATTAAGCACTTAATAAAAAAAAGCATCCTAAATTTAGGATGCTTTTTATAATAATATTATCTATGATAAATCAATAAGCACGCTCATCACTACCTTCATAGAAATTGATAAAAGCTTGGTTTACCACTCTCATTCCTCCAGGAGTTGGATAATTACCTGTAAAATACCAATCTCCTAAATTATCAGGACATGCTTTGTGCAAACCTTCTATAGATTGATAAATAACCTCTACCTCAGCTTTTATATCTTTTGTTTTAAGCATTTCTGCAATTTTAACAGAAATCTGTTCTGCTGTAAAAGGCTTGTAAATTCCTTTAACATGGTTTACAATTTCTGCATCTGTTTTTTGTTGTTGCTCTTTACACAACTTATACACATCGCCTACAATATGATATTGATTGGTATCTTTTAGCAATTCTAAAGCTGCTTTAAAAGCAATAAAAGCATCTATTCTTGCCATATCAATTCCATAACAATCTGGGTATCGAATTTGTGGCGCAGAAGAAACTACTACTATTTTTTTAGGGTTTAAACGATCTAAAATCTTAATAATACTTTTCTTTAAGGTTGTACCACGTACAATACTATCATCTATAATAACCAAATTATCTGTAGGTTTTACAACACCGTAAGTAATGTCGTAAACATGTTCTACCAAATCATCTCTAGAATTATCGTCTGCAATAAAGGTTCTTAATTTTGCATCTTTAATGGCAATTTTTTCAAAACGAGGTCTTTCTGATAGAATTTCGGTAACTTTTTCTGCAGACAATTGCTTGCCTCCTTCTAATATTTTTGCTGTTTTTTGTTGATTTAATAAATCTTCTGCAGCTTCTGTCATTCCGTAAAAAGAAGTTTCTGCGGTATTCGGTATAAAAGAAAAAACAGTGTTAGAAATATCGCTATCAATTGATTTTAATATTTCTGGAAAAACATATTTTCCTAAATTTTTACGTTCTTCGTAAATAGAAGCATCACTACCTCTAGAAAAGTAAATACGCTCAAAAGAACAAGCTAAATTTTCTCTTGGTTCGTTTACTTTTTTAATTGATGTTTTTCCGCTTTTTTTAATAATTAGTGCATGTCCTCTTTCTAATTCTTGAACATCATTAATATTTACATTAAAAACAGTTTGAATTACGGGTCTTTCTGATGCTACTACAACAACCTCATCATCTTCATAAAAATAAGTAGGTCTTATTCCATTTGGATCTCTTAATACAAAAGCATCTCCATGACCAACCAAACCAGCCATTGCATAACCACCATCCCAACTTCTAGAAGATCTTTTTAAAACTTTTTTTAACTTTAAATTTTCTTCTATGTATGGTGATGCATTTCTTTTATTAAATCCTTTTTTCTTAGCTTCTTGGTATAATTTAGCCACTTCGTCTTCTAAAAAATGACCAATTTTTTCCATTACAGTAACTGTATCTGTAAATTCTTTTGGATGTTGCCCTAACTCGATTAACTCTTCTAGTATTTGATTAGAGTTAGTCATGTTAAAGTTACCGGCTACAATTAGGTTTTTGTGTTTCCAGTTACTTTGTCTTAAAAAAGGATGTACACTTTCTATGCTATTTTTACCAAAAGTTCCATAACGTACGTGTCCTAAAAATAAGTTACCTACGTAAGGCATATTTTCTTCTTGCCAAGCAACATCGTCTTTTTTATCTGGATTTTCTTCTAAAACACCATTTAAACGTCCATTAATTTGGGCAAAAATATCTTGAATTGGTTGAGGCTGATTTGAACGAACTCTACTAATATATCTTGTACCAGGTTCTACATTAAATTTTACACTTGCAAAACCAGCACCATCTTGGCCACGATTGTGTTGCTTTTCCATCAACAAATACATTTTATTAATTCCGTAAAAAGCAGAACCGTATTTATCTTTATAAAATTGCAAAGGTTTCTTTAATCTAACTAGTGCAATTCCGCATTCGTGTTTAATTGCGTCACTCATTTAAGTAATTGTTTTGTTGTATGTTTTGTATAAAAAAATCCGCGTTTTTAGACGCGGATTTTTATTTATGTTAATTCTATGTCAAACTGCGTTAACTGCTTAAATGCTTGCAAACGTATTTTTACTTCATTTTCAGTTAGTTCTTGCATTCGCTCTGTACCAAATTTTTCTACGCAAAAGGACGCTAAATTAGAACCGTAAATAATTGCGTTTTTCATATTATCAAAAGAAATGTTTTCTGTTTTTGCCAAATAGCCACAAAAACCACCTGCAAAAGTATCTCCTGCTCCTGTAGGGTCAAAAACTTCTGCTAAAGGCAATGCTGGTGCAAAAAACATGTTTTCTTCATTAAATAATAAAGCTCCATGCTCTCCTTTTTTAATTACAACATATTTTGGACCCATTTCATGGATTTTCTTTGCTGCATTTACCAAAGAATATTCACCAGAAAGCTGACGTGCTTCTTCATCATTAATGGTAATAACGTCTACTCTTTTTAGTACTGTATGTAAGTCTTCTAAAGCTATATCCATCCAAAAATTCATAGTATCTAAAACTACTAATTTTGGTTCTTCTTCTAATTGATCTAAAACAGAAGCTTGTGTTAATGGGTGTAAATTACCCAACATTACAATACCTGCATTTTTAAAATTTTCTGGCACAACTGGCTCAAAATTTTCTAGTACGTTTAATTCTGTAATTAACGTATCTCTAGAATTCATATCATTATGATATTTACCACTCCAGAAAAAAGTTTTGCCTTCTTTTATAATTTCAATTCCATCAGTATTAATTCCTTTAGAATTCATCATTTTTAAATACGAATCAGGGAAATCTCCACCTACAACAGAAACTACACCTGTTTCTACACCAAACTGACTTGCAGCTAAACCTACAAAAATTCCAGAACCACCAAGAATTTTATCGGTTTTACCAAAAGGTGTTTCAATTGCATCGAATGCTACAGTACCAACTGCCAATAATTTGCTCATATGTACATTTTAACCTTCTAAAAAGAAGGGATTTTTACAATGCGAGAAATAGTAATCTCTCAAAAATTTGTTAATAAAAAATCTTTCTTTTATCTTATTGCGGCATAAAATGCCTTTTTATGAGTAATTTTGCACAACAACAGTGCAATAAATTACAAAAGGCAAAAATAAGTTTTAAAAATGACTATCAAAGAAATACAAGAAGAAATTATTGATGAGTTTTCTATGTTTGATGATTGGATGGAGCGTTACGAATACATTATAGAATTAGGTAAATCTTTACCAATTATTGATGCTCAATATAAATTAGACGAAAATTTAATTAAAGGATGCCAGTCTAAAGTTTGGCTATATTCTGAATTAGAAAACGATACTATTAAATACACTGCAGACAGCGATGCAATTTTAACCAAAGGAATTGTGGCACTATTATTGCGCGTTTTTTCTAAACAAAAACCTGCAGACATTTTAAATGCAGATACAGATTTTATAGACGAAATTGGTTTAAAAGAACATTTGTCTCCTACAAGAGCAAACGGACTAGTTTCTATGGTAAAACAGATAAAAATGTACGCAATTGCACAACAAACTAAATTAGCAAATTAAGACAACTACTTCTGTAGACATTACAAAATATTAAGATGACAGATAAAGAATTAGAAGAAATAGGAGATAAAATTATAAGAGTTTTAAAAACTATTTTCGATCCAGAAATACCAGTAGATATTTACGAATTAGGTTTAATTTACGATGTTTTTGTTTCGGATGAAAACAATGCAAAAATTTTAATGACTTTAACTTCTCCTAACTGCCCAGTTGCAGAAACATTACCTGTAGAAGTAGAAGATAAAGTAAAGTCTTTAAAAGAAATAAACGAGTGCGAAGTAGAAATTACTTTCGACCCAACTTGGACTCAAGAAATGATGAGTGAAGAAGCAAAGTTAGAATTAGGAATGCTTTAGTGTTCAGTGTTCAAAACTAAAAAAACTTTGAAACTTAAAGAAAAATGGAAGAAATTATAAATAGAGTTGCCAATAGCAAACTAAAAACTTTTGACCTAGAAGAAATTTATCCTGAAGGTAAAAGAGTTTTGTTTGATATTAAAGATTGGCTATACCAAGAGTTAATTCTAAAAGAAAAAGATTTTAGAGAGGCTGTAAAAAACCATGATTGGGATCAGTACAAAAATTCTTTTGTAGCAGTTACATGCTCTGTAGATGCTATAGTGCCTTCTTGGGCATTTATGTTAGTAGCATCAGAATTAATGCCATTTGCTAATAAAGTGGTTATTGGCGATTTAGAATTGTTAGAAACTGTAATTTATCAAGAATTAATTGGCTTTTTAGATTTAAGAGATTTTGCTAATACCCCAGTAATTATAAAAGGTTGTGCAGAAAAACCAATACCTGCATCTGCATTTGCTTTTTTAATAGAAAAATTACAACCTATTGCAAAGTCGATTATGTTTGGCGAAGCTTGCTCAACAGTACCTCTATATAGGTCTAAAATTTAATATTTGTGTAATTCAAAGTTTGATATCGTGAAAAATTTATTGCTACTGCTTTTCTTTTTAAGCTCTCTAAGCGTTTTATCTCAAAAGAAGAAAAAAACAGAACCACAACCCAAATGGAAAATTAAAGGCAAATTTGCTTTTGTTTTTAATCAATCTTCATTTTCGAATTGGTCTTCTGGAGGAGAAAATACAATAGCTGGTAACTTTAACGTGAATTACGATTTTAATTACAAAAAAAACAACGTAAACTGGGATACTAGACTAATAACTAGTTACGGATTAAGTCATTTAAGCGAAAATGGTTGGAGAAAAACAGATGATCGTTTCGAATTAAATTCTGTACTTGGTATTAAAACAACTACATATTGGTTTTTTTCGTTTATCAGCAATTTTAAATCTCAATATACAAAAGGTTTTAATTACAATGTAGACCCAAAAGTAACTGTTTCAGATTTTTTATCGCCTGCATATTTAACTTTTGGTCCAGGAATGCTATGGAAAAAATCGGATAACTTAAACGTTAATATTGCTCCTGGTACAGCCAGATACACTTTTGTTAACGACGCTTTTTCTGGTAAATTTGGTGTAGATGAAGGTAGAAATACTGCTTTTAGTTTAGGCTTTAACTTATCTGGCTATTATAAATTTAACTTAATGGAAAATATTCAGATGGAAAACATATTAACGCTTTATTCTGATTATTTAGCAAACATTGGCAATATTGATACTGATTATCAAACAAATATCCGTTTTAAGGTAAACAAATCTATTAAAATGCTTATGACTTTCCATACCATAATAGATGATAATGCTTCTAGTAGAATTCAATTTAAACAACTTTTTGGCTTAGGCGTTAACTATAATTTCCACGATAAAGTGACTTATTAATAAATTTATGGTCTAAAGGATACAGTGTACTTTTACACGCTTATTTTTTAAAGTAAAAACATAAAAATGAAAAAACTTTCTATTCTACTATTATTAGTATGCATTGGCTTTACTGCAAATGCACAAACTGCTGAAGAATTAAAAAAAGAATTGGCTCCTAAAAAAGCACAAATTGCAAAATTAGAAGGAGAAGTAAAAGCTTTACAAGCAAAAATTAATGCATTACCTGGCTGGAGAAAAGGTGCTTTTGGTACTATTGGCGCAAGTTTATCTGGTTTTAACAATTGGTATGCAAGAACAGCTCCAAATACGGCTGCAGGTAACATTGGTGTTACTGTAAATGCATTTGCAAACTTAATTGAAGAAGATTTTTTCTGGAGAAACTCTGGAACAATCAATTTAGGTTGGGTTAAATTTGATGATAAAGACGACCCTACAGATTCTGGTAAATTTGAAACTGCAACAGACGTTTTTACCATTTCTTCTTTATATGGGAAAAGATTAAATAAAAAATGGGCAATTTCTGCATTAGGTGAATACAGAACTACTTTGTTAGATAACTTTAATGATCCTGGATATTTAGATTTTGGTGCTGGTGCAACCTGGACACCAACAAGCCATTTGGTAGTTGTTATACACCCTGGAAACTACAATTTTGTTTTTAGTAGCGGAGACACAGTTTTTGAATCTTCTTTAGGTGCTAAAATTGTAGCAGATTATACAAATAAATATGGAGGTTTAAGTGTAAAATCGAACCTATCTATGTTTCAAAGCTATAAAGATGGTGATTTATCTAACTGGACATGGACCAACTCTTTTGGTTACACAATCTGGAAAGGAATTGGTTTAGGTTTTGAGTTTGGTTTAAGAAACAACAAACAAGAAGCTTTAAATAATGCTAAAATTGAAAACCCTGCAGAAACTTTTGATACCATAGATAATAAATTACAATCTTATTGGTTGTTTGGTTTAAGCTACGCTTTCTAAAGAAAATATAAAAATAACAAATATAAAAACCTCAAGAATTTCTTGAGGTTTTATATTTTAATTACTTTTATAACTTAAATTACTATAGATGACTTTATTAATAATTTACGCAACAATTTCTATTTTCTTCTCATTTCTGTGCTCTATCTTAGAAGCGGTTTTATTGAGTATTACTCCAACATTCATCAACCTAAAAAAGAGCGAAGGCGAAAGTTATGCAACTGAACTAGAAGTTTTAAAGAAAGATGTAGATAAACCTTTAATTGCCATTTTAACAATTAACACCATTGCACATACAGTTGGTGCTATTTTAGTGGGTGTACAAGCAAAAGTAGCTTATGTAGAAATGTATGGCACTAACACAAGTAGTGTTTTAGGTTTTGAGTTTACAGAAGAAGTTATGGTGGGTGTGGTTTCTACAATAATGACCATTCTAATTTTAGTAGCTTCAGAAATTATACCAAAAACTATTGGTGCAACGTATTGGAAACAATTAGCAAACTTTACTTCTAAAGCCTTAAATATTATGATATTTCCGTTAAAATGGACAGGTATTCTTTGGGTTTTACAGCTTACTACAAAATTAATTGGTGGTAAAGGTCATGGTAGTATTTTAAGTAGAGAAGGCTTTTTAGTGATGACAGAAATGGCTGAAAAAGATGGCGTTTTTCAAAAGAATGAAAGTAAAGTAATTCGAAATCTTTTAGGTTTTAAAGAAATAAAAGTAAATGATGTAATGACTCCAAGAACGGTTTTAGAAACTGCTGATGAAAGTCAGACCATTCAATCTTTTTACAACGATCATAAAAATTTACGTTTTTCTAGAATTCCTGTTTATAAAGAAAATCCTGATGAAATTACTGGTTATTTTCTAAAGGATAATTTATTAGAAGCCATAATAAATGGTAAAGGAACAGATACTTTAGCCACCATAAGAAGAGACATTTTAATTACCAATAGAGAATTATCCATTCCAGATTTATTTGATAAATTAATTAAAGAAAAAGAACATATTGCTTTAGTTGTAGACGAGTATGGTTCTGTTAGTGGATTAGTTTCTCAGGAAGATGTTATTGAAACATTATTAGGTTTAGAAATTATGGACGAAACCGATAATATTGCAGATTTACAATCTTTTGCCAGAAAATCTTGGGAAAATAGAGCTAAAAGAATGGGGATTATACAAGAAGAAAATACAGATGAATCATAATATTGATCTTTAAAAAGTAGAATAACTTAAATGTTATTGAAAAAATTACAGCCCCTTCAGGTTTTGGAAACCAGAAGGGGCTGTAATTTTTTGTTTTCTTAATTCTATTACAAATTAAAAAATAAATATTGTTTTCTGAAACTAACTAAAATCAACAAACAAGTTTAGCCCTGATTGCAACGACATCCTTTTTTGCTTTTCGCAAAAAAGATATAGTGGAAAGCAGGAAATAGCTTCTAAAACTAACTAGGTTGTAACATCCACTTAAACTGAAAGTCTGTATCTGGTACTTTAATTCTTTCGGTAATTCTGTACATTCTGTCTGGAAGCTTCATTAAGTAATCTCTTGCTTTTTCTGCTTCTGGAGTTAGGTTTGTTATTTTATCAATTTCCCACATGGTGTTCAATTTCTTTAAAATATCTACATAATCGAAACCAGTGTATACGCCAATTCTTTGTGCAACTGTAGAGAAATCGTCGAATAAGCTTCCTTTTGCGCCAAAAGATTCTCTTAAATGCATGGCTGGCATAACAATTTTGTGTTTCATCATGTGCTGAAAAGCCAACATCATTTCACTGGCATCTATCTGAAAAATTTCTTTTACAAAATGTGCATATGCTTGGTGATGACGCATTTCGTCTCCTGCAATAATTTTAGACATTTTTGCCAATGCTTTATGTCCTTTTTTACGAGCAATTTTAGCTACATTGTTATGAGAAACATAAGTAGCCAACTCTTGAAAAGTAGTATATACAAAGTTTTTATATGGATCTGTTGATGTACCAATATCAAAACCATCTGCAATTAAATGTTGTGTAGAAATTTCTACTTCGCGCATATTTACACGTCCTGATAAATACAAGTATTTATTTAAAACATCTCCATGTCTGTTTTCTTCGGCTGTCCATGTTCTTACCCATTTTGCCCAACTATTGTCTGGATCTTGGGTAACACCATCTAAATCTAACAACCATGATTCGTATGTTGGCAAGGCTTCTTCTGTAATTGTATCACCTACTAAAACCACCCAGAAATCGTCATGCAATTCTTTAGATATTTCTCTAATTTCTTCTACTTCTGAAATAAAAGAATCTTTTTGTGAGTTGGGTAAGAAATCTGTAGGTTGCCAAATTTTTTCTGCTGGTATTAAATAGGTTTCCATAAAGTGCTGCATCTTTTTTTCTAAAGTTAACATCACTTCTTTTCTAACGTTATGTATCGACATAATTTTATTTTATATGTTTTGTAATTACTGATTCTGTCTTTTCTAACAATTCATCAAAAGGCATTGAATCAATTTTTATAGGTTTATGTGTTGTAATGGTAATTGGACTACCTAAACCTAAAGGAAATTTTCCATATTTGAAAACTTTCCACGAATTATTTATGGTTAAAGGTACAACATAACCATCTTTATTAAATTTGGTAATTACTTTTAACCCGTTTGAAGAAAACTTTTTAGGTTTACCTGTTTTACTTCTTGTGCCTTCAGGGAAAATGGTTGCTCCCCATTTGTTTTGTTTTATTCTTTTAGCAAACTCTACCAAAGCTGAAATAGCTTGTTTTGGATCTTTTCTATTGATAAGTGCTGCACCTCCGTTTCTTAAATTGTAAGACACACTTGGGATGCCTTTTCCTAACTCAATTTTAGCAACAAATTTGGGGTTGTATTTTCTAAAAAACCAACCAATTGGTGGAATATCAAATGTACTTTGATGGTTTGAAACAAAAATCAATGATGCTTCTTTAGGTAAGGTATGTTCGTTTTTAAGATAGATAGGGATTCCTAAAATCAACATTGATTTTACCAAACAAAAATTTAAAGCGGCAACCACTTTTGCATGTGCATTATGCCCAAAAAGGTTAAAACTCAACCATTGAAATGGATGAAAAAAAACCAATAAAAGAATAAATGTGACTGCAAAAATTGGTGAAAGTATGTAACTGATTATTTTCATTAACTAAACCAATTAGACCAAGGAATTCTTGAAAGAATTAGTACTAATGCCAATCCGTAAAAGATGGCAAATGTTTTAAACTTTGCACCACTTTCTGTTTTCTTTTTATGTTTAGACCAACCTATGGTGATCAATACGATTGCTAAAATCATCATTATTGGGTGTTCTACCGCTAATAATCTTGCTGTTTTGTCTGCCATGACTTCACCTGCATCGCTTTTTAAAGCTTTGTACCAAGGAGACATAAAATACCAAGCTAAACCTATTAATAATTGAATATGAGAAACAATTAAACCAAATAAACCTATTCTTAAATCTTTATCTGTAAATTGTTTTTTTTGTACCAAACCAATTATTGCGTTTACAACTGCAAAAATTAATATTAGCAATACTAAGTAAGCCCAATAAGAGTGAACATTTTTCATCATAATACGTATAGTTTAATGCTGTAAAGTTACAATTTTATGTATAAAAAAACCACCTCTGTAGAGGTGGTTTTAAAATATTTATAATTTAAAGAATTAGTCGTTTCTTACGTAAACGCCACCTTCTAAAATATAATTAATTACAATGTTATGAGAAGAACCATCATATACATAAACAGTAATTGCAAATTTTTGTCCTTCTTCCATACCTGGGTAATTGCTAACGATAACTGTATTTAATGCAGCATCTATTTGCTCGTCTGTCCAGTTAAAAGTACTAATGTTACCATAAGCTTCTAGATTTTGAACAGCACTTTCATAACCTGCAACAGTTTTATACGTACTTGCAATTAAATCGTAATCAGCAGCAACTAATTCGTACTTAATAGTATTATCTGGCACCCAAGTTGTACCATCATGTGCCAATTGTAAAGAAGTAGTAATTGTAGATTCGAAACCTGACCAAACACCTGATTCTTTTGTATATAAATCTCCACGTACTTGAGCTCCACTTGAGCTTGAAAAGTAATCGTAAATTACAGTTAATGCATCACCTTCTAAAGCATAAGGATATTTCGTATCTAAGAAAGTTGGTAAATAATCTGATGGTGGTGTTGAACTACCAAAGTTATCATATCTTCCTGGTTGTCCAGACGCTTCACCCATTGAATCGAAATCTGCAGAACTAACAAAGTATACATCTTCTATAACTTCCCAAGCACCATCTGTATAGATAAAAAATGCTCCCATATCAGAGGTTTCACCTGTTGCTCCAACAGTTTTTACAGCTAAACTTTCAACTCTCCATCTTCCTGCATCAGAATCTGTAGATTCGTATTTTAATGCAATATTAATAGTTTCTCCTTCATATGCAGAGAAATCATAGTCTTCAGAGGCAGCCATATCTCCAGTAGCTGGATTACTTAATGTAATTTCATCCCAAGTTGCAGTAGCAATGTCATCAGTATAATCTTTAGAAACTAAAATTTTAAGCAAAGAAGGATCATTAGCATAATCTAATTCTTGTGTAATTTGAAATTTAAGATTTGATTCGCTAGTTAAATCGATAGTTGGTGAAACAATCCACTCTGTATTTGCAACTTGGCCACCAAAATAGCTATTACCTTGTACATAACCTGATTGTGATGTCCAAACATCGTCGTCACCAAATTCTTCAGCAACAACCCATCCTTCCATACTTGCAGCAAAATTATATTCAACAAGATTTGCTAAACCTACAACAGGTGTTTCTGTGTATTTTTTATATTTTGCTAATAAAATTTGCCCTTCTGTTGGGCTTGCAACTTGTGCATCTAATATTGCTGGAATTTGATCAATTTCATTTACATCTGGATAAAAGCCAAAAGCATCACTACCAGTTGTAGCGTAATCTGAATTTGTAAATTCATAAGCAGAAGCGCTTGTATAATCACTAATTCCTGGTGCATTACCAATATATAATTGATATTCGATTAATGCAGAAGAGCCTTTACCCCAAACTGGGTATTTGTCTGCTAAAAACGCTGGTAAAGCTGCTTTAGCATCATCTTCTGAGCTAAAACTACCAAAAGATAATTCTAATTCTTCGTAATCATCATCGGTTAATGTATATACTACGTCTCCTACAACAGCATTAGATTCTGCATCTACTTCTGTGTAAATATCTTCTAATGGATCACAAGAAGTGAAAACCATTGAAAAAACTGTTAATAATAAAAGTATTTTTTTCATTTTTATATTGTTTTTTATCTAAAATTCAACTTTTAATCCTAAACTAAATGTTCTACCTGCTCCATAGTAAACTTGTGCAGTATCATAGTTTGAATTAGAACCGTTATTTGCATCAGAAATATATTCTACATCAAATATATTATTAAAGTTTGCTGATAATGTAGACGCAAATCCTCCAATATCGAAACCATGTCTAATACCAAAATCAAATAAGTGGTAATTTGGTAATTTCCAAGTATCTACACCTTGTTCTGCTTCATCTGTTCTAGAAGTTACATTCATTGTTGCATAATTGTCTCCTGCGTAATTGTAATCTAAAGAAATATTAGTTTTTTCTAATAAATCATATTGAATACCAAATGCAAAAGTGGTTTGTGCAGCATCTGAAACTTTTAAATCTTTAGCGTAAACTGTTGATGTGGCAATAACCTCTCCTGTAGTATCATTAAATGTACTTGCAGATGCATTATCTTGCCATCTCCAGTTTCCTAAAGAAGCCATACCTGTAATAGATAATTTATCTATTGGTCTAAATAAGAAATCTATTTCTAAACCTTGGTGTAATGCGTCTAATCCTGTAACGTTAGAAGTAATAAACTCACCATCTGCTCCTGGTAAAGAGAATGTCATAAATCTATCTATCCAAGCTGTGTGATATAAGTTAACATTTGCAGAAAACACTTGAGTTTTAAAACCATAACCTAATTCTACACTAAATACTTTTTCGTTTAAAGCACCTTCGTATAAATCTACATCGTAATCGCTGTTAAATACGTTGTCTGCAATAGGTGCTCTTGAGAAATAACCAATATTTGCAAATACATTTTGAGAATCTGTATAGTTGTAATTTGCCCCTCCTTTAATACTGTATCCATAAAAATTAGCAGTTTCTGACTCTCTTGTTTCATCACCAAAAGACATTCTGTCTACTTTGCTGTATACTGAGTTTGATACAGAAGAAGAAACGAATAAAGATAAATCATCTTTACTATATTCTAACTGACCAAATACACCATATCTACCAACTTTACCATCGTAATCTTTATTAAAACGATCTCCTACTTTTAAAGCTTGACCTCCTGTTCTTTCATCTAAATCTGAGTTATAGTAGTATTCACCACCTAAAAGGTCTGTAACTTCATACCAGTGAGAACCTATATAATATCTTGCATCAAGACCACCTGATAATGTTAATGTTTCTGATAAATCAGTTTTTAAAGTAGATAAAACTCCATACCATTCGTGAGAGTTTTTAGAAGCTGCAAAAATATCTGTTGCACCATTTGCTCCATTTGCAATATTTTCGTCAACAATTCTATCGAAATCAATTGGTTGATCTATATCACCTAATCTATAAGAATCATTAGAAAATTTTGTACCTTGAGTTCTTCTACCACCTCCAGAACCGAAAGAAGCATATAAAGATGTAGTTAAGAATGTAGCATCAGAAATAATCCAATCGTGATTTAAAGAAATCTGAGGTTTGTGATAAAAGTTAAAAGAAGAGTTTTCTACTTTTCCATTTCTAAAACCCCAATCAGGATTAAATCTTTTTCCACCTTGTTGTGTAGCTCTATATTGAGCAATTGTTCTTCTATTAAATCTTTGTCCATGCTCTTGAATTGTACCAATTGCATTAAAAGATAATTTATGGTTTTCGTTAACTTGATTAGAGATGTTTAAAAAGTAGTTAAACCCTTCGAATTGTAAACCATTTACATATCCTTCTCCTGAAACTGTTGCAGCAGATGCAGTAACAGCAAAACCATTATCCATTAAACCTGTAGACAAAGTCATTCCATATTTTTGATAACCGTCATTACCAGTGCTCATTCTTATAGCACCACCTTTAACAGCATCTGTAGATTTAGATATAATGTTAATTGTACCTCCAATAGATGGCACAGCAACTTTAGATGCTCCTAAACCTCTTTGTACTTGCATTGCCGAAGTTACATCTGATAAACCAGCCCAGTTAGACCAATATACAGCTCCATTTTCCATATCATTAACAGGAATACCGTTAATCATTACAGCAATATTTTGAGTTCTAAATCCACGTAAGTTGATTTCTCCATCTCCATAACCTCCACCAGATTTAGTTGCATAAACACCAGGTGTTGATTTTAAAATTTCTGGAAATTCTTGACCTCCTAATTTAGCCTCAATATCTGCAGCTTTTACAGTAGATACAGCAACAGGTGTTTTTCTACCGATTGCAAATGATGTAGCTGTAACCACAATTTCATCTAAAATAGCATCTTCTTCTAACTTGATATTACCAAGTTTCGATTTCGCTGAAGAAAATGAAATTTCTTTAGTTTTGTAACCAATAAAAGAGATTACTAAAGTACCATTACTAGATTTTGCATTTAAGGTAAAGTTACCATCAAAATCTGTAGATACACCATTAGTTGTTCCTTTTTCAAGAACACTTGCTCCAGGTAATGGTTGATTTGTTTCATCAACAATTGTTCCTGAAATTTTAGTTTGCCCTAATACAGTAGCTGTCACAAAAAATAAAGCTACAAATAATAAGTTTTTAAAATTTTTCATTATTTAATTTGTTTATTGAATTTTAGGCAAAAGTCCATATTTTAGGTGGTTGCTTTGTTAATTTAATGTTAAGCTTTAACAAAAAATAACAATTTGAAACCTTTAAAAATAGCCGTTAATTCTTTAAAAACCAAATAATTAAATATCAACAAAAATGTTATCTTAAAATAACGAATTTGTTAATTTATTTAACTCTAAATAATGATTAATGTAATTTATTGTTTGCTTAGGAGTTTTTTGGCTAGTTCTTTACCTAATTCAACTCCAAATTGGTCATAACTATAAATATTCCATAAAATACCTTGTGTGTAAATTTTATGTTCGTAAAGAGCAACTAACTTTCCTAAAGACTTAGGTGTAAGCTTATCGAATAGTATTGCATTACTTGGTCTGTTACCTTCAAAAACTTTAAAAGGAAGCAGTTTGTTGATTTTATCTTCATCACCAGAAAATTGCAATTCTAAATGTGCTTCTTCTTTTGTTTTACCAAAAGCCAAAGCTTCCATTTGCCCATAATAATTTGCCATTAGTTTTTTATGATGATCAGACAAACCATATAACGACTCTTTATAACCAATAAAATCTGCAGGAATTAACTTTGTACCTTGGTGTACCAATTGCATAAATGCATGTTGCATGTTTGTACCAGTGCTACCCCAAACAATTGTACCTGTTTGGTAATCTATTTTATCGCCATTTCTATCTACACCCTTACCATTACTTTCCATAATAGCTTGTTGTAAATAATCTGGAAGTTTCTTTAAGTATTGAGAATATGGTAAAACTGCTTCTGTTTCTGCCATATAAAAGTTGTTATACCAAATGCTAATTAATGCTAAAATTACAGGAATATTATTCTCAAATTCTTCATTTCTAAAATGGATATCCATTTCTTCTGCACCATCTAACAAAGCTCTGTAATGTTCAAAACCAACAGACAAACTAATAGATAAACCTACTGCAGACCATAGAGAAAAACGACCTCCAACCCAGTTCCACATTGGGAAAACATTATTTTTATCAATACCAAAACTATCTACTGCTTCTAAATTTGTAGAAACTGCTACAAAGTGTTTAGGAATATCAAAAATAGTAGCCGATTTTAAAAACCAATTTTTAATAGTTTCTGCATTAGATATTGTTTCTTGTGTTGTAAATGTTTTTGACACAATTACAAAAAGTGTAGTTTCTGGATTTAAGTTTTTTATAATTTCTGATACGTGATCTCCATCTACATTAGATACAAAGTGTGTGTTTAATTGATTTTTGTAGAACTTTAAAGATTCAACAATCATATCTGGTCCTAAATCAGAACCACCAATACCAATATTTACAACATCTGTAATTGATTTACCTGTATACCCTTTCCATTTACCAGAAATCACCTTGTTAGAAAAACTTTTAATTTTTCTTAAAGCAGTTTGTATTTGAGGTTTAATATTTTTACCATCAACCAAAACTGGTTCATCAGAAGTGCTTCTTAAAGCAGTATGTAGTACTGCTCTACCTTCTGTAACATTGATTTTTTCTCCATTAAACTGACATTCAATTGCTTCTTTTAAACCAACTTCTTTTGCCAATTCTATTAATAAATCTAAAGTTTCTTTGGTGATTCTGTTCTTAGAAAAATCTACCAATAAATCATCAAATTCTAAAGAAAAATCTGACACTCTATTTTCATCTTTATACAAATCTTTTATGCTGATGTTTTTAACATCATTAAAATGATTTGTAAGTTTTTGCCATGAAACTGTTTTTGTTGGATTGATGTTTGGTAAAGCCATTTTTTTTAATTTTGTGCTATTATTTCTTTAACTACTTCTGGTTCTTCTTGTATAGGAACCCTTTGATAATCTAATTGATATTTTAATGTTTTTATGTACTCGAAAAAGGCTGGTTTTACCTCTTTTTTCATTGGTTCTGCTGCTGGTAATTTTTCTCTTAACGGATCTACTTGTTTGCCATATTTCCAGAAACGATAGCAAACATGGGGGCCTCCAGTATTTCCTGTCATACCAACATAACCAATAACATCACCTTGTTTTACATATTGTCCTTTTTTTACGGCTTGATTTCTCATATGTAAATACTGAGTAGAATAGGTGCTGTTGTGTTTAATTTTTACAAATTTTCCATTACCACCTCTTCTTGTAGATTCTACAACAGTTCCACTTGCTGTAGCAATAATTGGTGTACCTATTTTTGCAGCAAAATCGGTACCTCTATGAGGCTTAACTCTGTTACCATAATAAGCAATTCTACGTCTTAAGTTGTATCTTGAAGATATTCTGTATTGGAACTTTATAGGAGATTTTAAAAACTGACTTCTTAACATCTTTGCATTTTCATCATAATATTCGTGAATATTTAATGTAGAATCTGCCAAGAAACGAAAAGCGTATAAATCTCTTCCATTGTGATTAAACACGGCTGATTTTACATTTCCATAACCTGCAAAAGTTGAATCGTCTATGAATTTTTCTTCGTAAATTATTTTGAATTTATCGCCTTTTTGCAATCGTAAGAAATCTAAAGTCCAAGCATAAATATCTGCAACTTTATAAGTTAAATTCGGTTTTAAACCCAAACTATCCATAGAATAAGTAAAATTAGCATTGATTACTCCATTTGCTACTTTTTCTACTATTTTTATTGGTTTTTGATATTGTTTAGCAGTAATTATCGAATCTTTAAAATCTAAAATTGTAGCGTTTATTTTATCGTGCTTATAAATAAAAACTTGTGCTTTTTCTGTAGAATCTTTACTTGCTAAAATTGTGTAAGGTTTTCCTGCTCTAACTCTTCTTACATCAAAAGTATCTTTAACAACAGCTGCAATTTGGTTAATTTTAGGATACATAACATGATGCCTGTCTAAAATTATTCCAAAACTTTCTCCGCTTTTAATTGTATCATGAATCACTTTATAATCATCTACATTATAACCAAATTTAATGACTGGTTTTGGTTCTTCTTTTACAACAAGAACAGGTTTTGGTTCTTCTTTTTTACAAGACAAAAATGATATAATAAGGGCGATAAGGATAACTACTTTTTTCAAGAAATATATGCTGTTTTAGATCGATATCAAAAGTACAAATAAAAATGATTTCTTTTTAATCTAAAAGAAGAACTTCCGAAAACGATTTTTATTATTTTTTCTAATAAAACAAAAAGAAAATTTTAATTTAAAAAGCACTTTTTTATCAACAAAAACCAAAGAAAGAGAATTGTCTATTCAGTTTTTCCAAAAGCATTTGCCAAACCATTGTATTGCTCTAATTCTGCTCTTAGAGAACCTACTGATAAATCTGCTTTCATTTTAATTGGTATTTTATTAAGATCGTCGGTAATCCAAATGGTTACGCTTTCTTGAGCTTTAAAAACTCTACCAGACTGAACTAATGGTCTAAAAACCATCGTTTTTACTTTTCCGAATTTTGTTTTTAAAACTTCTCTACCCAAAAAACGAAGTTTAAACGGATATACTTGAGAATCCATAAACATGTCTAATTGAATTTCTTCTCCGATTTTTAATTTAGAAACGTCTTTATTTCTTAAATAATAAAAAGAAGACATCATATCTTGCACGTTAGAAAAAGCTACAGTTGTGTCTTTTTGCAAGGTAAAATCTTGAATGTAAGCTGTATTATAATCGTAATTAAAAGATGTTATTCTATGTTTTTTATAGCCACCTTCATCTATTTTTCTTTTAAACAAATACGGTTTAACAGAATCTTTATCAAAATAAGATTCATAGGTATCATTTACTTTAAAAAACCATTTTATTGGTCCAGAGGTCCAACCTGTGCCTTTGGTATGAAACACTTTTTTACCATTAAATTCTTTTTCTTTTATTTCTAAAATTGCAGAACCTGCTCTTAACCAACCACTAAAACTCATCTTATAACGCAGCCATTCGCCACTTTTATATGCAACTTTTTTTTCTTGACTAAAAGTTATGGTAGTGAATATTAAAACGAATATTAAAAGGATATACTTTTTCATAAAAAATCAAACTTATGAAAAAGGAATGACAATTACTGTTCCAAAATTAAAAAAAGCAAATATCTAACAATTTGTAAATGTCTTTTTAACGATTTCTTTAGAAAACAGTTCGTTTAAAATGTACCCCAGTTTTCTAACTCTTCTTTACTCCACAAGTAAGGGTAAAAAATTCTTCTTTGATATTTAGGATGCATGTATTTACGCCAATTACTACCTCCTGTAGCTTTTAATTCAGAATCGCTACCACCAATATATTTACTTGCAGCATTGTAATGAGCCATAACCCATTTTACATTTACAGTATAATCGTAATGACGCATTGCTTTTATTAAAGTTTCATTTTGCTGATCTTCTATGGGCAATTGTTTAAATTTTAAAGAAAGGTTGATATCATTATAATCTTCCATAAAATCAATGAATTCTCCTTTATATTTTTTCTCAAAAAGATTTAATAATGTTGATTTTTGACCTGTAGTATAATTTTTACCTGCTGCTTGCCAATACAAATGATTATAAGCATTTCTAAACGAAGAATGCCTGTTGATGGTTTCTCTGTAATTCGCATCTATTAAATTGATAAGCTCTGTTGATGCAAATTCAATTTTACGATATTGTGCTGACTGAAAACCACTTGCAGGCGTTAATGTATTTCTAAACTTCAGATACTGCTCTCTTTCCATACCTTCTGTCATTACATTAAAAGAGTTGCAAAGCATATCAAAATAACGACTGACTCTATTTAAATGCATTGAGAATTTTTCTGTGGATATTTCAATTGGTTTCGCAACTTGTTCTATCTCCCACAAAATCATTTTAAACAACAATTCATTTACTTGATGATACATAATAAATACCATTTCGTCTGGCTGATTGGTTCTTGGAGTTTGTAAACCCAAAAGTGCGTCTGTTTGAATATAATCCCAATAAGTAATTGGTGTACTATGCAATAAACCCTCTAACATGGCATCTACAGGAACACCTAATTTATCGTATTTTTCTTCTATAGCTTTTAAAATTTCTTCTCTGTTCATTTATTGAAGTAAAATTTATTTATAATCACAAAACAGTTATATTCAAATATACAAAAAAGACCTTTCAGGTTTTTGAAACCTGAAAGGTCTTTCGTTATTTTAATACTTTGAACTAAAAGTAAAAACTTGTAAACTTTAAAGCGTTCCTCTTTTTTGTTGTTCTCTTTCTATAGATTCAAACAATGCTTTAAAATTTCCTGCTCCAAAACCTTTGGCTCCCATTCTTTGTATAATTTCGAAAAACAAAGTAGGCCTATCTTCTACTGGTTTTGTAAAAATTTGCAATAAATAGCCTTCTTCATCTGCATCAATCATAATACCTAAAGCCTTTAAACTTTCGATATCTTCTCTTAATTCGTGACTAAATTCTTCTAATCTACCAGGAACAGCTTTGTAATATTCTTCTGGTGGTGTAGATAAAAATTCTACTCCATTTAAGCGTAATTGCGTTACAGTTGCAACAATATCATCAGTGGCAACAGCAATATGTTGTACTCCTGCACCTTCGTAAAAATCTAAATATTCTTCTATTTGCGATCTTTTTTTACCTTCTGCTGGTTCGTTTATTGGGAATTTGATTCGTCCATTTCCATTAGACATTACTTTACTCATTAATGCAGAATATTCTGTGTGGATTTGTTTGTCATCAAAAGACAAAAAGTTTTCGAAACCCATTACATCTTCGTACCATTTTACCCAGATATCCATTTGATTCCAACCAACATTACCAACCATATGATCTATGTATTTTAAACCTGCTATTGGTGGGTTGTAATCTGATTCCCATTTTTGAAAACCTGGTAAAAATGCGCCTTTATAATTTTTACGTTCTACAAACATATGTACAGTTTCTCCATAAGTGTAAATTCCAGCTCTTACCACTTCTCCATGTTCATCTTTTTCTACAGTTGGCTCCATATAAGATTTTGCCCCTCTAGAGGTTGTTTCTTTATACGCTTGCCTTGCATCTTCTACCCAAAGTGCCACTACTTTTACTCCATCTCCATGTTTTACAATATGATCGTTTATTGGTGATTTGCTATTTAAAGGTGTTGTTAGCATCAACTTTATTTTGTCTTGAGTTAATACATAACTCACAGCATCTGTTGAGCCTGTTTCTAATCCACGATAAGCATGCGATTGAAAACCAAATGCAGTTTTGTAGAAATGTGCTGCTTGTTTTGCATTACCAACGTAAAATTCCACATAATCTGTACCCAACAATGGAAGGAAATCTTGTGCTCCAGAAAATATTTTTTCTAAACCGTAGTTTACTGGTTCTATTTTTTTTGACATTTTTTATGTTTTAGCAGACCTTTCAGGTTTTTAAAACCTGAAAGGTCTTTTGTTTTTGAATAAGCTATTTGTTTACTTGATCTGTTTATCTGCAAACAAGTTTAGCCGTGATTGAAATGGCATCCTTTTTTTATTTTTCATAAAAAAAGATATAATGGAAAGCGCGAAATAGCTTCTAATAATTATTTTATTCCAACCAAGATTTATAATAATCTTCATCAGCAATTTTCATAGCCTCTTCTGTAACCTGTAAAGGCTTAAATGTATCTACCATAACTGCCAATTCTTCGGTTTCTGTTTTACCAATACTACGCTCTGTAGCTCCTGGATGTGGACCATGAGGTATACCTGCTGGATGCAAGGAAATATGACCTTGATCAATATCGTTTCTGCTCATAAAATCGCCATCTACATAATACAAAACCTCGTCTGAATCGATATTGCTATGATTGTAAGGTGCAGGAATTGAGTTTGGGTGATAATCGTATAAACGAGGCACAAAACTGCAAATTACAAAAGCATTGGTTTCAAAAGTTTGATGCACAGGTGGTGGTTGATGAATACGACCTGTAATAGGTTCGAAATCGTGAATGGAAAATGCATACGGAAAATTATAACCATCGTAACCAACCACATCAAAAGGGTGAGAACCATAAACCATTTCTATGATTTCGCCTTGTTTTTTTACGTTGATGATAAAATCGCCCAACTCATTATGGGTTTCTAATTCTTGAGGTCTTCTTAAATCTCGCTCGCAAAAAGGTGCGTGTTCTAACAACTGACCAAACCAATTTCTATAACGTTTTGGAGTGTAAACTGGACTGTAAGATTCTACTATAAAAAGTCGGTTGTTTTCATCATCGAAATCTAATTTGTAGATAATTCCACGTGGAATTACTAAATAATCTCCATATTTAAAATCGATGTTTCCCAAATGCGTTCTTAGTTTTCCTGAACCTTTGTGGATGAAAATTACTTCGTCTGCATCTGTGTTTTTATAAAAATATTCTGTTGTTGATTGTTTTGGTGCCGCTAAAATAATATTACAATCAGAGTTTGTTAAAACAATTTTTCTACTTTCTAAATAGTCATTTTCTGACGGAACTTCAAATCCGCGAAAGCGATACGATTGAATATTATTGGCTTTGGCTATTTTGGGTTTTACAGAATATTGTTTTCTAATTTCTTTGACCATGGTTGGTCTGTGTTCGTGGTAACTGTTGGTAGACATTCCATCAAAACCTATTGTACCAAAGAGTTGTTCGTAATACAAGCTACCATCTTTTTTACGGAATTGTGTGTGTCTTTTTGGAGGGATTTCTCCTAATTTATGATAAAAAGGCATGTTTTTTTCTTATTTATCATTCTCATAAACATGAGAATCTTGTTCATAATTTTTCTTTACTTTAATGAGATTTCTGCCTGCGCAGAAATGACAGCAAGAAGCCTTATTCTGGATTGCGTTTTATTAAGAATTTTAAAAAAGATAATAAATCTAAAAACATTTCAATCGATTTCGTAATAAAACAAAGATACAAAAAGCGATTCATATTCTTTTTTTTAGAATAACATTCAAAAATAAAAAAGCCAAAACAAGTATTTGTTTTGGCTTTTTTATTATGCTTCAGAATTCTGTTATTCTGTAGGTAATCTTTCGTCTATCATTTTTAATGGCATACCTTCCATTAAATCGAATACATCTATAATACTTCTAACAGTATCTTCTTCTTCTACTTGTTCATTTACAAACCATTGTAAAAATACTTCTGATGCAAAATCATCAGCATTTCTAGCTGTTTTAAAACACTTATAAATAGATTGTGTTACTGCTATTTCTTGGTCTAAAGAGGTTTCGTAAATAGCTCTTAAGCTTTCAAAATCGTTATTTACTTCTGGAATTGCAGGAGAAATTGCAGCACCACCTGCATCATTTATAAAGTTGAAAATTTTCATTCCATGTGCTCTTTCTTCCTCAGCTTGTTTGTAAAAAAAAGCTTTACTGTTAAGTAATTCTCTTTGATCACACCAAGAAGCCATTGCTAAATATGAGGCAGACGCGTGCATTTCTAATGCAATTTGACCATTTAAAGCATCCATTACTTCTGGCTTAATAGTCATTTGTCTTCTTATTGCTGTTTTCATAATTTTCGTTTTGTATATACCAAAGATACAATAAAAACAGAAGTTGCTTAAATGCGTTAGTAAATTTAAAAGTAATCTAAATAAAGAACTGCTAAAGATTAATAGCTATCAAAACAAAGTGCTAGTTCTTGTTGCAAGTCTAATAATTTAGGAATTTCTAAAAAAACCAAATGCTTTCGATCTGCAATAAATAACAGTACATAGTTTTCGTTTTGTATGATATTCTCTAAATTTTCTGGTAAAGTAATCTCATTGATTTTATTACGCAATTGCAATAACTGAGGAAAAGTAAGTTGCATTCTTTTATCATCAATTACCAATTGATAATTACAAAAGGTTATTTGATGTAATTTGATATTGAATTGTATGTCTGTAAAAATGCTCACGCAGCAAAACTAACTATTTATTTAGAATAAATAAAAATAAAATTATAAAAAATGATCATTAAAAATAAATTTAATCAGTTCTGCGAAGTTTCATTAAGTTATCCTTTTAAAACCTTAGATAAAAAATCAACAACATAGTGTAAGGTTTTATCAAACCATGGATTTACCAACCAAAAAGAATGCGGACTTTTAGGCAAAGTAAAGGTTTGATTATAAATTTTATGTTGATTTAAAATGGAAATCATATCATCTCTACCAGCGTGAAATCTGTCGAAAGAACTATTTACAAATAAGATAGGTGGTGTGTTTTTACCAACATATTCTAAGGGTGATGCTTCTTTCCAGTTTTTATAGTTTTCTTCTTTTTCACCATCCAACCAAATACCAGCCAAAGATGCTTTTCCTTTTTTAGATTCTGCTGCTGCTTCTGGATGTATAAAAGAAACAATACCATCTATATTTACAATAGCTTGTACTTTATTTGATGTTTTTTTATCTGTTGAATACAAAACATTATCAGCAGTTACACCAACCAAAGTTGCTAATTGTGCTCCTGCAGAAGCTCCTAAAACGGCTATTTTATCTGGATTAATATGATATTTATTTGCTTTTTGTTTTAGCCAAACTATTGCATCTTTAATGTCATTAACAGCTGCTGGATATTTGGCTTCTAAACCCAATCTATAAGAAACAGTAATAGCAACATAGCCTTTTAAAGCCAAATGCTGTGCCATAATTTGTTGATTATCTCTGCTACCAGTTAACCAACCACCACCATGAATTAATAAAACTGCAGGGAAAGAAGTGTTCTTATTTTCTGAAGGATAATAAATATCTAGCATTAATTTTGTTTTATCAACCTTTTTGTAAACTACATTTTCTTCAGAAATAATCTTATTGGAAAAAATTGGTTTTATTGGAGTTATAAATGGATATTTCTTTTTTAACTTTTTAAAAGTTGTTGCTACTGTATAGGGTTTAAAATTTGATTTTTCTTGACCAGATACCACAAAAGCACTGAAGAAAATAATAAAAAATACTTTTCTAAAAATTTTCATTTAGTATTTTGTTTTATTCAACTCTTGTAAACCTTCAAAAACTAACCTAGCTACTTCTACAGCACCTTTTGGTTGAAAATGTGTGTTGTCTTTCTGTCCATCAGGATAAGCTTCATAAGTATTTGCTGGTAAATTCATAAAATAGTTAGTAGTTACTAATTCTTTTCCTTTTTTGGTAAAAAAATCTCTAGACTTTTTATTTAAATCTATAAATAAAACATCCATTTCTTTTGCAATGTCTTTTGGAGCTGTGTCATATTCTCCATGAACGTTTCCTAATTTACCATCTTTCCAAGGATAGTTTCTTGCTACAGGTGTTAAAATAATTGGAGTAGCTCCTTTTGCTCTAGTTTGACTAACAAATAGTCTTAAAAATTCTTTATAGCCTTCTATATTTACATAACGTTCTTGCTTTTTCTTAGATGCATCATTATGACCAAATTGCATAATTACAACATCATTTTTTTCTAAATTTTCATAAACTGCTCTCCATCTTCCTTCTTGAAAAAAAGTTCTTGTACTTCTTCCTCCTCTTGCTCTGTCGTCTACCAAAACACTATCTGTTTTAATTAATGGTTGTATTTTTTTTATACTATCAGCAATCATAAAAGGTTGAAAAACTTGACCCCATCCTGTAATAGGATATCTAGTTTTTAGATAGTCTTTTCCTACTTCATAATTATTTGCATAATCTGCCATAGTAGAATCTCCAATTAAATATATGGTAGTAATTTTAGAAGCTGTTTCCTCTTTAATTTCTTGTTCTTTATTGTATTTACATGAAACAAAGCTTAAGCATGAAATTAAAGCCAAACAAAAGATTAAAACTTTATCATTATTTTTTTTCATTTTTTATATGATGTATATACAATCTGTTATTTTAACTTAGATTTAAAGATCTAAAAATCAAAAAAAAAGATAAAATCTATTTTTAGTCTCTTTATTGAAAAAGTATTTTAAAGATTATTTAGAAATTTTAAAAAAAGGAAAATCGGCATAACTTCCTCTTTTTGCTTCTTCTGTACTAATTGAAAATAAACCGATTTTAGCACCAATCCATTTTCCTTCTTTAGCTTTAAAGGGTTTTCCTATTTTTTTAAATTTTTTACCATTTTCTGAATATAAGAATTGACACATTGCATCTGGAGCAGTTACTTTTACTTTAAAATATACTGTGTTAGATGCCAAGCGTTTTTGCTCATTTACAACTTCTTTTGCTCCTTCTATGGCGTTGATGGCTTCTTTTTGCTGAACATAAAATCCGTTTGCATCATGTGTAATTGCTAAACTAGCATAATCCATTCCCATTACAATGATTCCTGCAGATTTACCTTCAGTAACCTCTTCAGGAACTAATTTTACTTGAGTTGTTGCTGTAAAATTTGGTGCTGGAAATTTTTGCAATAACAAATTAGGTGTATTCCAAAGGTTTGGAGCTACTTTTGGTACTTTAATAGAGAATAATCTTAAAAAATTATTACCTGGTAATTTTGCATGCCAAACCACATCTGGATTTGCTTGCCATTGCCATTGCAAACCAATATTAAAATTCTCAAAATTGTCTGTTTCTACAGGTGTTTCTATTGAGTAGGTTTTATCGATTTTAGGTTTTTTATGTGATGTAACAGGCTCTCCAATTCCATTACCATCAAAATCTTTACCCATTACAGGCCAATCATTTTTCCAAGTCATGGGTTGTAAATGTACAACTCTACCATATGCATTAACATCTTGAAAATGATAAAACCAAGATTCTCCATTTGGAGTTTCTACATAGGCACCTTGATGAGGCCCATTAATTTTTGTAGATCCTTGTTCTAACACAACTTTTTCTTCATAAGGGCCATAAATGTTTTTAGACCTTAATACCAATTGCCAACCTGTAGCAACGCCTCCTGCTGGAGCAAAAATATAATAATATCCATTTCTCTTATAGAATTTTGAGCCTTCAACTGTAGAATGATTTTCGTGACCATCAAAAACATGAATTCCAGCATCTAAAACTTTGGTTCCTTCAGGGTTCATTTTATTTACCGTTAATAAACTTTTTACACCTCTTCTACTACCTGCGTAAGCATGAACTAAGTATGCATCACCATTGTCATCCCAAAGGGGAGAAGGATCTATAAGTCCTTTACCTGCCATTACTAAAACTGGTTTTTCCCAATCTGAAAATGGGTCTTTGGTTTTTACCATATAAATTCCAAAATCTGGATCTCCCCAATAAATATATACTTCATTATTATGGTAACGTATACTTGGAGCCCAAACACCATTACCATGTTGTGGAATGTTAAAAACATCTTTAGGAACTTGCTCTTTTAATGCATAATTAACTAATTTCCAGTTAATCATATCTTTAGAATGTAAAATAGGTAAACCTGGAGCTGCATTAAAACTAGATGCTGTCATAAAATAATCATTACCAATTCTAACCACATCAGGGTCTGAATAATCTGCATAAATTATTGGATTTTTATAAGTTCCATCTCCATTATCTGCAACCCAAACCTCAGAAACATAGGGTTTTTGAGCAAAAACAAATATTGTAAAAAATAAAGCTACTAAATTTATTAAACACTTCATTTCTATCTATTTAACTCTAAACTAGCTAAAATAAATGGTCCTGTTCCTTTTGGATCATTAGAACGTATTAATTCGTTAATATAATATTCATATGATCCATCTCTGTAAGGTTTACCACCTAAACCTGCAACTCCACAACATTTGTTTAGGTTTACAATTCCATTATCTTCAACAGTAATTAAATTGTTAATTAAACCATCATAACCCTTATTTGCAAAGTTTACATAGGATTTGGGTAAATACCCTTTATTTACTCCTTTTGCTAAGGTATATACAAACATTGCAGTACCTGTAGCTTCTAAATAATTTCCTTTTTTATTTGGTTGATTTAAAACTTGCCACCACAAACCAGACTCATCTTGAACCTTAACTACAGCTTCTGCATATTGATTTAAATATCCAATAATTTTTTCTCTTCCAGGATGATTTTCTGGTAAAAAATCTAACACATCTACCAATGCCATTCCATACCATCCCATTCCTCTAGACCAAAAATTAGCTGAGTTACCAGTTTCTTTATTTGCCCAACGTTGTTCTTTGCTTTCATCCCAACCATGGTAATATAATCCGGTTTTAGCATCTTTACTATGTTTCTCTATTAAAGAAAACTGAAGTACTACATCATTATAGATTTTTTGTTGTTTAGCTTTATCATTTATATATTCTTTTGCATAACGTGTATGAAAAGGTTCTGCCATATATAAACCATCTAACCACATTTGATTTGGGTAAATTTTCTTATGCCAATAACCTCCATCTGACGTTTTTGGTTGCGATTCTAATTGACCGTTTAAAGTTTCCATCGCAACTAAAAAACGCTCTTCTTTAGTTTTTGGATATAGGTACAATAAAACATCCCCAGATTTTATCATATCTAAATTTTGATTTGATAATTTATAAGTATCTATAGTTCCTGAGCTATCGATCATTTGGTCTGCATACGCATAGACATAATCGTAGAATTTTTTGTTTTTTGTTTGCTCATAAACCTTGGCACAAGCGCTTAAAACTAAACCTGGAGTGTAGCTCCATTTTGGTTTTTTCCTAAAATCTAACAAGGTAGGATCTGGAAAACGCTCTATTTCTGAAAGCACCATTCTCTCTGACCATTTTAAATTTTCAGGAACAACTTTTTCTGTTACTGCTTTATTGGCTTCTTCTTTTGTGTTTTTTTTGCAAGAGCTAACCATACAAATAAAAGTTAAAGAAAAAAGTATACTGTAAAATTTGATTGTTTTCATCAAAAATATTTTTAATTAATATTGTTTGTGGCTTCTAAAGAAGCTAATTTTTTATTGATGTCTTTTAAGAATTCTTCTTCAGTTTTTATACCATTTAATTCTTGCTCCCAAGCAGCTAAGAAGAAATATGTAATTGTTTTAGTTGTTGGTTTAAAAGTTACCAAATGATCATGTTGACCTAAAGTTTGAGAATCTACATCATCTAAATTATAAAATAATGCCATTCCTAAATTGTCTGGTGGATTTGCCAAAGTTTGTTTGCCATAGGTAGCAATATATGCCCATTTTGTACCTTCTTTTTTAAGTACTGGAATGTTTTTTGCAATTACAATTCCTGTAGATAATCCAGAGATTTCTTTTGAAGGAGTTAAACTTGCTTTTGTAAAACGATCTTCTGAAAAAATAGCTAATTTTGCTTTTAAATCGATGCTATCATTACCAGATTTCCAATTTTTATAATGGATATTTACAGCTGAACTTTTTTCTGTATTTTCTATAGTAGCTATTGTTTTTTCTACTTTTTGAAAATGGACTATGGTATCTGAAACTAATCTTCCAAAACCACCAATTCCTAAAGATTTTCCTGCTTTTAAAATATCTTGGCCCCAAGCTGAAGGTTCGTGATACGAATCAAAACCATCTTGACCAACATAAGGCAAAACCAAAGAGTCTACTTTTTTACCAAAAACATCAATTGCATTTCTCCAATCTAAATACAAACGATATCCAACATTGCTGTTTTCCCAGCCTGGACCTTCATAACGAAGGTACCAGGTATGGTCTGTATGCTGTTGGGGAACATTTAATTTATTTACATTTTTAAAAAATTTACCATTTTTATATTCTTTATGATTTCTTGGGCCATCTACCCATTCTCCTCCTTGTGCTATTGAAATTTCAGCATAAGTTTTTGTTGAAGAATTTGAGCTAGTTTTTAGTGTTTCGCTATTTTTTTTACATGCGTAAAAAGCGAAAAATAAGATTGAAAGAATGGCTAATTTTTTCATAATTAATTTTTTAATATTTTTTTCCGTTTATTGATGAATTTTTGAAAACAAGAGGTTCTGAATTCTCTACTGATATTGGCGTTTTTGCATTTTTGATGTGTACATTGGTTAACGACACATTTTCTACAGGGCTTTGTTTTCTACCCTTAATTAAGATACCATACTTACCACTATTTTCTACAGTAATATCTTCTAAATAAATATTTTTAATAGTTGGTATAAATTTTCCTTCTTGGTTTGCATAGGTTCCATAGTATGTGTTTATTCTTAAAAGCGCCTCTTTTACTTGCCCAACTTTAATGTTTTTTACAAAAACATTTTCTACAAAGCCTCCTCTTAAAGTATTCGTTTTTATTCTAATTGCTCTATCTAAATTGGGGCTATCCATATTACAATTTCTAACGTATACGTTTCTTACACCTGCAGAAATTTCGCTACCTAAAACCACTCCTCCATGACCATCTTTCATTTCACAATTTTCTACTACAATATTTTCACTAGAAATATTAACCACTCTTCCATCATTATTTCTACCAGACTTTATAGCAATACAATCATCACCTGTATTAAAAGTGCAATTTGTAATATGAACATTTTTGCTGTATTCTGGGTCACAACCATCATTATTTGGCCCATGGCTATTTACTGTTACTCCATCAACTCTAACATAATTTGATTTTATAGGATGTATTACCCAAAAAGGAGCGTTTGTAATTGTTATCCCTTGAATTAATACATTTTCGCACTCAAAAGGTTCAATAAATGTTGGACGAAGTTGATAGCCTTCACCAAAAATTCGCTCAGAAACGGATGTATTATTATTAGACATTTCCCATAATCTTGGTAAGTTTATGCTGTCTTTCTGATTAGGAGTTCCTTTAATATATCCATAGGTATCTTTACCTGCCCATGGCCACCAGTTTTTATTACTCGCTTGGCCGTTAAAAACACCTTTACCAGTAATGGCTATATTTTTTTGTTTGTAAGCATAAATTAATGGAGAATAATTCATTAATTCTTGGCCTTCGTAAGAAGTATGTACAACAGGCAAATATTCTTTATAATTTGTAGAAAAAAGGACATTCGCGCCCTCATCTAAATGTAAATTTACATTACTTTTTAAAACAATTGGCCCTGTTAAAAAGTCTCCTGAAGGAATAATTACTTTTCCTCCACCAGCAGCATTACAAGAATCTATTGCTGCATTAATAATGGATGTATTTAGAGTTTTAGCATCTGCTACAGCACCTAAATCTTTTATATTTAAAGTAAGATTATTAAACTTTTTTATGTTGATGCTTTCGATTATTTTATCAGCTTCATCAAAAAAATTTGTCTTTTTTGCAGTTTGTTCTTTACAAGAAATTAAAGTCGTCAAAAATATTGAAAGCGCTAAAATTGTTTTGTTAATGTTCATAATTTTGTTTTGTTATAATTAAATACATTCTTTAACAAGAGAGAAACTATACATTTCTATGTTTGTATACGTTTTACTTAAGGTTTTTAAATTAGCATCATTTTTGAGATGATCTAATTTGTTTTTTTGCTCCCATTTATCTGGAATTCCATCTTTATCTGTGTCTTTGCCTGCTTTATTTTCTGTTATTAGTGGCCATCCACCAACTTCATTTTGGGAATCAATAATACCTTTTTTAACCATAGCGTTTTCTTTTTTTACATACTTGATGATTCTCTGATCAACAGGATCTCTAAAGAAACTAGCACCAGCTTCTTTTAAAACTCTTTTGTAAGCTTTTTGCGTTTTGTCGGTCTTTGTGTTTTCAGAAATATTGATTTCATTGTCTAACTTGGTTGCAAGTGGATCATCGCACTGAACACCACCTTGCCAATTATCTTTAGAAATTTTTTTATACCCATAGACATAGTTTCCATCTACATAAAATTTACCATACGGTTTAGATGGACTTACAATTCTATCTAATTTTGACGAAGTAGTTGCAGGACCATGTTTAAAATAATTATTTACCAAATTATAAGTTCCTTTTTCACCTCCGTAAATACTATTATCTCCCCAATTATAGATTACATTATTTCTAAAATCTACAAATTCATTTTCTGAATTTTGAGTTGTTTTAGAACCACTAAATCTTGGATTTCTACTATTATTATTGGCTATTAAATTATGATGAAATGAAGCGTTTACGCCTCCCCAAATACCTCCATAACCATGAGCTCCTTTTTTATGAACTGATTTATTTAAAGCTTCTGAAATAATACTCCATTGCAAAGTAAAATTTTTATTATTGTAAAAAGAAGCATTTTCATCTGTACCCCAACTAATTGAACAATGATCTATAATAACATTTTTTGCATTATTAACACCTAAGGCATCTCCTTGAACATTGTTTTCATCTCCCATTCTAAATCGTAAATATCTTACAATTACATTGTCTGCTTTAATAGTAAATGGATATCCTTTTAAAGTGATGCCTTCTCCTGGAGCAGTTTGCCCAAGAATGGTTAAGTTTCCTTTATTTTTGTTTACGTCTAGTTTAGATTGTAATTCAATAGTACCAGAAACTGCAAAAACAATGGTTCTTGGACCTTTTTTTACAATTCCTTTTCTTAAACTACCTTCACCATCATCATTTAAGTTTGTAACTACGTAGGTTAATCCTCCACGTCCTCCAGTAGCATATTTACCAAATCCTTCTGCATTAGGAAATGCAAGTTCTTGGCTATAATTGGTTTGAACAACTATTAAAATAAATAAAATTAAAATTCCTTTTTTGGGCATTATATTTTTTCTTTTTTACATTTAAAATTCATCATTTTAAACCTAATTTTTAATTATCACCTTTTTTTCGATTCCTTTTTTGGTATATACTCTAACTATATAAGCTGATTTTTTTAAATCACTTAAATCGATATTATTGAGATTGGTATTACTTTTAATTAACCTACCTAATGTATTATAAACTTGAATTTTTTCTATTTTATCATTAGATTTTATAAATAATCGGTTTTTAACAGGATTTGGATACAACTGTATTTTATTAATCTTTTTATTATGCTCTTCTATACTTAAAGCCGCGTATGTTACAGCCATATAGTAAAGATTTAAGGTTACATCTTTGGTAATTGTATGCGATCCTGCAGGTATTTCTAATAAAAGTACTCCATTTGTAAACGTTTTATCTTGACCATCAATTCTTATAGAACCAGAAACTCCATCATTAAAAACAAGTGTTAGCATACTTGCTAAACCAGTTGTAAAAGAAATATTGGTGCTAGATTCTATTTTTAAACATTGTGTTAACGTAAGATTATTATAATGAGCATTTCCTTTAGAAGTAGATAGATTTCCTGAAATAGTATAGAAATCGCTAGTTTTACCTGATTCTGTAAAATTATGAATTTGATTTTCTGTTGATGCAGTATTAATTGTTATTAAACCAGAAATTACAGCTGAAGTTCCTGTTGTGCCAGAAGTAGCCACTGAGTATGATACATCTGCAGTTGGTGTTCCAGAAATTGTAATTGTTTTTGTACTCGTATTTTTAACAAAAGAAATTCCTGATGCTGGTAAACCAGTAACAGTGGCATCGATTGCTGTTCCTCCCCAAGTAAATACAATATTTTGCAAGCTATTACCCTCTATTATATCTTGATCTGCATTGTCTGTGGTTACCACTAATATTTGATCATTGGGTGGTAGACTAATACCTTGAATACATGCTAAATTTGTGGTGTAATTTAGTAGTGCAGTTTTTAAGGGTTGATTTACACTAGATGATGTATCATCTGCAGGTTGATTAAAAGTCCAATTAAAATCACCTCCATTTACTCTACCCGAAAATTGCATCACTTTTGTTTTAGCATCTTCAGCTGAATCTACATTATAGGTATACCAAAGAACTCCATTAGTATCAAAATTATTATAAATATTACTACCCGCTTTTGAAGTTATTGTATTTGGTATGGTTTCGTTTCTAGTTTCTGTAACAATAGCATCAAAATTAGAAGTAGAATTAGTTGGACCAGCAGCTCCATAAGGATCAAATCTATTTTCTCCAATAATTGTATTTCCAAAAGCTTTTACTGTACCCCCATCTTCTCCTGAAAATGTTCCATTTCCATAGGCAATATCTGTTCCCTGCAAAGAAGTTAATATTGGGTATTTACAATTTTCAAAATAATTATTTTCTACAAATACAGATGAGCCTTTGGTAGAACCTACTCCATATTTCGAATTACCATCATAATAATTATTGTAAACATGTGCTGTATAATAACGTACTCTAGGATGACGTGAATCTGAATGATCGTACCAATTATGATGGTATGTAATTAATAAATCAGGATCGTCTTGTGTTTCGCTTAACCCTAAAAGATTTGATTTACCTGTATCCCAAAAATGATTGTATGAAAACGTTACATATTTAGATCTTTTACAATCTAATGCTCCATCACCTTTTGCTTGATCTGCATCGCTACCTGCATCACCATAAAAGAAATCTACATTATGAACCCATATATGATCATTTTCTTGCTGTAAACCAATGTTATCTCCTTCTCCACTATTCACATTCATAATACCAATATTTCTAATCTCTATGTTCGAAGCATTTTTTAAACGAATACCCCAACCATCTATCACTGCATCTTCGCCTACACCTTCTAGAGTTATAGCGCTATTTGCATTTTGTTTATTTTCGATAACAATATCTCCATTTAACAATTCTGATGGATCTGTTATTTGACCAATTAATCTAACAATTAAAGGTCTATTATCATTCCCTTTTTTAAAACCATTTAAAATAGCTTGTAAACCAATACATGGATTAGAATTGGCACCAGTAACATTTAATTGAATTGTATTTTTAGTTTCTTCTGTAATGTATAAAATTACTGCACCAGATTTAGGTGTACCATCTAAGTTATACCCCCCAACAATTCGATTGTTAGAAAAAGCAAAACCGGCTCTATCATTAGCAATAACATCAATTGAATTTGTTGTGGTTTTGATTTGTTCAGAATTTTGAATAACAGGAGCTACTGAAATTGTATAATTACCGGGTTTTAAACCGAGAATATCTGCCCTGTAAGATCCATCTTTATAACATCTTATTAATTGGTTATCAATTTTACGATTTACGATTCCTTGACCACTATAATATACATTATAACTTGTTGCTTCATCAACCGGTTGCCATTCTACATAAGCAGATTCTAACCAACCTCCATATTTTCTGAAACTAACTTCCTGAGAAAAAATAGTTAATGAACAAAAAAGTACAAGCCAACAAGAAAATGTTGTTTTCATAACATAATTAGTTTTAAAACTATTAATGTATTTGATTGTAGATACATGAATTCTATTTAGGTAATTACTTTATTACAAGCTTATTAAAGGCAAAATTAGCCTTAAACATTAAACAACTTAAAAAAAACCAAACAAGCCAAATAACTAGTGCTATTTGGCATGTTATAAATCAATTAAAACTACTATTGTCTCCAACGTGGATCTCCAACAGCATTATCTAATAAAGTTTGGTTTGTTATTGTAAAATCTCCATTGGCTGCATCTACATAACCAGGGTCTAAAACAGTATTTGTACCTGATTGATCTGATATTGTTTGACTACTATTAAAAAAGCCATCTGCATTCCAATAATTATTGTTTAAAAATGTTGGATTTGGATCTGTTCTACTCTGATCTGAATATCCTTCTGAATCTGTATCTGTAATTAAAGTATTTTTTACGGTAATTTTATTGTCCTGAAATCTAACATACATCAACCTTTTACTCGAAGAATTAGAACATGCATAAATGGTAGAGCTATCTAATACAATATTACATGTTAAACCACTTTGTGTAGATGTACCTGAATCATCAATTCTAAAGAAATCACGCCCTGGAGCACAATTATTAAATGTACTTGTATTAACATTTACGTTAAAAACATCAGAAGACCTAAAGTCGATAAAATCACCTCCATTAGTCAATACATTTGTTACTATAGAATTTTCTACGGTTATAGACTGAATAATTGCATCTGTTACATTACCTGCTATAAAAGAACGATCATAATCGTGTACATTACAACCACTTACTAAAAGAGAATTATAATTTCCAACACCACTATACCTTATCATATCCGTTAATTCTAATGGTAAATCTCCTGTTAAATCTAAATCGATTAAACTAACGTCAGTTGCTCCATTTTCTACAGCAAAACTAACTTTTAATTGTGGTTTAAAATCTGGTCTTAATCCTCTTAGAGTTATTGATTTATCTAAAGTTATTCTACCTACTTGATCTGTATAATCTCCTTGCTCAAAAAGTATTATATCTCCTGGAGCAGCATCTGCAATTATTTGAAAAATATCATCAGTTGGAAGCGCTAATGTGTTATTTCCTACATCTATACCAGTGGTAAAAGAAGCAGTTCCTCTAATTTTATCATTATTGTAAAGTGTTGCAGTGTACTCTGTTTCTGAAGTTAAATCTGTTATTGTAGCAATACCAGCTGTTTTATCTTGTGCGGTTATATCATATCTTATGCTACCAGGTTCTAATATAAAGTGAGTTACATTTAAACCAGCTTCCCATCTTAAAGTTGCAGATAATGCTTGAATATCTCCAGCTTCTGAAGGTAACATAATTTGTTCTGTTAGCGTTGTTGCTTCACCCAATGCCCAAGTAGAATCTTCTAAGCCTCTAGAACTTACAGCTTTTACTCTTATTGAATAAACAGTTTCTCCTTCTAACCTTATTTGCACTGGTAAATCTTCTGCAGATACTTCTTGTGATAAAAATATTGTAGAAAAAGTTGGGTCATCTGCACTAAATTCTACCACAAAATTTGTAACCTCATCTCTTAAAGCCCAGGTTAACTCTACATTTGTTTGATTTCTAACTCTTGCTGTTAAGTCTACTGGCGCAAATTCTCTTTTAATAGAAAGCTCTTCTATAACATCTTCATCATAACTAGTTATACAACTAGAAAAACTGATGCATAATACAGCTAAAAATAGTACTTTTATTACATTGTTTAGTTTCATAATAAATTGTTATTAAGTTTATTAGTATCCGTAATCGTTATATAATTTACCATTACTATTATCTATAAATACTTGCCAAATTGGCCAAAATTGTCTTGTATCTGGATCTACACCTTCTTTAAACAAAGCGTTTATTCTGTCGTCTTGTAAATTTGTCCAATCTTTGGCAGAATATTCGACCCCAGGATTTTCTGTTTCTCCTCTATTTAATCCATAGATGTCTAATGTTTCTTCATCTTCTTTATATTTGTAATATAAGGTTACTGGTACGTCTGCATATTCTCCTGTACGATCTCTTAAATTAGCCATTTTCTCTTTTGCTTTTCTTAAATTTTCACCTAATAAATTCCAACGTATAAGTGCTTGCTTACGTTCCATTTCTCCTGTAAATTCGTAACCATGTTCATTTACAATAGCTTGAAACATTTCTTCTTTACTGCTAATACTATTTACATAGTTCTCTACTTTTGTTGGATGATCACTAGAATCAAAAGCTCTTCTTCTAATTTGTTTTAAATATGGTGCAGCTGCAGCAACCCCTTCTAATTCATTTGCAGTTTCGGCTGCCATTAAAAGAATTTCTGCATAACGCATATAAATTTTATTAACACCATCATCGTTAGAAGAAGTAACATACCTATTCATCCACTCATAACGATATTTACCAAAATACCACGTATTTAAATCTACCAATTCTTGTTGTGACACACCATCTACAGCAGTACCCCATTGATAAGGTATACAGGTAATATCTCTTCTTATATCTTTTTCATCATAATCGTAAAAAACTGTTGGTAATGGACCTGCAGTACCTCCTCTTGCTTGTCCTGTATATTGGTCTACACTTCTGTGACGAATTGCAAATGAAAAGTTTACACGACCACGACCATCTGCAAACGGAATTTCCCAAAGAGATTCTCCTCCTGCAGAAATATTTTCTTCATTCAATTTTCTCCATAGTGTTTCAAAGGATGTTTCTAACGAAGCTGTACCACTATTAATTACGTCTCTACACTCGTCTAAAGCTAATCTGTACATTTTATCTACAGATAAATCTGGATCATTACTTCTACGAACACCATCACCTGGGTATTGTTGAAAACCACTTGCAGCTAATGCAACACGTGCTCTTAATCCTTTAACAAAAGCTTTGTTTACTTTTTCTACTGTAGTTGTGGCTGATGATTCATTTGGCCATGCAACTAACTCAGCTGCTTCTCCTAAATCTGCAATTATTTGTTTATAAATAACATCTCTGCTAGATTTTTCGATATATACAGTTTCTGAAGTAATAGGTTCAAAACGTGCAAGTACATCTCCCCAAGTTTTTAGTAAATCGCTATAATACAAGGCTCTTAATGTTAAAGCTTCTCCTAATAATTGCCCTAATTCATTACCTGGCTCTGGATTACCATATTCACGAATACCTACTATACAGATATTTGCTCTTTCAATACCTCTGTAAATCATTGCCCAAGAGCTATTATCTCTATTCATTGAAGTGTTATTAGGCTTAGCATCATAGATTGCTAGTTCTCCAGTAGCATTACCCACAGAAGCAGAATTGTAATGCCATTCTACGTCTGTATTAAAACCATAGTTAGGAATGTGTCTACCTCTATAAGAATTTGTTTGTCCCATTGGCTCTAAAATACCATCTACAGCACCTCTTGCTAAACCTGCATTAGAAAAAATCAAAGACTCTTCTAATGAAGATTTTACTGGAGCATCTAAAAAATCACTTTCAAATTCTCTACAAGAATTGAAAAGAGTAAGTATAAGTACTCCTAAAATTAATATTGATTTTATTTTTTTCATATTCTAAAAAATATATTGTTAAAAATTTAAGTTTAATCCAAAAACAAACTGTCTACTTCTAGGATATGCAGAATAATCTACACCTGGTGTTAATGGAGTTTTTCTTCTTGTTGATACCTCTGGATCTGGGCCTGAATAATTGGTTAACACAAACACATTATTTGCAGTTACATAAAACCTTAAGTTGGTAACCGACAATTTTTCAACTACGGTTTCAGGAAGAGTATATCCTAATGTTAAAGTATTTAATCTTAAAAAAGAAGCGTCTTCTACAGCCCAATCACTAAAAACATATCTAGACATATATGGAGACCACATGGTTGTATTTTTATTTAAAGCCTCTAATTGAGTTGGATCTGTTACTAACTGACCAGTTGATGTATCTAGATTTGTCCATCTATTACCATCAGCCATTATAGTGCTTAGATTTCTGTACTGTCCATTTTCGTTTGATGTGGTAAATTCAATTTTATTTGCGTTGTAAACATCTTGACCTACGCTAAAATTAAACGCTGCAGATAAATCAAATCCATATGCACGTCCAGAGAGTACAAAACCACCGATAAAATCTGGATTAGAATTTCCGATAATTTCTTGATCATTTGCATCAACTACACCATCAGGCACACCTTCTGGGCCACTAATATCTTTTAACTTCATTGAACCTGGCCTTACATTACCAATAACTAAATTATCGGCCACACCAGACTTTAACGTGTATTCTTGATTGTCAGGATTGTAATTAAAATCTGAAACTTCGTACCTACCTGCATTTCTATACCCATACATTACACCCAATGGCTGGCCAACTGTTACTAAATAGTCGTCTCCAATTTGAGATGATGCCCAATTTGTATTTTCTCCAAAATTTTCTAAAGCCCCCATAGAAAGTATTTTATTTCTATTGATACTTGTATTTACAGAAAGATTTAAAGCATAATCTGATTTTTCTAAAATTGTGAAATTTAAAGAAGCTTCAACTCCTGAGTTTTGCACCTCACCAACATTTCTATATTGACTGGCATAACCTGTATCATTTGGTATATTAAACCTAAACAACAAGTCTTCTGTAACATTTTTATAAGCCTCTAAACTACCTGTAACTTTACTATCGAATAAACCAAAATCTAAACCTATATTCTGAGTAACTGTGGTTTCCCATTTTAAATCTGGATTAATAAGTACCGTTGATGGTGCCCAATAATTTGTAACATCGTTTATGTAAGTAGTAGTGCTAGATTGAAAATTTCTAGCTGTTTGGCCTGTTGGTATATTATTATTTCCAGATTCACCATAACTAATTCTAAGTTTTAATACATCTACCCAGCTTGAATCTTCTAAAAACTCTTCTTCCGTTATTTTCCAAGCTAAAGCAGCTGAAGGAAAATAACCCCAAGCATTATCTCCTAAAAATTTACTAGAACCATCTGCTCTATAAGTAGCTGTTAATAAATATCTGTTTTTAAAACTATAGTTTACTCTACCAAAGAAAGAAAGTAATTTATCATCTGGACTGTAAAAATTATCTACAGTTTGAGGAGTACCTTGTGAAAAAAGATTTTTTGAAGTATTGAAATCAAAAAACTTAGGAAAACCATGAATTTCTTGAGTTAAAGTATTAGATTCTGTAATAAGCATCTCTTCACCTAAAAGCAACTTAAGTTCATGTTCATCACTTTGTAACAATTCTTTAAAATCGTAATTTAAAGTATTGGCATTTCTAAAACGAGTTTGTCTTTTATCGGTTGTAACAAAAGCTGGCAAACCTTGGTTATCTGCTGATGGTCTATTATTAGCATAATAAGTTGATCTACCATAAAAACGGTTATCTCCATCTTCTCTGTTATCTAATCCAATATCCATTCTATATTTTAGATTCTCTAAAACCTCCCAAGAAAAACTACCTACCATATTAAAGTTTTTTCTTGTTTTTTGACGTTGATTATCATCTACAGCAAGAAAAGGATCTACCAAATAACTCTGTAAAGCTTCATCTGTTTCATCTGTTGTTAAACCAGGAAGTGGAATTGGTGAATAGCCAACACTGTGTTTTAGACGTGAATCTGCTGATGAAACTTCGTTTTGTTCATTTGCTCCACCACCATTAACTTCGGTATTAGAATAACGGAATGTAAAAGATAAGTCTACTTTTTCACTTGCTTTACTTTTTAAAGAAACAGAAAGGTTATCTCTTCTAAATTTAGAACCTAACATTATGGCTTTTTGATCGTATAAAGCATAGTTTAAATTAAAATTAAATTTTTCTGAACCACCTCTTACAGATAAATCTCGGCTTTCAACTGTACCTAAATCACCATAGATTTGTTTTTGCCAATTTGTTCCTTTCTGACCTAAATATTGATCATAATCTTGCCACAAACCAAAATATCTTTCATAAGATTCTTCTGGTCTATCACTACCATCATTTCTAAGCAATGCGTACTCATATTGCCATTTTACAAAATCTTGTACCTCTAATACATCTATAGTTTTGGCAATACTACTAACACCATAAAAGGTGTTAAAATTTGCTGTGACTTTTCCGTTTTTACCACTCTTAGTAGTTACAATTATTACACCATTTGCACCTCTAGAACCATAAATTGCGGTTGAAGAAGCGTCTTTTAATATAGATATGTTTTCTATATCTGAAGATGCAATATCACTAAGACTATTTACAGGAAAACCATCTACAATAACTAAAGGAGAACTGTTTTGTGTTATTGAACCTCCCCCACGAATTTTAATATTCATTTCAGAATCTGGAGACCCTTCTGAAGAAACAATTTGAACACCTGGTAAACGCCCAGTTAAGGCTTCTCCAACATTAGAAATCGGTTGTTTTGCTATATCTGAACCAGAAATAGCAACAACTGAACCTGTTAAATCTGACTTCTTTGATGTTCCATAACCAACAACAACAATTTCGTCTAAAGATTCTGTACTTGGTGAGAGTGCAACTTTAATATTCGTTTTACCTTCTATTTTTACTTCTTTTGTTGCATACCCTAAATAAGAAATAACCAACACTGCATTTGTTGAAACGTTAGCAAGTTTAAAATTACCATCAAAATCTGTAGACGTTCCTTTTGTTGTGCCTTTTATCATTACAGATACTCCTGGCAAAGGAACACCTGTATCTAGTTCTGTAACTACTCCATTTACAATAATATTATCTTGTGCTTGAATGTTTGTATAAGCAAAGAATAAAAATGTAAAAAGTAAAGCTTTAAAGCTTTTAGAAAAACTAAGTGAAGAAATTTTTCTGTCTTTTATTTTGGATCTTAGTTTCCAAAATACTGTTTTATTGTTTCTCATAAAATTAATTTAAGTATTAATTCATTTTTTAGTTAATTGTAATCGATTACACAAATATAATTATTTTTTAGCTGTAAACAAGACATTTTTACTATAACCATAGTTTTTTGATGCTTTTTTTACTAAAAATTAATTTCTAAACTTAAAATTTGATTATTTTTCAAAAGGACCAATATCTGGTGCAGATCCGTTAAAGGATAATCCAACATTTATACCAGCATCTACAAGATCGCTGCCATCTACCAATTTCATAAATTCTAATTCAGGTAAACTACCATCTGACTGTCTAGAACTGGTTAATAAAACTATGTCTAAACTAACATAATCACTAGTATTTGTTAGAATTCCATTTTGCCAACCATTATTGGTAATATCTATATTTGTTGCATTGTAACTATCATTATTATCACCAGAAAAACTTACGGTATTTTTTATAGTTAATGCATTTGCAGTATTAGAGCTTCCGAAATTGATGTTTCTACCATTATTATAGGCTCCAGAATTATAAATTTCTACATTACCTCTATTGCTATTATGGTCAAATCCGTCAACAACATTACCCACAGCTAAACAGTTTCTAAAAATAGCATTATGTTTTAATGTTTTGTCATCACTACCACCTGTTTTAAAACCATTTCCATCTCCAACACCTTTGCTACCATCTTTTAAATATCCATTTTTAATTGCCCAACAGTTTTCATAAGTTGTGGTTATATTATCAGTACCTTTTAAATAACCATCCCAACCATCATCTAAATTTTGCCATGCTCTACAACCTATAAATTTGTTGCCATCACCAGCATCTAATTTACTTGCAAAACCATCTGCATTTTCTAAAGTAGAATCGGCATTAAAAAAAGAATCGCAATTAAGAATTGTATTATTACTACCACCACTGCTAATCTGCAATCCAGTATCTGAATTCTCGCTAAACTCGCAGTATTCCACTAAATTATTATGTCCATTAATCCACATTCCATTGTCTCCTGCTTTTGTAATTTTAATTCCTTTTATATGCCAATAACTACCAGATAATTCAATACCTCTATTGGATGAATTTTCTGACATTAAAGAGAAATCAAAAATTGGTCTTTGAGAATTATTTGGGTGTGTTATAATGGATATTTGGTTTGTTGATGTTCCACTTTGTGTGATTTTAATAGTAGTACTAAAAGTAAAAACACCTTCTTTTACATAAATAACATCACCAGAAATAGCATTTTGAATGGCATTTAATAGCTCTGTACTAGTGCTTACACCTGGAATATTTGAAAAACCTGATATGCTAATTTCTAATTCTGCTGATACCGCATTTGGATCTTTAGAAGTTGCAATAACTTTTACAACTCCATTATTTAGGGGTGTTAATAAACCTTCTGAATTAATAGTGGCTATAGTATTATCGGATACTGACCAACTTACATCTTGATTTGTTGCATTTGCAGGAAAGACCTCTACAGTAAAGTTTTGTGGTTGCCCGTTTATAATATCAGAACCAGAGATTGTTAAACTTGATACTAAAACGTCTGGAACAACAACTCCAGATATAGTAATATCTTTAGATGCACTTACTTCTGCATTATCTTTAGAATTTGCAAAAACAGTTAGAGATCCGTTTGTTATTGCTTTTACTAAGCCACTTGAAGAAATGGTAGCAATTGTTTCATCAGAAACACTCCAAATAATGGATTTATTTAAGGCGGTTATTGGAAAAATTTCGGCTCGCATTTGAGAAGATTTTCCATCATTAATATCATCGCCATCAATAATAATGCTACTTACAGCAGTTTCTGTAAAGTCATCATCATTGCTATTACAAGAAAAAAGCGCTACAAACAGAATATAAAACGAATATTTAAATATATTTTTCATTAATAGTTAAAGTATAGAATTTAGAAATAATGTAATCGATTACACAATATTATTAATAAACTTTGGATTATCAAAATTTATTAATCAAAAATATATTTAATTCAAAAAAAAATCATTAATTAGCAATATGGTAAAGAAAACGACAATCTATGATATTGCCGAAAATTTAGGATTGACAGCTGCTACAGTATCTAGAGCCCTTAATAACAATCCAAAAATTAGCGAAAAAACTAGAAAATTAGTTAAGGAAACTGCAATAGAAATGAAGTATGAGCAGAACACCTTAGCAAAAGCTTTAAAAAGCGGTAAGAGTTTTAATGTTGGGGTGATTGTACCTAGAATTGACAGTAACTTTTTTGCATCTGTAATTAGAGGAATAGAAGAAGAGTTATACCCTAAAGGTTATCATGTAATTATTTGCCAAACTCACGATCAAGAAGAACAAGAAATTGGGAATATTAATTCTTTATTAAGCGCACAAGTAGATGGTATTTTAATGTCTATTACCAATGCCCAAACTAAGAGTAATATTTTTGAAAGTATTTCTAAAAAAAATGTGCCACTTATATTCTTTGACAGAAAAAAAGATATTGCCAATGTTAGTTCTGTAACCATAGACGATTTTAATGGAGCTTACCAAGCCACAAAACACCTTATAAAACAAGGATATAAGAGAATTGCCCATTTATCTAATGACAGAAGGCTAGAAATTTTTAAAAATAGATATTTAGGTTATAGGCAAGCAATACTCGATCATGGATTAGAATTTGACGAAAATTTAGTTATAAAAACTAATAGTAAAGTTATATCTGGTAGAACATCAACAACAGAATTACTTAATTTACAAAATCCGCCAGATGCTATATTTTCTGCGAGTGATTTTTCTGCTCTTGGTGCAATACAAGAAATTAAATCTAGAGGTTTAAAAATACCTGAAGATATTAGTGTTGTTGGCTTTAGTAACGAACCTTTTACACGTTTTATGGAACTTTCTATAACTTCTGTAGACCAATTTCCAATAGAAATGGGTAGAAAAACTGCATTATTATTTTTAGACGAAGTAGATAAAAAGATAAAAACTAAGAGATCTCAACAAATTGTATTACAACCAGAATTATTAATTCGTAAATCTTCTTTACGAATTAATAATTAAGGTTAATTTATTATAAAGAAACTCCTCTTTTCCAAGGAATAAAATCGTCTTGATGAAGTAAACTTGCTTTAGATGAAATTTCTCCACTAGCTACTTTAATGATATAATCTAGCATAGTTTCTGCCATTTGTTCTATTGTTTTTTTTCCTTGAATTACATCACCTGTATCTATATCAATAATATCGCTCATTCTATTTGCCAAATCAGAGTTTGATGATACTTTTATTACAGGGGTAATTGGGTTACCTGTAGGAGTACCTAATCCAGTAGAAAATAAAACAATATTTGCTCCAGAACCAACCATACCAGTAGTGCTTTCTACATCATTACCTGGCGTACACAATAAATTTAAACCTGGTTGGGTTACGTATTCTCCATAATCTAAAACATCTACAATTGGTGACGAACCACCTTTTTTTGCTGCTCCTGCAGACTTCATTGCATCTGTAATTAAACCATCTTTAATATTCCCAGGAGAAGGGTTCATGTCAAACCCAGATCCAGCATCCACTACAGATTTTTCAAAAGCTTGCATTAAATTTAGAAATTTGTTAGCATGTTCTTCTTTTACACATCTATTTACCAATTCTTGCTCTACTCCACATAATTCTGGGAACTCAGACAAAATTGCAGATGCGCCTAAGGCAACTAACATATCTGAAGTATATCCTAAAGTTGGGTTTGCAGAAATGCCTGAAAAGCCATCAGAACCACCACACTCTAAACCTACTTTTAATTTTGATAAAGGTGCAGGTTTTCTTACTATATTATTTGCTTTTTTAATAGCATCGTAAGAATTTTTAATAACAAATGTAAGCATTTCATCTACTGTGCCCATCTGTTGTTGTTCGTACATTAATATAGGCTTGGTATTGTTTGGACTTATAGCATTTAGTGCATTATTAAAAATATCTATTTGAAGGTTCTGACATCCTAAACTTAAAACTGTAGCTCCAGCAACATTAGGATTTTTTACATAACCCGCCAATAATTTTGCCAAACTTTCAGAATCTTGTCTAATTCCGCCACAACCTCCTGGATGTGTTATAAACTTTACATCGATGTTTTCAAAAACTTTAGTAGCTTCATTTTCTATGCTATCAATATTTTCTTCTCCATTAACTAAAGAACGAAGTAACATTTGATGACTGTTAGATTTTACCGTTAACAATTCCTTTTCAAAAATACCTCTTAATTTTTCTATGTTTTTATTTTCGCAAAAAACGAGTGGAAAAAACAACCAAACATTTGCAGTACCCACTTGGCCATCTTCTCTATGATAGCCCATAAAGGTTTTATTTTTCCATTTGTTTACATTTGGAGCTGTCCAACCTATAGTTCCAGTTTTTTGAGTAACTTTTGCACTTTGATGTTTTACATTTTCTATGGTTAAAACTTCTCCCTTTTTTATAGTAAAACTTGCTTTACCCACTAAAACACCATACATTAAAATTTCATCACCAATTTTAAAGTTTTGCAGTGCAATTTTATGTTTGGCTTTAACAAATGACACAACCAAAATATCATCATTATTAAAAGAGATCATTTCTCCCTCTTTTAAATCTACCAAAGCAACTGCAACATTATCAGCTGGGTGTACTTTTATTATTTTTTTTTGATGGTTCATTTTAATACGATTTGCCAAATTCAATTAAGCCTTGTTCTATTCCTTTTCTTTCTATTGCGTTTAAAGCAAGTGTAATAGCATCTGTTAATTTGTTGATTTTTGTAAGATCTTCATCCCACAAAGTGGTATTCTTTAATACTGATTTAGCAACCAAATTTGTGTCGGTTTGTGTCCAAATAGTTTTAAACGTATCTACTATTTCTTTACTATCTTTAATTGGCAAAGTTTTACCTTGCCAAGTACCTTTATAAAAACGAATTAAGCAAGCAAAGGCAAATGTTAGATTGGTAGGCAATTGGTTATTTTTCTGTTGATACTCTATTAAACTAGGTAACACTCTAACTTTAAATTTAGAGATAGAATTTAGAGCAATATCCTTTAAATTGTGTTTTATGAATGGGTTTCTAAAACGATCTAAAATTTCTTCGGCAAAACTATCTAACTCCTTTTTATCCATAGGTAGAACATCGTTAATTTCTTCGAAAATAGCTTTATTAACAAATGCACCTGTAAACTGATTATCTATAGTTTCTTTAACAGTTTCGTTTCCAAATAATAAAGAAACTGGAACCATAGAAGTGTGTGCACCGTTTAAAATTCGTACTTTTCTTGTACGATATGGTTGCATATCTTTTACAATTTTAATGTCTAAGTCTGTTTTATGAAAAGGTAGTTTTTTCTTTAAATCTTCATCCCCTTCAATAACCCAAAGCAAAAATACTTCTGCAGCAACTATAAGGTTGTCTTTGTAATCTAATTGATTATTATAATCCTCTATTTGATCTTTAGGATAACCAGGTACAATTCTATCTACCAATGTACTATGAAAGGAGCAGGCGTTATTTATCCAAGAGATAAAGCCATCTCCCAAACTCCAATCTTTTGCATATTTTAAGATAATTTCTTTTAATTGTTCTGAATTATGATTGATTAATTCACATGGAATAATAGTTAATCCTTTGTCTGATGCACCATTAAAATATTTAAACCTTTCGTTTAATAATACAGTTAATTTTGCAGGAAATGAGCTAGGGGGTTGCATCTCTAAAGTATCGTTCTCTAGATAAGTAATTCCTGCTTCTGTAGTGTTTGAGATGATAAATTCTAAATGTTCTTCTTTAGCTAAATCTAAATAATCTTTAAAATTTGTGTAAGGATTTATTCCTTTTACAATATTTGATATTAGCTCTTTTTGCTGAATTTCTTTTCCTTTTTGAATACCTTTCATAAACAAAGTATACAAACCATCTTGATCGTTTAATAAATTTATTAAACCTCTATCTATAGGTTGTACAACTGCAATACCAGCATTAAAATCTGCTTCTTTATTTAACTTTTGAAAAGCATATTCTACAAAAGCTCTTAAAAAATTACCTTCACCAAATTGTATAACTTTAATAGGAGAAACCACTTTTAGATTTGCATTTTCTCTATTTAATAATTTCTTTTTATGTTTTAATTCTTGCATTTCTTCTATTTTATAATTCAAATAAATTTGGTAAAAACATTGAGATTTCTGGTATAAAACTAATTAACATTAAAACCGCAACCATAATTAGTAAAAAAGGCACTAAAGACTTAATTACTTTTGTAACAGAAACGTTGGCCACACCACTACCAACAAACAGTAAAGTACCAACTGGTGGTGTACATATTCCAATACATAAGTTAAGTACAATTACAATTCCAAAGTGTACAGGATGCATGCCTAAAGTGGTTACTACAGGTAAAAAAATTGGTGTAAATATTAATACTGCAGGTGTCATATCCATAAAGGTTCCTACAATTAATAAGATGATGTTAATTGCTAAAAATATAGCAAACTTGTTATTTAAAGATTCTAATAAAAAGGAGCTTATCATTTCTGGTATTCCTTCAAAAGAAAATAGCCAAGACATTGCCATAGATGTACATATTAAAAACATTACCACAGAAGTGGTTTTACCACTAGATAATAGTATTTTTGGAAAGTCTTTTACTTTCATATCACCATAAATTAAAGACAATACAGCAGCATATAAAACGGCAATTACAGAAGCTTCTGTTGCAGTAAAAACACCTGCTACAATACCACCAACAACAACTACTAATAGTAATAAACTAAAAAAAGCTTTTCTAAAATAGGTCCAAATTTCTCTAAGAGTAGAACGTTTACCTTTTGCATAACGTCTTGTAATTGCAATAAATGCGATATACCCCATAATAGCAAAACCTAATAAAATTCCCGGTAAATAACCTGCAATAAATAATGCTGCTACAGAAGCCGAACCTCCACTAGCTAATGCATACACAATTAAAATATTACTTGGTGGAATTAATAACCCTGTTGTGGATGATGTTATATTTACTGACGCACTTAATTGTCTCGGATATCCTTCTTCTTCCATTCTATCTGTCATGATAGAACCAATTGCTGAAGCTGCTGCTACTGAAGACCCAGAAATAGCACCAAAAAGCATTGATGCCAAAACATTTACATAAGCTAAACCTCCAGGAAGACTGGCTACTAAAGATTTTGCAAAATTAATTAATCGATTAGCAATACCACCTTGCTTCATTATTTCTCCTGCTAATACAAAAAACGGAATGGCTAATAATGCAAAACTATCAATACCTGTTGTCATTCGTTGTGCAATAGTAGTAATACCTGGTAACTTATCGATATTTAATAATAAACTAATCGTAGTAGAAATTCCGATACTATAGGCAACAGGAACTTTCAACAATAAAAGTGTAAAAAAACTTACAAATAATACGATAATACTAATAACCTCTATGCTCATAATTAAATAATATTTTTATTAGAATTAATATTGGCTATGTGATATACAGAAAAGCTCATTATTAACAAACCACTAAAAGGCAGTACTGCGTATACATAACCTAAAGGAATACGTAAAGTACCCGACAATTGATCTAAATGAAGCGTTGTATAAACCAAGTTTGCACCTCCTAAAACCATTACAATTAAGGCAAAGAGCAAAATAAAAAGTTCTATTATTATGTCCGCCTTTCTTTTATTTTGCAATGATAGTTTTTGATATATAAAATCCATTGATAGGTGTTCTCTTTTTGCATTAAGATATGCTGCTCCTAAAACTGTCATCCAGATTAAAGAAAATCTAGCAAATTCTTCGGTCCAAGCAAAAGATGTTCCTAAAAGGTATCTTGAAAATACTTGAAATAAAACGTCTAAGACTAATAAAGCAAAAATGATAATCATAAACCATTCAAGAATTTTATTAACCTTATCAAAAATAAGTTTAGGTGTCTTCATATTAATTATTTTTAATTTCATTTACAATTGGGGCCATATTTGGAAAATCTTTTACAAATTTTTCAACAACATTTTTAGATTCTTCTGCAAATAAAGATTTGTCTGGTATAATAACTTCTACTCCCCAGTCTTTAATAATTTTCATGGACTCATTAACAGATTCTCTCCAATATACTTTTTGAGCTTGGGCAGATTGATCTGCTGCCTCTTGTACCCAAATTCTTTCTTCTTTTGATAATTTATTCCAATATTTTGTACCAATTAACAATACATCTGGCACAGAAGAATGCTCATCTAATGTGTAATATTTACTAATTTCATAATGGTTTGAAGACACAAATGAAGGTGGATTATTTTCTGCCCCATCTACAACTCCTTGTTGAATTGCAGAATACAACTCTCCATAGGCCAAAGGCGTTGCTGCTCCTCCCATTGAGTTTACCATATTAATTGCCATCTGGTTATTTTGAACCCTTATTTTAAGACCTTTTAAATCTTCTGGTGTTCTAATTGCCTTATTACTAGTGTAAAAACTTCTACTTCCAGCATCGTAGTAACATAAACCACGTAACCAAAATTTAGAGCCCTTTTCTAAGATAGATTTACCAACAGAACCTTCTAAAACATTAAACATATGTTCTTTATTTCTATACAAATAAGGTATTCCTAGAATATTATATTCTGGAACAAAGTTAGATAAGGTAGCTGCACTAACTTTTGTAGCGGCCACGCTACCTATTTGCAGTAACTCTAATGTTTCTCTTTCTGTACCTAACTGCCCATCAGGAAAAATTTTAACTTTGAGCTTGCCATCAGATTTTAATTCTAAAACTCTTTTAAACTCTAAAATGCCTTTATGCACTGGATGTGTTTGTGGCAAAGTATGCCCTAAATAAAGCATCTTAGTATCGCTAGTTTTTTTACAAGATATTACACTTGTAACTATTATTATTAATAAAATAATTTTAAAACGTATCATGAATAAGGTTGTAGTTTGATTTATATATTAAAATACTCTTTAGCATTATTATAACTGATATCCGCTACCATTTTTCCAATTCTTTGTATTTCTTCTTTGGGCAGCTCACCTCTTTTTATTTCATCTCCCAAAAGATTACAAAGTAGCCTTCTAAAATACTCATGTCTTGGAAATGACAAAAAGCTTCTAGAGTCTGTTAACATTCCAATAAAACAACTAATTAAGCCCATATTAGAAAGTGCATTTAATTGCTTTGTCATACCATCTTTTTGATCTAAAAACCACCAACCAGAGCCAAACTGTACTTTTCCTCTTACGCTTCCATCATTAAAATTACCGATCATTGTTGCCATCACTTCATTATCAGCAGGATTTAAGTTATAAATAATTGTTTTTGTTAACTTATCTTTACTGTCTAAAGCATTTAAAAATGCTGATAATTTTTGTGCTTGTGGGTAATCTCCTATAGAATCCCAACCTGTATCTGGACCTAAAATTCGATGCATACGAGCATTATTGTTTCTCAAAGCACCTAAATGAAACTGTTGCACCCAACCATACTCGTGGTATGTTTCTGCTAAAAAAATTAAAATAGCACTTTTAAATTTAAGAGCTTCTTCTTCTGTTAACGTTTTTTTTGCTCTTCTCTTTTTAAATATTGCTTGTACTTCGCTTTCTGTATATTTTTCAAAATAAATTTGATTTAGACCATGATCGCAAACACTACATCCATTTTTATTAAAATAATCGATTCTTTTCTTTAACGCATCGCATAAATCTGTATAGGTTTCTATTGTAATATTAGCTGATTTTTCTAGAGCGTGAATATAATCATTATATCCTTCATCTGAAATTAAAATAGCTTTATCCGGTCTAAGTGATGTACCTACTTTAATATCAATATTATTCTTTTTAATTTTTTTATGATATTCTAAAGTATCTACAGGATCTTCAGTTGTACAAACATATTCTGCATTTACTTTTCGTAGTAAGTTTTGTGCGCTAAATTCTTTTGTGTTAACTCTAGCCGAAACTTCATCATAAATTTTTTCAGCAGTGTTTTCATTTAATAACTCGTAAATATCAAAATAGCGAGCCAATTCTAAATGCGTCCAATGGTATAAAGGATTTCGCATCGTGAATGGTACTGTTTTTGCCCACTTTAAAAATTTTTCTTTATCTGTGGCATTGCCGGTAATAAACTTTTCATTAATACCCAAAGTACGCATTGCACGCCATTTATAATGGTCTCCATTTATCCAAACTTGTGTTAAGTTATCAAACACATGATCTTCTGCTATTAATTTAGGAGACAAGTGGTTATGATAATCTATAATGGGTTGTTTTTTTGAATAATTATGATACAACTCCTCAGCATATTTATTTTCTAATAGAAAATTATCATGTATAAAATGTTTACTCATAAATTGGTTTAAAATTTAATATCTATTTGATGGTTTTTTAATGGCAGTCAAAATATCACCATCTATATAAACTATTTAGACTGCGTACAAAATTTCTTGTTTTAAAAGATAAGAATATGGCTGATTTTTCAAACCAACATCCAGAGTAACCATATTTCTAGTTAGTATTTTAAACCTCGTTTTGCAGCTGCATAAACACAGGCTGTATTTCTACCCAATTCTCATCTACCTAAAAAGCATGATGCTTTTAAATTATCTACTTTTTTAGATGACACAAATGATTTAATAAATACATCGCTTTTAACCATAAATACATCATCATAAGAATACGCCCAACCCATCTTACCTTGCTGTAAAACATTTTGAATCAAGAGTTCGTTTCGAAATTCTTGTGCATAGATGTTTTTTATCAATACTAAATTAGACAGATATCTTGTTTTGTATTTTAACATATATATGTTACTTTTGTGTAATCGATTGCACAAATATATATAAAAATTATAAATTATTAGAATGGGTTTAAAAAAAATTTAAAATAAAATAGGGTTACATTAACTTAGCTTACTTACCATTATTTAGTATTGAATTGCCTAAAACAACAGCACATGAATAGAATTCTTTTACCACTTATTTTTTTTTCTTTTTTTACCGAACTTAATATTAGAGGACAGATTATGGATCAGTCTTGGAAAAATATTGTAAATAAAAAAGAAGGAACTTGGTTTTTGTCTACACAAGCTAAAGAAATTGCAGAAAATGTACTTTTATACCAAAGAAATATTGGTGGTTGGCCAAAAAACATACAAATGCAAAAACCAATTACTAAAGAAAAAAAAGAGCAGTTACTACTATTAAAAAAAAGCAATAAAAATGTAACTACAGACAATGGTGCTACTTATCAAGAAATGCTATATCTGTCTAAGATCTATAGATTTCGACCTGATGAAAGATACAAAAAAGCGTTTTTAAAAGGATTAAATTATTTGCTAAAAGCACAATATGATAATGGAGGCTGGCCACAATTTTATCCTTTAAAAAAAGGATACTATACACACATTACCTATAATGATGATTCTATGGTAAACATTCTTAATGTATTAAAAGAAATAAAAGACAGCACTAATTATTATTCGATTCAACCATCTAAAGAAATGATTAAAAAAGTTGAAATAGCCTTTAATAAAGGAATTGAATGTATTTTAAAAACCCAATACAAACAAAATGGTATATTAACAGCTTGGTGTGCTCAACATGACAAGAACAACTTACTACCAGCAAAAGCTAGAGCGTATGAATTACCTTCTTTAAGCGGAGCAGAATCTGCAAATATTGTTTTATTATTAATGCGTATTGAGAAACCAACCAAAGAGATAAAACAAGCCATAAATAGTGCTGTTGCTTGGTTAGAAAAAACAAAAATTAGTGGTTTACGCGAAGATAGAGTATATAATGATGCAGGAAAAGTAATTAGTAAAAAAATGGTTTTAGATAAAAATGCCCCACCAATTTGGGCTCGTTTTATGGAATTAGATGACAATACTCCTTTTTTCTGTGATAGAGATGGAATAAAAAAAGCAACACTTGCTGAAATTGGCGAAGAACGAAGAAATGGTTATGCATGGTATAAAACTTTTCCTCAAGAAGTATTAGATAAATATCCTTCTTGGAAAAAAAAACATATTAAAAAAGACAAACTTACTGATAGTTTTAATGTGATTGTAGCTAAAGATGGTAGTGGAGATTATTATAGTATTCAAGAAGCCATCAATAATTCTAAAGCTTTTCCAGATAAAAGGATTACTATTTTTATTAAAAACGGAATTTACTCCGAAAAAGTAAAACTTCATAAATGGAATCCCAAAATATCTTTAATAGGCGAGAGCAAAGAAAATACCATTATTACATACAACGATTATTTTAGTAAAATTGGTCTTGGTAGAAATAGTACATTTTACACATCGACTCTTTTGGTTGAAGCAGATCATACAATTCTAAAAAACTTAACAATTAAAAACACAGCTGGAGATATAGGGCAAGCAATAGCATTAACAATAAACTCTAATGAAGTTGCAGTAATAAACTGCAATCTTTTGGGCAATCAAGATACGTTATATACCTCTGGTAATGGCAAGCAATTTTATAAAGATTGTTATATAGAAGGTACCACTGATTTTATCTTTGGCAATGCTACTGCATATTTTTACAACTGCCAAATTCATAGTAAAAAAGACTCATATATTACAGCAGCCTCAACAAATAAAGATACAGAATTTGGTTACGTTTTTAAACATTGTGAATTAACAGCCGATAAAAAAGTAAACGAAGTTTATTTAGGAAGACCCTGGCGAATACATGCTAAAACAGTATTTATAAATTGTAATCTACACAAACATATTGAACCTAAAGGTTGGCACAATTGGTCTAAAAAAGAAGCTGAAACGACTACATTTTATGCAGAATTTAAAAACTCAGGAAAAGGTTATCAACCTAAAAAAAGAGTACAATGGTCTTATCAAATAAAAGATTCAGATGTAAAGAAATATACATTAAAAAACGTTTTAGGAAAACATAAAAAATCATCAAAAAAAGAATGGTATGAAATACTTTAAAATATTTTTTTCAATTTGTTTAATTACTCTAGTTTCATGTAAAGAAAATACTTTGAAAGAGGAAAGAACTGAAATTAAAAACGTTACAATTTATAGCATTGGAGATTCTACAATGGCAGACAAACCAAACCCTAAAGTAAACCCAGAACGTGGTTGGTGTCAAATTTTACCTTCGTTTTTAAATGATAGTGTAACTCTAGAAAACCATGCTGTAAATGGCAGAAGTACACGTAGTTTTATTACTGAAAAAAGATGGCAAAAAGTGTATAACAAACTCAAAAAAGGCGATTATGTTTTTATACAATTTGGCCATAATGATCAAAAAGAAAATTCTCCAAAACGCTATACCAATCCAAATACAGCATATCGAAATAATTTAATTAAATTTATAAAAGAAACTCGAGAAAAAGAAGCCAATCCAGTTCTATTTACCTCTATAGTTAGACGAAATTTTAACTCTGATAGTACCTTAGTAGATACTCACGGAAACTATCCTTTACAGGTAAGACTTATTGCAATAGAATACAAAGTACCACTAATAGATTTGCAATATTTAACAGAAAAACTAGAAGAATCTTATGGTTTTGAAGCGTCTAAAAAATTACATCTACATTATGCACCTAACGAAATTTCTTATTATCCAAAAGGAAAAATAGACAATACACATTTGTCTGTTTTAGGGGCTACTGAGGTTTCAAAATTAGCTATAAACAGTTTAACCAAAAATATTAATGGATTTCATAAATTTTTAAAATAACTATCCAATTTTTTTCCAATAGATAGGATGTTCTCATAAAAATTATATAAAATATTAAATTAGAAATATAGTGACTTTTCTCTTTAAAAATATCTATCAGTAAATAAAGTAATATAGATAAGCATTAAAGTATAAAGTAATTAAGCCTGTTTTTTTTATAAAATACTGATTTTACTATTTCGTTAAAAATTAATATTTGTTGTATTTTTTAATTTTAGTTTAGAGCTATCCTCTGCTTTGATACATACATTTTCTAAAACCCAATTTGAACTATAGTTTATTTGACCAGCCTGTTCAGCTTCAATAAACACGTTTGTTAAAGAAATATTATCTATTATTGAGTTTTCTAAGCCATTAACATTAATAGCTGTTGTAGCTCCTTTTACTTTAATATTATTTAATTTTATATTTCTAAAAGTTGGTATTCCTTTGGACGCTGGCTCTATTTTTTTTAACATTTTTTTCCAATGATTAGGAATTGAATCTTTATTGAATTCTTTGGGTAACTTTGAGTAACTATAATTGGGATTCCAGTTCATTGAAACTTCCATGAAAGTACTTACACCATCCATGGTTATATTTTCCATGTAAATATCTTCCACAATTCCTCCTCGGTTTGTAGCAGATTTAATATTTAAACCATTTTTGGTTCCTAATCCTTTAATATTAGATACATAAACATGTCTAATACTGCCAGAAGTTTCGCTTCCTAAAGTAAACAACCCAGCACCTCGCCTAGCGATACAATTTTTAATTACAACATATTCTGTAGGTTTATTTACACGTTGTCCATCCCAATCTCGTCCGGCTTTAAGGCAAAAATTATCATCATTACAATCGATATCACAATTTTGTACTAAAACCCATTTTGAAGAATCGATATCAACACCATCAGTACTAGGGCCATGACCTCCAATGTTGTTTTTAATTTTTAAACCATCAACAGTAACATACTCAGAATATAAAACTTGCACGGTCCAAAAACCTGCACGTTTAATATTTAAATTTTTAAGAAATATATTTTTTGAGTTAGAGATTAAAATGGTTCTAGGGCGTTTGGCATCATAATCAACAATCCAACGCAAACCACGAGGTTCATAATCGTTTTTCCTTAAATTCCAATAATAATCCCAAAATACTTTTCCTTGACCATCAATGGTACCTTCTCCTCCAATAATAACATTTTTTTGATTTCTTACATTGACTAATGCAGCAGGCCATTTCATTTCTACCCCAGCAATTCTTGTGTCTATTTCTTGGTAATCTTTAATATTTTCACTTCCCTTAACAACTACATTTTTGGGTACTATAAATTCAATATTTTCTTTAATAAAAATAGATCCTGATAAGTAAATTCCTGGTTTAAAAGTAACAATACCTCCTCCTTTATTATAACAAGCTTCTATAGTTTTTTGAATCGCTTTAGTGTTTAAAGTTTCACCATCATTAATTGCTCCATAATCATTTACATAGAAAATATTTTTTTTTAACACAAAATTTTTAGCACCAACATTATCAACCCATTTAGGTTTAAAATTAGTCCCAATTTCTTTAGAAAATTCGTTCTTTTTACAACAAAAACAAAGCATCACTAATATTAAAACAAGCTTATTAAATTTCATAAAGTATCTATATGGTTTAGTGATATAAAACTACAAAAGAGATCATAACCGAGTATCCTGCTCTTTATGGTTATTAGAATTAAACAACTATTAATATTAATTAGGTTTTTTAAAACCCATAGTACAGGACACTTTTAGTTTTATACTTTGTTAATTTTGATTTAATTTTTTTCTATTTTATTGCAGTAATTATTGATAATTTAAAAGATATAATGTTAGAACCCGTTAACTCTTGGAACACCTTTTATAAAAACATATCTATTACAGTTATACTTACACCTTAGACAATACCTTAGAGTATTCTTTAAGAAGCAATTACAACAATAAAATTAAATAAAACCACTAGCAATATTAAGACAGCTAAACTTAAAATAAATTAAGTTCAAAAGAATGAATATGCAAAATACTTTTAAAATACTTCTTTTTTTATTTTTTAACACAATAGGATTTTCTTTAACTGTAGAAAAGCACCATAATTCTAATGATTTAAAACTAAAAGACACAATATCAAAAACCTTCATATTTGGAGCAAAACATACCTCAAAAAATGGAATAGTTATTAATACTCCAGTAAACTACAATAACCAATTGGGTTATGGGTTTGATTTTAACTCGGTTAAAAATGTTGTTTTTAACAAAAAATCTATAGCAGCAAAAAGCTCAATTTATTTTTCAATAAAATTACCAGAAGGGAATTATAAAATAGATGTTGTTTTAGGAGGAAAAAAAAGTGCAACAACTACAATAAAGGCAGAATCTAGAAGATTGATGCTTAAAGAACAAAGTACAAATAAAAAAGAATCTATAAGCTACTCATTTGCAGTGAATGTTAGAACCCCCAATATTAATGATAACAACAAGATTAATATTAAAGATCGTGAAAACTATTATTTAAATTGGGATGATAAATTAACTTTAGAGTTTTTAGGCAATCCTATAATTCAAAGTTTAAAAATAACACCGGTCTCAAAAATTAAAACTATCTTTTTAGCTGGCGATTCTACAGTAACCGATCAAGATTTAGAGCCTTGGGCTTCATGGGGTCAATTTTTTACAAATTATTTTACAAAGGATGTCGTTATTGCAAATTATGCCGTTTCAGGTGCTTCTTTAAGTTCTTTTAAAGCTAGAAAACGTTTAGATAAAATATTGTCTGTAATGCAAACAGGCGATTATTTGTTTATTGAGTTTGCACATAACGATGAAAAAATAAAAGGAGAAGGTAATGGTGCTTGGGGTTTATATACAAACTTATTAAAAGAGTTTGTTACTAAGTTTAGAGAAAAAGGCGGCAATTCTGTATTAGTAACACCAACTCAAAGAAGAGCATTTAATTCCGATGGTACACTAAAACCAACACATGGTGATTTTCCTGATGCTATGCGAAAAGTGGCAAAGGAATTGCAAGTACCTTTAATAGATGTTACAAAAATGACAACAAGTATGTATGAGAGTTGGGGAGTAGAAGCTTCAAAAAAAGCTTTTGTGCAATATCCTGCAAATACGTTTCCTGGTCAAAATAAGGAATTAAAAGATAATACCCATTTTAATAGTTTTGGCGCTAATGAAATAGCTAAATGCGTTATACAAGGTATTAAAGACTTAGATTTAGAAATTTCAAAATATATAAAAGCAAATACACCAAAATACAATCCTAGTAAACCCGATAATTTAAGTGATTGGACCGTACCAATGAGCTTACGATTTGAAAACAATAAACCAGACGGAAATTAACAATTATGACAAGTAAATTTATTAAACACCAAATTATAAGTTTTGCTTTAGCAATATTTTATTCTTTAAATCTAATTTCTCAAGAAACAGAAAAAGTTTATCTATCTGGTAAAGATTTTAGAAACCCAGTACAATGGGAGTTTATGTGTACAAATGGAAATAATAGTAAAACTTGGAGCACAATAAATGTACCATCTAACTGGGAATTAGAAGGTTTTGGTGAGTATACGTATGGTAGATGGTATAAAGAATTAAATCAAAAAGAACCCAGTAAAGAAGAAGGTTTTTATAAATACAAGTTTTCTATTCCTAAGGAATACAAAGGAAAAAATATTGTCATAGTTTTTGGAGGAGCCATGACAGACACCAAAGTAAAAATTAACGGAAAATCTGCAGGAGAAATTCATCAAGGTGGTTTTTACGAATTCAAATATGATATAACCTCATTGTTAAATTATGGTGGCGACAATCTTTTAGAAGCACATGTGTCTAAACATTCAAGTAATGCGTCTGTAAATAATGCTGAACGAAAAACAGATTGGTGGTTGTTTGGCGGTATTTATCGTCCTGTTTGGTTAGAAGTTTCACCAAAATCTTTTATAGAACATGTAGCGGTTGATGCTAAAATGGATGGTTCATTAAGAGCTGATTTGAATTTGAAAAATCTTCCGAAGAATTCTATTATTGAAGCAAATATAATTCCTATTGGAAGTGATGAAATTTTTAAAACTATTACAATACCTTTAAAAGATGATGAGGCTTTTCAAACTATTGAATCTAAATGGGATCATGTAAAAACATGGGATCCAGAATCACCTAATTTATATACCTTAAGCTTATCACTTAAAAATAAAGGGCAAACGCTTCATACATCTAAAACCAAAATTGGTTTTAGAACTTTAGAGTTTATAAAAAAAGATGGTATTTACGTTAATGGTAAAAAAATCATCATGAAAGGTATTAACAGGCATACTATTTGGCCTGAATCTGGAAGAAGTACAGATAAAGCGATAAGCGAACTAGATGTTAATTTACTGAAGGATATGAATATGAATGCGGTTAGGTTTCATTATCCACCAGACGACCATTTTTTAGAAGTTTGTGATTCTTTAGGTTTGTTTGTTTTAAATGAAGTGGCTGGTTGGCAAAATGGATATGATACTAAAACAGGTACAAATTTAATAAGAGAAACGGTACAAAGAGACGTAAATCACCCATCAGTAATTATTTGGGATCATGGAAATGAAGGTGGTTGGAATTACGATATAGACCATGTTTTTCATGACTACGATCCGCAAAAACGTATTGTTATTCATCCTTGGTCAGATTTTAATGGTTGGGACACTCATCATTATCCAACTTACCTAACAGGGATGCACCGTTTTAATAATGGCGAAAACGTGTTTTTTCCAACAGAATTTATGCATGGAACATACGATAACGGAATTGGTGCAGGATTAGAAGATTTTTGGAAGCGTTACAAGCAAAGTCCATTATTCGCTGGAGGTTTTATTTGGGCTATGTTAGATGAAGCTGTTTTAAGAAGCGATTGGACAGGTGAACAAAAGTACGATTCTAAAGGAAACTTAGCAGCCGATGGTGTTTTAGGTCCGCACAGAGAAAAAGAAGGTAGTTTCTTTACTGTAAAAGAAGTATGGTCTCCAATTCAATTTGAATCGAAATTAATAACATCAAAGTTTGATGGATCTTTTTTAGTTTCAAACGAATTCATTTATACAAATCTTAAAGATTGTAAATTAGAATATCGTGTTTTAAAAGCCAATGAAAGCGTTCTATATACTAATAAAAAGGCAGAAATAATTGCTTCCAAACCAATTTCAATTAAAAGTATAGAACCAGGAGAAACTAGAAGTATTCATTTTGATGTACCAGAAAACTTCTTTGAAGGCGATTGGTTAGAAATAACAGCGCACGACAAACATGGTAGAGAAATTTATACTTGGTCTTGGCCAATACATAGAGCACCTTATTTTGCAAATAAATTTATTTCTAGAAGTGAGATTAAAAAAACAGTGAAGGCCTCAAAAGCAAATAACGAAGTACTTTTAAAAAGTAAAAATATCTCTATAAAATTAAGTGCTATTTCTGGTGAAATTATAAATATTGAAAATAAAAACGGAAACGTGCCTTTTGTTAATGGACCAAAACCTATAGGGATGAAAGCTAAAGTTGAAAGTGTTTCTGTTGAAGAAAATAAAGAATCAGCCATTTGTAATATTAAATATTCAGGTGGTATTCATTCTGCAAAATGGACACTGTTTAATGATGGACGATTAAAATTAGAATTAATCTTATTAAAAAATGCAGGAAGAACGAATGGTTTTGATGGAGCCTTTTTTGAAGGTGCTATCAATAAATTTGGTGTTACGTTCGATTTTCCTGAAGAAGGAGTAGAAGGTATGAAATGGATTGGAAATGGCCCTTACCACGTTTGGAAAAACAGAATTAAAGGAACAACACTTGGTCTTTGGGAGAAGGATTATAATACAACCATAACAGGCGAAAGTTTTGAAAATTTAGTATATCCAGAATTTAAAGGATATCATGCTAATTTTATTGGAGGAAATCTTAAAACTGAAAAAGGTGATTTTAAATTCTTTAGTGAAAACGATAAATTGTTTTTAAGATTGTTTACACCAGATTTACCTAAAAAAGCGGTGTCAAAAACATTTCCTCAACCAAAATTTCCAGAAGGTAATATTTCTTTTATGTATGAAATACCAGCCATGAGAGCCTTTAAGCCTTTAGAGCATCAAGGTCCAGAAAGTCAACCAACAAATATTAGAATTAAAAGTGGAGACGAAGGTATTCCAATGACTTTATGGTTTGATTTTAGAGATAATTAATTCAGCAATATATTTTATGAAAGTATTACAGTTTTTAGTAATTATTTTTTTTACAGTTTCATTTTCAAATTGTACTCAAGAAGACAAAATAAAACCAACCGTTTATACAGTAGGTGATTCAACAGTAAAAAATGGTAAAGGAGATGGTTATGGCGGACTTTGGGGTTGGGGCGATTTTATTGGTCAGTTTTTAGATTCTACAAAAGTTAACATCGAAAACCATGCTTTAGGAGGAACAAGCAGTAGAACCTACCAAAAACTAGGATTGTGGGATACTGTGAATAATAAGCTAAGAAAAGGAGATTATGTGCTAATACAATTTGGACATAATGATAATGGTCCAATAAACGACACCATTAGAGCGCGTGGAACTATAAGAGGTATTGGTGATGAAACTGAAGAAATTGATAATATGATAACTGGCGACCATGAAATTGTGCATAGTTATGGTTGGTACATAGAAAAAATTGTTAAAGATGCCAAAGCAAAAGGTGCTATTCCAGTAATTATGTCTCCTATTCCTAGAAATGATTGGAAAGAAGGATTAATTCCTAGAAATAATAAGTCTTATGGGCTGTGGGCAAAACAAATTGCAAACAGAAACGATGTTACTTTCATAGACTTAAATGATAAAATGGCTTCACAATTAGAAAAATATGGTGAAGAAAAAGTAACTGGAACTTATTTTTATAAACGAGATCATACTCATACTTCAGCTAGAGGAGCTGTTATGGCTGCTTCAATAATTATTAACGAATTAAAATTAACCAAAAACTCGTTAAAGGAGTATATTCTTAATAGTCCAGAAATTTTATTACCAAAAAAGAAAAATATCTTTTTAATAGGCGATTCAACAATGGCCGATAATGGTAATGAGAATGCTGTGGGTCGGGGAGTTCCTTTTCCTCAGTTTTGCGATACTATGCAAGTAAACATTATAAACAAAGCAAGAGGAGGCAGAAGTACAAGAACTTTTATTTCTGAAGGTTTATGGGATGCAGCTAAAACAGAATTTCAAAAAAATGATATTGTATTTATTCAATTTGGACATAATGATGCTGGTAATATTGATAAAGCAAAATTTAGAGGTTCTTTAAAGGGGATTGGTAATGAAACCCAAGTTGTACAAAGGGATTCTGTTAAAGAGGATGTACACACATTTGGTTGGTATTTATCTAAAATGATTAAGGAAACTAAAGAAGCAGGAGCAGTACCAGTAATTTTAAGTTTAACACCAAGAAACGAATGGCCAAAAGGAAAAGTTGAGCAAAGAAAAAATTCGTATATAAAATGGTCTAAAGAAGTTGCAAAAAAAGAGAATGCTATTTTTGTTAACCTTAGTGATAAAATTGCAGAAAAATATCAAAAATTAGGTAAAGAAAAAGTAAAAAAGTTTTTTCCAAAAGATCACACACATACAGGTATTGAAGGTGCCACTTTTAATGCAAAAACTTTAGCCGAAATCATTAAGAAACATAAGCCTTTAGGTTTAAGGGGCTGTGTTTTTATTGAGTAAATTTAAACAAAGGTCTCTTAAAAGAGATTTTAAGCAAATACTAACCTTAAAATTAAACTCAAGTTGAGTTCTTTGTGTAACAATTAGCTTTAAATCCGTAGTAAAGAATATTTATAAAATATAACCTAAGCGTTTAAAATTCTATTTAGCTTGTTTTTTTAGTATAATAATAAATTCAATTTTAAATAGTCTATAATGATATTCAATAGAAAACCAGTGAAACTATTTCACCAGTTTTCATTTTTATTATTAATAAGATTTTATCACTTTAAGAAAGGTAAATATAAATACCTACAACCATAGCAACAATTGCATAACCAACAGGTTTTAAATATTTCCAAGATGCTATATCTACTTGTTCAGTATAATCTTGCACATATTCTGTTTCTCTTGGCACAAATTTACTAACTACAAACATTATAATAACCGTAAGTACAAAAAGTATACCCATTAAATGTAAAAAACTAATGTCTGGTTTAATTACGTAAAGTATAGTTAAATAAGAAACAACACTAAATAAAATAGCAATATTTGCCGCTTTTCCAGATACTTTCTTAGAAAATATCCCTACAAGTATTATGGCTAAAATTGGTACACTGTGTGTTCCGTTTAGTTCTTGTAAATATGTAAAAATTCCACCTTCTACACCATATAATAAAGGTGCAATTGCCATTGAAAAGATGGCCAATATAATACCAAATGTTTTTCCGGCTCTTACTATTTGTTTTTCAGAAGCATTATGGTTAAAATATTCTTTATAAAAATCTAACCCGAATAAAGTTACAGAACTATTTAAAGCACTATTAAAAGAGCTTAAAATTGCTCCGAAAAGAACAGCAGCAAAAAATCCAATAAAAGCAACTGGTAAAACAGCTTTTACAACCATTGGATAAGCCTCATCTGCATTTGCAATGTCTCCATTAAAAATATAAAAAGCAATAATACCAGGTAAAACCACAATAAAAGGACCTAATATTTTAACAAATGCTGCTAATAAAAGACCTTTTTGCCCTTCTTTTAAGTTCTTAGCTCCAAGAGCTCTCTGTATAATTGCTTGGTTTGTACCCCAATAATAAAAATTTACAATAATCATACCAGTAAAAAGTGTCCAAAATGGTACATCAGAATCTGGTCCACCAATAATATCAAATTTCTCTGGTAAAGCTGTTGTTAGTTTTTGTAAGCCTGTAAATACGTTACCATCACCAATTTTCATTAATCCAAAAATTGGTATCAAAGATCCCCCAATTATTAAACCTACTGCATTAATAGAATCTGATACAGCTACTGCTTTTAACCCTCCAAATATTGCATATACACTACCAATTAAACCAATAGCCCATACTGTTAACCATAATGCTGGTTCTGGATCCATACCTAAAGATTGAGGTATATCAAACATGGTGTTAATTGCTAATGCGCCAGAATATAAAACTGTAGGAAGCATAGATATTGCATAACCTAATAAAAATAGCAATGATACTATTGTTTTGGTACTTTTGCCATATCTGTTTTCTAAAAATTGCGGTATTGTAGCAATACCACTTTTAAGATATTTAGGTAATAAAACAAAAGCTGTAAAAACCATAGCAATAGCTGCAACTACTTCATAAGCCATAATTGGTAATCCATCTCTAAAAGAAACACCATTCATACCAACAATTTGTTCTGTAGATAAATTTGTAAGTAATAACGAACCAGCGATTACTGGCCCTGTTAAACTTCTTCCTCCAAGAAAATATCCATCAGATGATTTTTCGTCGGTTTTTCGCGTAGACCACCAAGCTATAACTGCTACAAGTAAAGTAAATGCAACAAATGATAATATTCCCATAATAAGATGTTTAAGTTAATTAATTGTTATTTAGTTGAAAATTTAAAAATTGTTTTTGTTGAATATGTTTCACCAGGATTTAATACCGTAGATGGAAAGTTTTTTTGATTTGGAGAATCTGGAAAATGCTGTGTTTCTAAACAAAAACCTGTTCTATAAGCATAAGTACCACCATCTGGCATTGGTAAAGTGCCATCTAAAAAGTTACCTGAATATAGTTGTATTCCTGGTTCTTCTGTATAAATTTCCATGAAACGTCCACTTGCTTCATGGTAAGCAGAAGCAGCAAAACGCATTATACCTTTTGTACCATTTAACACCCAACAATGATCGTAACCTAAACCTAATTTTAATTGCGTATTGTCTAAATTTATGTCTTTGCCTATTTTTTTTGCTGATGTAAAATCGAAAGGTGTTCCTACAACTTTTTTAATTTGTCCTGTTGGAATTAAAGTTGCATCAACAGGTAAAAAAGTATCGGCATTTAAAACAATGTCATGATCTAAGATTTCATTTGAAAAATCTGAAGATAAATTAAAATATGCATGTTGCGTTAAATTAACCACAGTTGTTTTATCTGTTATAGCCTTATAAGAAACTTCAAGAGCATTCTCTTTTGTTAGTGTATAAACAACAGTTACATTTAAGTTTCCTGGATATCCTTCTTCTCCATCTTTACTTAAATAGGTAAGTTTTAAAGATGAATTTTCGGTTCCTTCTATTGGTGTAGCTGTCCAAACAACTCTATCGAAACCAATATCTCCACCATGCAAATGGTTTTGATCGTTATTTTTTGCTAAAGTATATTCTTTACCTTCTAAACTAAATTTACCTTTTGCAATTCTGTTTCCGTAACGACCTATTAAAGCGCCAAAAAAAGGATTGTCATTTTCATAATCTTCGATATTATCAAAACCTAGAACAACATTTTCTAAAACACCTTTATTATTTGGTACTTTTAAAGATGTAATTCTACCTCCGTAAGTAATAATATCTACCTCTACTCCATTGGTGTTTTTTAGGGTAAATTTTTCAACAGAAACTCCTTCTTTTGTTTTGCCAAAAGCAACCTTTTTTATTGCTAATTTGTTGAAAGTTTCTTCTTTTGTATTTATGGTTTCTTTTTTATTGCTTTTACAATCTGTAAAGAGTCCTAAAATAAGTATAAATATAAAAGAATAAGAAAGAGGTTTTAAATTTTTCATCTTTAAAAGTGTTTTTAGTTAATATTATAAACGATTTTGAAACGTATTGTAATAAGCTTCGTTTGCGTTCATTGTATCTTTAAAGTTTCTAACTTTAGTGTCATTATCTATTACAAGTAATTCAATACCAAAAATATCTGCAAAATCTTCCATATACTCAGTTGTAATTGCTTGAGAATATACTGTATGATGTGCTCCACCAGCAAGAATCCATGTTGTTGCTGCAATATCTAAGTTTGGTTTAGCATCCCAAAGTACACGTGCAACAGGTAAATTTGGTAAATCTTCCATTGGTTTTACTGCTTCTACTTCGTTTACAATTAATCTAAAACGATTACCCATATCTACTAAAGATGCGTTTATAGCATCCCCTTCAGGAGCGTTAAAGACCAAACGAACAGGGTCCTCTTTTCCGCCAATACCTAAAGGATGAACCTCACAAGAGGGTTTTGCATCTGCTATAGTTGGGCAGATTTCTAACATATGAGAACCTAAAACATATGATTTTTGAGTTGTAAAATGATAGGTATAATCTTCCATAAATGAGGTACCACCTTCTAAGCCATAAGCCATCACTTTCATAACTCTTAGCATAGCAGCTGTTTTCCAGTCTCCTTCGCCTCCAAAACCATAACCATCTGCCATTAAACGCTGAACAGCTAAACCAGGCAATTGTTTTAAGCTTCCAAGATTTTCGAAAGTATCTGTAAATGCTTTAAAGCCTCCTTCGTCTAAAAAGGTACGTAAACCAATTTCTATTTTTGCAGATTCTATAAGAGAATCCCTCATTTTACCACCCAACTTTAAGTCATCTGATAAGGTGTATTCTTTTTCGTAAATTTTAACTAAGCGATCTATTTGTTCTGGAGTAATATTTTCAATTTTATTTGTAATATCTGAAGAATCATATCCATTTACAGATATTCCGAAACGAATTTGTGCTTCTACTTTATCTCCGTCTGTAACTGCAACTTCGCGCATATTATCTCCAAAACGAGCAACTTTTAAGTTTTTCATTTCATCGCAACCTAAAGCAACTCTAGACCAAACACCAATTTTACTTTGTACTTTTTCTTCTTGCCAATGCCCAACAACAACTTTACGTTTAATTCGCATGCGCGACATGATGTAGCCAAACTCTCTATCTCCATGAGCTGATTGGTTTAAATTCATGAAATCCATATTAATGTCTTTCCAAGGAATTTCTGCATTAAATTGTGTGTGTAAATGACACAAAGGTTTATTTAAAATACCTAAACCAGCTATCCACATTTTTGCAGGAGAAAAAGTATGCATCCAAGTAATAATACCAATACAAGCTTTAGAAGCATTTGCAGCTTCACATACTTGTGTTATTTCTGAGGGAGTTTTAACGGTTGGTTTAAAGATAATTTTTACAGGTATGTACTTTGAAGCATCTAAACCTTTTGCTATTTCTTGCGAGTTTTTAGCAACTTGACTTAAAGTTTCTTCTCCATATAAATGTTGGCTACCTGTTACAAACCATATTTCTTTGTTAGATGTATCAATCATAATTTATGTTGGTTATTGACCGTAATAAGAATTTTTTCCGTGCTTACGTTCGTAATGTTTTTTTATTAATGAATCTTTTAATCTTGGAGCATTTGGATTGATTTGGCGAGTTAAATAAGCCATCTCTGCTACTACTTCTAACACTTTACTATTATATACAGATTTTGCAGCATTTTTTCCCCAAGCAAAAGGACCATGATTTCCTAACAAAACCATTTCCACTTCTTGATAAGACAAGTTTTTTTCTTTAAAACAATCTAAGATTTGAATTCCTGTGTTATGCTCGTAATTTCCTTCAATCAATTCATCTGCCATAGGTGGTGCACATGGAATATCAGCAGTTAAGTGATCTGCATGTGTGGTTCCAAAAATTGGAATATCTAATTGAGATTGTGCCCAAGCCACAGCATAAGTAGAATGTGTATGAGTAATTCCTCCTATTTCTGGCCAATTTTTATATAAATAAGCATGTGTCTTCGTATCCGATGAAGGTCTTAACTTTCCTTCGATAATATTGTTGTCAAAATCTACAATCACAATATCATCTGCTTTTAAATCTTCATAAGGAACCCCACTTGGTTTGATAGCAAAAACACTGTTTTCTCTATCCACAGCACTAACGTTACCAAAAGTATATACAACCAAACCTAATGCATTTAATTGCATGTTGGCTTCGTAACATTCTTGTTTTAAATCTTTATATTTAGAACTCATTGTTTTATTATTTTGTGATTGATTCAACAAAAGTGCTTAACTCATTATATGATGCCATTAATGCTTCGTAAGCTTCTACTTTTTCAGTTTCTGGGAAATATTCAGCTTCAAAATCACTACCCATTTTTTTACTAGCTTCAATTACGTTTGGATAAATTCCTGCTGCAACAGCTGCATAAATAGCCGCTCCTAAAGCTGGTGCTTGGTCTGATGCTGCTACTTTAATAGGCATGTTTAATACGTTAGCTAAAGTTTGCATAATGAATGCCGATTTTCTAGCCACACCGCCAATTCCAATCACCGTATCTATTTTAACACCTTCTTCTTCAAATCTATCTACAATTTTCTTAGACCCGAAACAGATCGCATTGACCAATGCTTTAAAAATATGTGGTGCTCTGGTTCCCATTGACAAGTTTGTCATGGCTGCTTTTAAACCTTGATTTGCATCTGGTGTTCTACGTCCATTGATCCAATCTAAAGCAGTAGGAATACTTTCTTCTAAAGAAATTTTCTCAGCATCCTCGGTTAACTTTTTAATAAAGTTATCATTTACCTCTGCTTTTAATTTTTCTTTTTGCTCTTCAGAAAGAATGTCAGAAGTCAGCACCAAATTATCTACTGGCCAAGACAACATATCTTTAAACCAAGCTAGTAAATCTCCAAAGGCAGATTGTCCTGCTTCTAGACCTATCATTCCTGGAATTACAGAACCATCTACTTGACCACAAATACCACGAACCGCTTTTGTTCCAATAGCCTCTTCTGGAGAAACCATAATGTCACAGGTAGAAGTTCCCATAACACGAACCAACGTGTTGTTATCTATTTTTGCTCCAACAGCTCCTGAGTGTGCATCAAAAGTACCCACTGCAATCACAGTATCAGTAGTCAATCCTAATTTTTGTGCCCATGCTGCATTTAAGTTTCCTGCAACCAAATCAGAAGTATAAGTTTCATCATATAAGTTTCCTCTTAGCTCAGCTAAATACGGATCTAATTTTGATAAAAATTCTTCTGGAGGTAAACCATTCCAGTCTTTATGCCACATTGCCTTATGCCCAGCTGCACATCTACTTCTTTTAAAGGTTTTTAAATCTTTATGGTCGGCCAACAGATAGGTCATATAATCACAATGCTCCATCCAAGTATAAGTAGCATCTTTTACACCTTTATCTTCTCTAGCGATATGTAAAATTTTAGCCCAAAACCACTCAGAAGAATAAATCCCACCTTCGTATTTGGTAAAATCTTCACCTCCCCAATTAGCCGCTAATTCATTAATTTCATTAGCTTCTTTTATTGCTGTATGATCTTTCCACAACACCATCATTGCGTTTGGATTGTGCTCAAAATCCTTTGTTAAAGCCAAAGGAGTACCATCTTTTGTGACTGGTATTGGAGAAGACCCAGTGGTGTCAATACAAATACCTTTGATATCTGCTGGATTTACATTTCCGTTTTCTACCACATACTTGATGGTATTCTCTAATCCTTCAATATGATCTAAAGGATGTTGACGAAATTGATTGATTACAGCATTGCAATACTCCTTATTTTTCCATCTTTGGTAATAGTGAACGTTTGACGCTAACTCTGTTCCAGTTGAGGTATCTATTAATACAGCTCTTACAGAATCTGAACCGTAATCTAAACCAATTACATAACTATTCATTTAAATAAATTTTAACTAACTAAAAAGCAAATATAGTATTTTACTTATAAGTGTTTATTAAACACTTATATTTTTAATAATATTTAAAGACAGGTTTCCCATCTTTATCAAATCTAACTTTCATCATTCTTGCATGACGGTTAGGATCGTACAATGGATCTGCCTTAATCTGTTCTAATGGTCTGGTATCAGATGCCGGAACTACAGAAGGATCACCAACTGCTTTCTCATAAGATCTTGCATGATAAATCATTAATGGATCACCATTTTCATCTACAGTGAAAGAATTATGTCCAGGACCGTAAATACCTTTTGCTTCATTGGTTTGAAGTACAGGTTGTCTAGATTTTGTCCATGAATTTCTATCCAATAAATCAGCTTCTTCATCAGCTTCCATTATTCCCATACTGTAACAAGCACCTGTGGCACTAGCTGAAAAAGTGATAAATATTTTTCCTTCATTTTTAATTACTGCAGGTCCTTCATTTACCCAAAAATCAATACGCTCCCAGTCATAGTCTGGTGTGGTAAGTAAAAACTGAACTGTTTTTAATTTGATAGGAGATTCCATTTCAGCTAAATATAAATTAGAAGCTGCAAATTGCCCACCTGTTTTCTCTGCCCAGCAGAAATAGCGTTTTCCTTTGTGATCGAAAACAGTTCCGTCTAAAGAGAAATCAGTAAAACTCATTGGGTCGTTATCTGCTGCTTGCATTTGTCCAAGTTCTATCCATTTATCATTTAACGGATCTTGACCAGAACATTCAATAACATAGGGTCTTAATTTCCAGATATCCCTTTCTTCACTACCTGCAAAGTACACATACCATTTACCATCTAAATAATGAATTTCTGGAGCCCAGATATGGCGACTCATAGGACCACTTTCATGCTTTTCCCAAACTCTAAATGGTTTGGCATCTTTCAATTCCTCTATGGTTTTAGCTCTTCTTATTTCTATAGCATCATAGGTTGGCACAGACCCTGTAAAATAGTAATATCCGTCTGTGTGTTTATAAATAAACGGATCAGCACGTTGCATCACAATAGGGTCGTTTGTTAAAGTAGACTCTTCCTTAACAGCAACTTCTTTAGGTTTTTCATCTTGTCCTTTATTATCTATACAAGAAGACATACCTGATATTACAATTGCAAAAAGCACTAATTTTTTCATAAGATTTTCTATATACTTTTATTTTTTCTTACCCCAAACTGGTAATCCTCCAGCTGTCAAACCTGAATATGTAATGGTTACTTTTCTTATTGGAGCTTCCCAATCCCAAGCATCTTTAACTTTACATTTAATACCATTAATATCTAAAGTTTTATTAGCGCTATCGTAAGACCAGGTTCCTGTAATGGCTCCTGTAACTTTTTTATCGGAGGTTAACTGAATTGTTTCAGATTCTTGTATGATTTTATATTGATAACTCATTTGAATGTGCTCCCATGTTCCTACAAAAGAGGCTTCTGTAATTTCTGTTTCTGGCACACCTGCATATCGTTCAGGTGCTATAACAGGCCAACCATCTTCTGTCCATTGAATTTCACGAACATGTCCCATCATAACAGCATTAGAGACATTTATTCCTGGAACATCTTTGGGAAGTCTAGCTTGTGATGCATAATACCAATCTTTTGTAACGGGGTCTTGAAAAACCGAACAATGTGAAAAACCAACCCAACCTGTATGATTGTCAAATTTGTAAGGGTGTGTTATCATTGGCCAACATGCAGCTCCTTCAGTAATGTTTCCACCATCTATTCCAATATAGGGACCAGTAATACTAGTTGATCGTGCAACACGTGTATTATATGCTACGGATAATTCATCATAAGCTAAAAACAAGTAATAATAACCAGTATCTGAATTATAGATAATCTCAGGACCTTCTGAAGGTTGCCAACGACTATTACCTCGCTTTGCTATTCTAATACCATAATCTGAAATATCATCCAGTTTATCTGGCTTCCCAGTTGTTGGATTAAGTTGAACAGCAGCAATTCCTGTATGCCAAGAACCATAGATTAACCAATTTTCACCTTTTGGCGTCACTATCATTGTTGGATCTATGGCATTATACTTAAAATAGCTGCTCCAATCATTCCCACCTGTTCTAGTATATGTTTCTAAACCATCTGGTTCTGAACAAACTACCATCCCTTTATCTACCCATATATTTGAAGCTAAATCATTTGATTCTGCCAAACCAATAAAGGCTCTTTCTGTCCATGACTCACTAGACTCTGTTCCTACAATTCGATTACTAATTACAATGCTATAATACATTCTAAATGTATTTCCAACTTTGGTTATGTAAGGTGCCCAATAGCCATAACCTGGATCTTCAATAGGAGGTAAAGCAGGCGACATACGTGCTCGTTTGCTATTTAAAGAATCTTTAACCCAAGCTGGTGCATTCGACATGGTGCTCCCTCTATATTCCCAATTAACTAAATCTTTTGATCTTCTATGATGAAAATGGCCATGACCTTTATGAGCATTACCATAAGAGGCATCTGTTTGGTACATATAATAATACTCGCCGTCTTTAACTACTGTAGGATCATGCACATTCGCTAAGTTCCAATCGGCACGTCTGCTCCAAGAGGCAATTGACGTATAATTATCTATATACGTTGGTCCAGCAAAAGGCACCTCTACCTCAGAGTCTGGATCTGGTTCTGGATCTGGATCTATACTATCTTTTGAGCAACTATTAAACATTACTACCATTGAAATCAAAAGACCTATTGATAAAATTTTAAAAAAGTGATTTGGTTCTTTCAAAACAATTATTATTTATTTCCCTTCTAAAACAATTACTGAAAAAGCAGGAATGGTTACTTTTAATATTCCTTTTTTGACTTTAAACTTTTTAAAGTTTTTGGGTTTAATTTTATTAGGTTCGTCAAAACTATTATAATCTCTTAAGTTTTTTGAAGTCAAAATAGTTCCTGAAACATTTTTGACTCCAAGCTTCGCTATATCAATTTCTACTTCATTATCTTTTGTAGGATCTATGTTTACTAAGGAAATATGAGTTGATCCATTTTTATCTTTTGAAGCAGATACAGAAACTGCTGGTAATGATTTTCCTTCAAAATTAAATTTAGGAGATTCAAAAGACAACGGTAATAACTTTGCATCTTGATGAACTTTATACATATTCATTACATGATATGTTGGCGTTAAAATCATTTTAGCTTTATCTGTAAGAATAACTGCTTGTAATACATTTACAGCTTGAGCCAAGTTAGCCATACGAACTCTATCTGCATGGTTGTTAAAAATATTTAAAGTAGCTCCAGCTAAAAGTGCATCTCTCATTGTATTTTGCTGGTATAAAAACCCTGGATTTGTTCCTTTCTGAACTTCGTACCATCCACCCCATTCATCAACAATTAAGTCAATTTTTTTCTTAGGGTCATATTTATTCATAATGGCAGCATGCTTGGTTACCAATTCTTCCATTTTTAATGCCTCTTCCATGGTTCTGAAATACTGTGCATCTGTAAATGTAATAGCATCTCCCTTCTTTTTCCAATTAACTACTGAATAATGATGCAAAGCTACTCCACCTAATAAATGTGATGGAATGTTTTTCATTAAAGTTTCTGTCCAATGATAATCATCACTATTTGCTCCAGAAGCAATACGTAATAATCCTCCTGTATTTTCCCAGTCTGAAATAAAAGTGGCATACTTACGATATTCGTTCGCATAGTATTCGGCAGTCATATTACCTCCACAACCCCATGCTTCATTACCAATACCCCAAAACTTTACTTTCCAGGGTTCCTTTCTTCCATTTTCTTCACGTAATTTACTCATAGGACTAATCCCTCCAAAATTGGTGTACTGAACCCAATCTGCTAATTCTTGCACTGTTCCACTTCCTACATTTCCTGACAAATAAGGTTCAGTTCCTAACATTTCACACATATTTAAAAAATCGTGAGTTCCGAAACTATTGTCTTCTGTAACTCCACCCCACCATTTATTTACAATTGTTGGTCTATTTTCTTTAGGACCAATTCCGTCTTTCCAATGATACGTATCTGCAAAACATCCACCTGGCCAACGTAAATTTGGAATTTGTAATTCTTTAAGCGCTTTAATAATATCGTTACGAACACCGTTTGTATTCGCTATTGATGAAGAATCTCCTACATAAAACCCATCATAAATACATCTTCCTAAATGCTCAGCAAAATGTCCGTAAATATGTTTACTAATTATTGGAGCATCCTTCTCAGATGTAATAGATATAGAAGTTATTTTGTCTTGAGAAAATACACTTAAAGTTCCTGCAATAAAAACTGTAAAAGCTTTTAATAATTTTGTTTTAAAATGAATCATTCTTTTGTTTATAAATATGTTATAAAATATTTTTTCTTTTAAAAAAGCTTATAAGTGTATTTTTTACATTTGTAAAAATAAGAACAAAAATTTAATAAATACAAGTAAATAACAATATAAATGTTATTTTTACACTTATATACCTGTATTCATTGGTTATTATATAAAAAAAATATATTTTAGCATAAATTTTTTAAGTATGCTTAAAGGTTATTTCTCAGAAGATAGAGTTTTTTTAGCTGTAGATTGTATCATATTTGGTTTTGATGATGAGGATTTGAAAGTTCTTTTAATTCGAAGAGATTTTGAACCAGAAAAAGGCAAGTGGTCTTTAATGGGTGGATTCTTAAAAAAAGAAGAAACTTTAGATGATGCTGCTGCCAGAGTGCTTTTTAAATTAACAGGGATGCATAATATTTATATGGAACAATTGTACTCTTTTAGTGAAGTTAATAGAGATCCTGTAGATAGAACTATTTCTACATCTTATTATGCAATTGTTGACATAGAAAAACACAACAAAGAATTAATAGAAAACTACAATGCAAAATGGTTTAGCCTATCTAAAATTCCAGATTTAATTTTTGACCATAACTTAATGGTAGAAAAAGCGGTTAGAAGATTAAGAAGAAGAACTTCAATTAATCCTATAGGTTTTGAACTTTTACCAGAAAAATTTACCATGCGTCAATTACAAAAATTATATGAGGCTATCTTAGATAAAGAAATAGATAAACGTAATTTTATTAATAAAATTAATTCTATGGATATCTTGGTTAAATTAAAAGAAAAAGATATGTCTTCTTCTACAAAAGGGTCATACTTATATAAATTTGACCAGCATAAATACGACGAAAAACAAGGTAACAACTTTTATCTTAAAATTTAATTTTTTAAAAAAAACTTCTCTTTTTTATTTAGATTGTGAATCATACTTTAAAAAAAAATTAAGTTATATTTAGTCTTCAAAAAAGGGAAATCCACCTATAAATATAAAAAAGCTAATAATTACCCCTTTTTTTGCTAATTTACTACTCATTCAACATTGTTATAAGCCCTTCCTTTATGTAATATTTTAAAGTACTGTTTTAATTCTACATTAAAACTTTTAAACCAAACTTAAATTATTACCTCATGAAAATTACAATTCTTTTTACAGTACTATCGTGTTTTATTGTTTTTAATCTTAACTCTCAAACATCATCAAATATTAAGATAGATTATGCCATAGATAAAGGAGAATCTAAACAAGTTGCAAGCGGATTACTGCATGGAATAAGTGAAAATAATCCTTCACAATATTTAATAGATGGAATAAAAGTTAGGGCAATAAGAGGTGCAGATTATCATATAAACTTGCCAAGTTTTTTTGAACTGCCCACTTATAATAGAGCTAGTGCAACTGCTGCTAAGTTAATGATTGGTTTGTACTACTACAGAGCTAATGACTCTTATTTTCCTGGAGATGAAGGAGACTTTAATAAATGGGAAGAAATTTGTAAAAATATCTATAATGAGGCTATGTCTAAAAATCTTGATATTTATTCTTGGATTACTTGGAACGAACCTCGATTACAATGGGGAAATAGTAGTTCTAATAGAAATAGGTACTTTAAAGCACATGAAATAGCTTACAAAGCGGTAAAATCTCTAAATTCAGAAGCTAGAATTCAAGCTCCAGAAGATCATCGATATGATTTTAACTTTATGAAAGAGTTTTTATTATACTGTAAAGCTAATCAATGTTTACCAGATGTTCTGGCATGGCATGAACTCTCTAACGATCCATTAAATATAGAAGCACATTGTAAAGAGTTAAAAGAATGGATGGAAAACAACGAAATAACTCCAATGCCAATGACAGTTACAGAATATCAAGGGCAATCGTATTCAAATGACAACACTTCTATACCAGGTGTAAATGTTTACTATTTAGCTTCTATGGAAAGAGCAGTGCAATATGGTTTTGAATTTGGTTTACATGCATGTTGGACACGTATTGGAGATGATCCTGATTTTATAGCAACACTCGCAGATATGGCAGATAGTGATAATGCGAATTTACCAAGAGGAATGTGGTGGAATTATAACGCATATAAAAATATGACAGGAAGAAAAGTAGCTGTAAATGTTGATGGCGAAAATTCTGATGCACTTGCTAGTTCTGATAGTAATATGAAAAGATCTGTTATTTTAATTGGAACGCGAAATTATTTTACACCTCATGATGTAACATTAACTTTAAATAATATTCCTGAATACCTTACCAATAAAGAAAAAGTAAATATAAGAGTAGAATTAATCACAAATGAAATGGTGCTTACAAACCCTGAAGTCGTTATTGCTGGTGATTATGATATAAATAACAATAGTGTATTCTTAACTTTACCACAAATGACGCCTAAAAGCGCTTATGCTGTATATGTTTCTGCAGCTACAAATGCTAACAACAAAGTATCATTTGAAGCAGAAAACCTTACAGTTAAAAGTTCTTACACTACAGGAAGACCACATTATACCATTAACGAAATAGCAGCAAGTGGTGGTTCTTCTACTGTATTAGAGTCTAACGCAATTGGAGATTTTGTAGAATATACAATTCCATCTCCAGGAGCTGGTATTTACAATTTATCAACAATTCTAAAAGGAGCTCCAAATCGAGGTTTTGTTCAATTATATATTAATGGTAATGCTACTTGCCCGCCAGAAGATTTATATAATAATGAATTTAAATACTATAAAAATGATTTTGGAAATATTGAAATAGGTTCTGATGACATAAATTTAAAGTTTCAAATAGTTGGTAAAAACCCCTCATCAAACGGACATTTAATGGTGTTTGATAAATTTGATTTTACCTTTTTAGGAACATCTGCTACAGCAGGATTAAATGATGTAAAAAATGAACTAAATTTTAATATCTATCCAAATCCAACATCAAAAATTATTTCTATTGATATTACTGGCAGTTTATCAGAAAAACAAGAACTATCTTTATATGATAATTCAGGCAGACTTTTAATTGATAAAAAGTTAATACAAAATAGTAGTTCTATAAATGTAGGTAATTTATCATCGGGAGTTTACTTTATTAAAATAGTTGACAAAGAAAAAACTTGTATAAAAAAATTCATTAAAAACTAAAAGAATTATTCTATCCGATAGAAAAAATAACAAGAAAAAAGTAATAAATCAATTAAGATGCTCATTTTAGTCAATTTCTACTCTATCATTCTAAAAAAATACAATTTAATTTGTTACTAATATCACACAGATCATTAAACTTAATAAAATATGAATAATAATTTTTTTAATATAGAAGGTAAAGTTGCTATTGTTACAGGTGGTGGAGGTGTTTTAGGAGGAAGTATTTCTAGGCATTTAGTAAAAGTAGGCTGTAAGGTTGTAGTTTTAGACATTCGTGAAGAAAATGTAAACAATAGAGTTACAGAATTACAAGAGCTTGGAGGTGAAGCTATCGGATTTGTTTCTAACGTTTTAGATGTAGAAGAAATGAAAATAACAAGGTCTAAAATTTTAGACGCTTGGGGTAGTATAGATATTTTAATTAATGCTGCTGGTGGTAATTTACCGGGAGCTACTTTAACTGAAGATCAAACAGTTTTCGATATGAAAATTGAAGATTTTGAAAAAGTAACAAATCTAAATTTAAACGGTACTGTTTATCCTTGTTTGGTTTTTGGCGAAGCAATGGCTAATAATGGTAAAGGTAGTATTATTAACGTATCTTCAATGGCTACATTATCTGCAATAACACGTGTTCCTGGCTATTCTGTTGCTAAAAGCGGAATAGACATTTTTACGAAATGGTTAGCGATGGAATTAGGTACTAAATTTGGAGAAAAAGTACGTGTAAATGCTATTGCTCCAGGCTTTTTTATTGGAGACCAAAACCGAAAAGTATTAATTAATGATGATGGTTCTTATACTGAAAGAAGTAAAAAAGTTTTAGCTAGAACACCTATGAAGCGTTTTGGTGATATTAATGAATTAAACGGATTGGTACATTTCTTATGTTCAGATTCTGCAAGTTTTATTACAGGTACTATTATTCCTATTGATGGTGGTTTTAGTTCTTTTAGTGGCGTTTAATTTAAAAAAATGGAGTTAAAAAAAACATTAAGGTGGTTTGGTAAAAAAGACCCAATAAGCTTAGCACAAATAGCACAAACTGGAGCTAAAGGTATTGTTACCGCACTTCATCATATTCCAAATGGACAAGTTTGGTCTATAGAAGAAATCTTAAAAACTAAAAATAATATAGAAACTCATGGCCTAACCTGGGATGTGGTAGAAAGTTTACCATTGCATGAAGATATTAAAAAAGGAAAACCAAGTAGAGATAAATTAATTGCAAACTATAAAGAGAGTGTAAAAAACTTGGGTAAATGCGGGATAACAACAATATGTTATAATTTTATGCCTGTTTTAGATTGGGCCAGAACCAATTTAAAATATACACTTAAAAATGGTACAGAAGCAATGTATTTTGAAGCAGATTTATTTGCTGCTTTTGATATGTATATTTTAGAAAGACCCAACGCAGCAAAAGAGTATACAGATAAACAAATTACAGCCGCAAAAGCTATATACAACAAGTTAAGTAAAGATGAAATAAAAGCAATTGCTTACAATATTATTGTAGTTACACAATCTTTTATTGATGGAGCTGTAGGTGAAGATGAAAAAGAGCCTATCAAAATATTCTTGAAGCTACTAGCAGAATACAATGGCATTGATAAAGAGAAATTACGAGAAAATTTTTCATATTTTTTAAATGAAGTTATTCCTGTAGCAGAAGAATATGGTGTTAATTTGGCAGTTCACCCAGATGATCCTCCTTATCCTTTATTAGGATTACCAAGAATTGTTAGCACAGCAGAAGATTTTGCATGGTTATCAAATACTTGCCCATCTTTACATAATGGAATTACCTTTTGTACTGGTTCTTTAGGAGCAAGAACAGATAATAATTTACCAGAAATATTTAAGAACTACGCAGATAGAGTTCATTTTTTACATTTAAGAAGTACAAAAATCTTAGATAATGGCGATTTTTATGAAGCAGAGCACTTAGATGAACATGTAAATTTAGCTGCGGTAATGAAAGTTATTATCGAAGAGCAAATAAGAAGAAAACATACAGGTAGATTAGATTATAATATTGCTATTAGACCAGATCACGGACATAAAATGTTAGATGATTTTAATAGAAAATCTAATCCTGGTTACCCTTTAATTGGAAGAATGAAAGGCTTAGCAGAACTTTCTGGTCTTGAAAAAGGAATAAGACATTTAATACTTAAAAAGTAAGCTTTTAAAATAAATTATTACAATAAATGCGATTTCTTATAATCGCATTTATTTTTTGTATTTAGATGGTAAAACCCCAAACTGTTTTTTAAATATCTGTCTAAAATATTTAGTACTGTTATAGCCAACCTCAAAAGCTGCTTGAGAAACAGAAAGACCTTCATGCTTTATTAATGAAGCAGCCTTTTTCAATTTTACCCTTGTAATATATTCATTTATGTTTTCGCCGGTAATTGCTTTAATTTTTCTAAAAAGAGGTGTTCTACTCATTCCTATTTCATTGGTAATATTTTTTACATTTGCTTTTCCTTCTTTTAAATTTTTTAAAATAACAGTATCTAATTTTCTTAAAAATTCTTTTTCTTTATCTAATTGTTTAGATTGTCCTGTAGAAAGAGAAAGATTTGGTTTTTCTTGGTCCAAAAAGTATTTTCTTAATGAGGTTCTGTTATCTATTAAATTTTTAATTCTAGCCAAAAGAATATGGCTATTAAAGGGTTTTATAATATAATCATCTGCACCTATTTCGTAACCTTGTTTAATACTTTTTGTATTACTTTTTGCAGTTAGTAAGATGATCGGTATATGCGTAGTTGTGATTTCTTTTTTAAGTACTGAGCACAAATCTATACCACTTTTTTTGGGCATCATTATATCAGAAATAATTAAATCTGGCACATATTTGATAGCCTTTTCTATACCTTCTTGCCCATTTACAGAATAAATTATATCATACTTGTTATCTAACAACCCCTTTAAATATTCAAGAATATCAAGATTATCATCAATTATTAATATAACCAATCTATTTTCATCTAGATTTACGTTTATTTCTTTTTTTACTTCTGGTATGTTTATAGACGTTGTATCCGAAATATCTGAAGGCAATGGTTTTACTATATCTAAAACTTTAGTAGCATTTTCTTTAATTATTGCATTACTAAATAATGACTTGTCTCTTGGAATAATAAGTGTAAAAGTAGCTCCTTTACCAAATTCACTACTTACTGTTATTGTACCATCATGAAATTCTGCGAATTTTTTAGACAAAGCAAGCCCTATGCCTGAGCCTTTTTTTCTTGGTAATGTTTTTGATTGATAATAGCATTCAAAAATATGGTTAAAATCGTCAGGATGAATTCCAGACCCTGTATCTTCCACAATTATTTTAAAATGTTTTTCATCATAGTCTAGAGTTAAGTTAATACTTCCTTTTTCTTTAGAATGTTTTATAGAATTGGATAGTAAATTATTTACTATAATTTGTATTTTTTCTAAATCAAAATAGGCCATAAAATCTTTATCCGCAAAAGTATAAGTTAGTTTAATACCTTTTTTTTGTGCCAATAAAGAGTAATTATCTACCAATTGTTTTAAAATAGAAGGTAAATTGTATTTTCCAATTACTAAATCATTAAGGCCTACTTCAGATTTTCTAAACTCTAAAAGCTTATTGATAGTTTTAGATAAATAAGTTGCATTTTTCTTTATTAATTTTAAGCTAGCTACTTGTTTTTGTGTGTTAATTTCTTTTAAAAGATCATCTAAAGGACCTAAAATTAGTGTTAAAGGAGTTCTTAATTCGTGTGAAAAATTGGTAAAAAATTGCATTCTTTCTTTATTAAAATCTTGTTCTAATTGCCTTTGTTTTTTTTCAAATAGTAATGAGTTTTTTAAGTTAATATGTTTCGAATAATATTTTAATGCTATATAAATAGTAAGAATTATCAGTAGTAAACATAGCAAATAAAAAAGTGTAGTTTTATAAAATGGAGGCACAATAGTTATAGCTAGTTTATTAAAAACCTCTTTTCCAGAATCTAATTTTGCTTTTACTCTTAGTAAATAATCGCCTGGAGGAATGTTAATTAAATTTGCTTTTCCAATACTATTGTTATTGATCCAACTTTTATGATAACCTTCTAATTTATAACAATAAAGAACTTTTTTTGCTACGGGATATTTTAATAAAGAAAAATCAATAGTTAAAACATTTTTATTATGATTTAACGTTATTTGATCTTGATATGAAATAGATTCTTTTAAAATTGCATCTTTAATATTTGGGGTAACAGGTACTTTTTTATTTAATACTTGTATGTTTTCAAATACAATTGAGTTAGAATTTGAAATTTTGCCTTTTACTTTTTTAGGATGAAACATATTAAACCCCTTGTTACCTCCAAAATAGAGATACCCGTTTTTATCTTTTAATGCGGCTCCTATATTAAATTCACTTCGCTGAATATTATTATAAGTATTTAAGTTTTTTATAATATTAGTTTCTGAATTAAAATGACTAATTCCATCAAAAGTACCAAGCCAAATGTTAGCATCGTTTTCCTTAATAATACTACTTACATTATTATTGCTAAGACCATCATTCTCTGTAAAACTTGTCGTTTTTTTTGTTTTTGGATTAATTTTAATTAGTCCAGCATACCTTGTTCCTGCCAGAATTTCGCCATTTTTAAGACGTAAAATACAAAAAATCACATTGCTTGTCATGCCCTTTGTATTCTCAATTTTGTATTGTAAAACCGATTCTGTTTTTGGATTATATTTTAGAACACCATCTCCATAAGTGGCTAACCATAAATTACCATCATCATCATTAAAAATATCTCTTATATCTTTTTTACCAATACTTTTTATGTATTTAAATTTATCTTCTATTTCTAAATATTTATACAAACCTCCACGATTTGTACCTACCCAAATTTGCCCAAGAGTATCCTCAAAAATTTTTCTAACATCGCTTCCATCCTCTATTGAATTTTGTAAATAGCGTTTACTTTGTCCTGTTTTCCAATCTATTTTATTTATACCTCCACAATAAGTACCTGCCCAAACTCTATTTTTTGTATCCTCGAGTAAAGATAAAATGTAGTCGTTACTTAAACTTGTAGCATCTATAGGATTGTGCCTATAAGTTAAAAATTTACCCGTATTTGGATCAAATAAATTTAATCCTGCTCCGTCTGTACCAATCCAAATTTTACCATCCGCTTTTTGTGCAAAAGCTCCAATTCGGTTATGAGAAAGTCTATTAGGGTGTTCTGTATTTTTATCAAATAGCTTAATTGGTTCTCCTTTTGGGTTTACAAAGTTTAAACCTGTGCTAGTACCAATCCACATATTACCATTATTATCTTTTTTTATAGACGATACAGTTCTATTATACACACTAGAGCCATCACTTTTTGGCAAAAACCACTTAATGGAGAGTTTCTTTTTAGATAAAAAGGAAGGAATATCCAATATATTTAATCCACCATTACGAGTTCCAATCCACATTTTATTTTGATCATCTTCTTCAAAAGAAAGGATTATATCATCACTTAAGCCTTTCTCATAAACCAAAGATTTATTTAAGCTAAAAGTCTCTCCGTTTTTGCTTAAAACACGAATACCGTTATTACTTCCAACCCATAAATTTCCTTCAGAATCTGTGAAAAGCGAGTTTATAGATAAAGTAGAATCTAAGAGATCTACCCTAGTTATTTTCTTTGTTTTATAGTTGTATTTATTTAAACCTCTTCCACTTGTACCAATCCACAATACAGAATCTCCTTGAGACAATAAATTAAATATCTTATTAGAAGATAAAGAGCTTCTATTTTCTTGTTGATGATTAAGAACTGTTATTTTGCCAGTATTATCAATAATTTTTACCCCCCATTCGTTAATAGATGATCCTAAAACAAGCTCTTTACTAGGGCCAATAGTTAAACAACTAATTGCAGATTTAATGTTTTCTTTATTTGATATAGAATTTGAAAACTCTTCGTTTTTTGCACTGTATCTTGTAAAACCTTTATCAGTTGCTATTAATATATCACCTTTATGACCAATTTTTATTTCTGATATATGATTATTAATTATACTTGATTTTTTGTTTTGATAATCTTTCTTAAATTTTGTAAAACTAGTTCCATTATAACGATTTAATCCATCTATTGTTGCCACCCAAATAAAACCAAGGGAGTCTTGTTCAATATCATTAACAAAATTATGTGACAAACCAGATTCTACATCCAATAAATGAAAAGTTAAGATATCTTCTATGTACTTATTTTGCTGGCTAGAGACTGTATTTACACCAAATAGTATGCTTAAAAAAATGAAAATGTTTTTTTTTATCATATAAAACGTAAAATAATTATGGCTAAAATTAAACATATAATTTATATTATAAGTGTGAAAATTACATTTAATGTAAAAAATTATTATTTATAACCTATAAAAGTTATTTTTATAGACAAAAAATAAATATTTAATAAATCAAAAGAGAACCATTAATAAAAAACCTAATAAATAAAATAACATGTATTTTTCTGTTTATCAGTTTATTAATTTATTTTTAAAAACAACAAGAAAAATGTTTGGTCATTTTGTTACCCATTATTAGCTGATTTATACCCTGCACCGACTTGCAAACAAGTGTTATTTTTACACTTATCAATTATATATGTAAGAAATGATGTTAATTTTTTAAACATTCATATATTTAAAGTATCAATTTTATCACATTTCTAAAACGTTATAATTTGTAAACTATTTTTTAACTAAACAATTTAAACTTATGAAAAAATTAATGAAATGCTTTTCTAGGTCTCAGAAAGAAAAGATTATTTTTATAATCTTCTTCGGACTTGGCATTTTTTCTATTCTTGGACAGAGCAACAACACTGTTTCTGGTGTAATTACCGACGATTTTAACAATCCAATACCTGGTGTAAGTGTTGTAGTAAAAGGCACAACAATTGGAGTTATATCCGATTTTGATGGTAAATATTCCATTAAAGCTGCAACATCTGATGTGCTTGTATTTTCTTACATAGGCTATAAAACTATAGAAACTAGTATAAATGGTAGAACTGAAATTAATGTAACATTAAAAGAAGATGTATCAGAATTAGATGAGATAGTAGTAGTAGGTTATGGTACTCAAAAGAAAAGTGATGTAACTGGTGCAGTTGCACAAGCTAACATTGAAGCTTTTAAAGAAGCTCCAAATGCTAACGTAGTTCAAAACTTGCAAGGAACTGTTCCTGGATTAAATATCGGACAAGTTACTAGTGCAGGTTCAACGCCTAGTATTCAAATACGTGGTAGGGTTTCTATTTCAGGTAACCAAAGCGTATTAATAATATTAGATGGTATTCAATATAATGGTTCATTATCTTCAATAAATTCTAACGACATAGAATCTATTGATGTATTAAAGGATGTTAGTTCAACTGCGGTATATGGAGCACAAGCAGCAAACGGTGTAATTTTAATTACAACAAAGGGCGGTAAGAAAAACCAAAAAACAAAAGTTTCTGTAACTTCTTCTTTTACCACACTAAATCCTACTGTTGGTTTAAGACCAATGGAAAGAGAAGAATATATAGATTATTTAGAATTACAATTGTATGATTTTAAGTATTTAGCACCTGATTACACCACGCCAAACCCTAATTATCAAGGGTATTTTGGTCCTAACGCAGGTATAAATTACAATCCAAACTTAGCTTCACCTGATGATCCTCTTAGTTTTAATGATAATAATTACGACTGGTGGAAAGAAGGAACTCAATCAAGTTTTCTTCAAGAAAATTTAATTAGTATTGCTGGGGCATCAGATAAAATTAGTTATTTGATATCATTAGGTCTTTTAGAGCAAGAAGGTATAATTAAAAATGATAATTTTTCTCGTAAAAATTTGCGTATTAATTTAGATGCTGATGCTACAGATTGGTGGAAAGTTGGTGTACAAACATTTGGATCTTTTGTAATTCAAGATGGTGATGAACCAAGTTTATACCGATTAGGAATTTCGTCTCCATTACTAGTACCTTATGATGAAAATGGAGATTTAATACCAACGCCAGCTGGTACAGTAGAGTTAAACCCTTTTTTAAATTCAGAAACTCAAGATTACGAAAGACATGATTCTTTCTTTGCAAATATTTATTCAGAAATGCAGCTACCTTTAAAAGGACTTTCGTACAGAATTAATTTTGGTAATAATTACAGAATAGATAAAGGTTATGGTGCTAGTATTTATGGTGCTGGTGAAACCGGTGATGCTGGTAAGTTCGTTGGTTTCTACAAAGACTTTACTTTAGATAATATCTTGAAATACAAAAGAACTTTTGGTAAACATGATATTGGAGCTACATTATTATATGGTGCTTTAGAACGTAAAGCCGAAGGTACAAATGCTTATGCAAGTGGTTTTGAAAGATTGTCTTTAGGTTATAACAACCTTTCTGTAGGTGAGTTGCAAGAAGTTGGTTCTTATGCTTGGACAGAAAGATTAAATTACCAAATGGCAAGAGTAAATTACAAATTTGATAATAAATATATCTTAACCGGAACCGTAAGAAGAGATGGTTTTTCAGCTTTTTCAGAAAACAACAAAACAGCATATTTTCCTTCAGGAGCCTTAGGATGGATTGTTTCTAATGAGTCTTTTATGAAAAATGCTGAATGGTTAAATAATTTAAAATTAAGAGCATCTTATGGAACTAGTGGTAACCAAACAGGTAGATATTCATCTTTAGCACGAGTTGGTACATCTAATAGATATCTTTTTGGAGATGGTTCTAACGCCAGAACTGCATTTGGACAAGAATTAACATCTCTTGCCAACCCTAATTTAAGATGGGAAAAAACAAAAGGATTAAACATTGGTGTAGATTTTTCTTTACTAAGTAATAGACTTAAAGGTAGCATAGATGCTTACAAAAACACAACAGATGATTTGTTATTTAGTGTTAGAATACCATATTTAACAGGGTTCAGTAATATTCAAACTAATGTTGGTAGTGTAGAAAATAAAGGTCTAGAAATTTCTTTAACAGGAGATATCATTAGATCTGAGGATTTTACTTGGACTGCAACTGCAAATTTTTCAACCAATAAAAATAAAATTCTTTCACTAACTGGTGTTGATGGTGATGGTGATGGTGTAGAGGACGATTTAGTAAATAGTAATTTATTTATTGGCAAATCACTAGGTGCAATTTACACTTATGAAAACGACGGTATTATGCAAATAGGTGAAGAAAATGTAGTAGGTGGCATTAACCCAGGTGAATATAAAATTGTAGATCAGAATGGAGATGGATTAATTACACCACAAGACGATCGTGTATTTATTGGAACTTCTGATCCAGATTTTAGAGCATCACTATTAAACACATTTAAGTATAAAAACTTTTCACTTAGTTTATTTTTTAATTCAATCCAAGGTGGTAACGATAGCTATATTGCTAGAAATGATAATGCTTTATTTAGAAACGCAAATACTTTGTATCAAAATAAAATTTCAGGCATAGACTGGTGGTCTCCACAAAACCCAGATGGTTTAAACGCTGTCTATTTAGGAGGAGGATTAAACCCAGGAAGATATGAGAACAGAAGTTTTGTTAGGTTACAAGATGTAAACTTACGTTACAATTTCGATAAATCTATATTAAATAGTTTATCTATAGATGAATTAAGTCTATATGTAAGTGGTAAAAATTTAGCTACTTGGACCAACTGGAGAGGATGGGACCCTGAAACAGGTTCTGGATTATCTACCGGTGGTAGACCAGTATTAAAGGGGTATTCAGTTGGTATTAATTTAACATTTTAAAAGAAAAAAAATGAAAAAAATATTTTTATTATTAGTAACATTCTCTATTTTCTTCTCTTGTAGTGAAGATTATTTAGATGAAAAACCAGAGGATTTTTTAAGTTCCGCAAATGCCTATTTAACTATAGAAGATTTTAATGCATCTCTTAACAATATATACTTCTTATTTAGAAGACAATATTTTAGTAGAGACGAAAATAGACCTTTTGATTTTATTTATGGTACAGATTTGGTTTATGATGGCGAACCTCACCCAAATCGCCATAGTAGAATGGATTTAGCTTACAGACCAGATGGTACAATTGCAACCACTCATTGGAATCTATTATATAAAACTATTGCTGAATGTAATACTGTAATTGATCGTTCTGAAAATTCTGAAATGACAGATGAAGAAAAGAAAGAAGTATTAGCTCAAGCTCGTTTTTTTAGAGGTATTTCATATAAAAATTTAGCTACATTGTATGGTGGTGTTCCTTTAGTAACTAACGAAGTAACCGAACCTAAAGTAGATTTTGTTCGTGACACAAAAGAAGATGTTCTAAATTTTGCTGCACAAGAATTAGAATTTGCATCACAAAATTTACCAAATAAAACAGAAATTGCACCAAAAGATCAAGGAAAAATCTTCGATTTAATTGCCTACCACTACTTGGCAGAAGTGTATTTAGCACTAGGCAGAAACAAAGATGCCATAGAAGCTACAACTAAGGTAATTAATAACCCTAATACAGCATTAATGACATCTCGTTTTGGTACTCGTAGTTCAGAAACTCCTGGAGACGTTTATTGGGATTTGTTTAGAGCAGGTAATCAAAACGACCCTGCAAATACAGAAGCACTATGGGTAATTCAATTTGAGTTAGATATCCCTGGTGGTGGACTAGAAACTGGTAGAAGAGCTGGTGGTTATGCTTTAGAAAGACACTTTGCACCTTTACTAAGATTTAGCCCTTTTAATTCTTGGCCAGTAGGAGATTATACTGGTGGTAGAGGTATTGGTTGGGGTATAACTACAACATATTATTCTAATACAATTTGGGGTAATGATGCTTCCGATGCAGATTGGAATAGTGATATTAGAAATGCAAACCATAACTTTGTAAGGGTTTATAATCAAAGTAATTCTGAAGCTTTAAAAGCTAGAAATATTACTACTGAATATTCTACAGAGGTTTTACCACGTAGAAGAGAGTTTTATGCATATCCATCGAAAGTTACTACACCATACAATCATCCAGAAGGAAATTATAGAAATAGTAGTATTCCTTTTGCATTAACATCAAATGCTGGTATGACTTATACAGATCAGTACATGTTAAGATTGGCAGAAACTTATTTATTAAGAGCAGAAGCTTATTTAGCAGATAACCAACCTAGTTTGGCTGCAGAAGATGTAAATGTTGTTAGAAGAAGAGCTAACACAGCAACATTTGCAACTGCAGGTACTATTAGCATAGACTATATATTAGATGAACGTGCAAGAGAATTGGGGCTAGAAGAAAAAAGAAGATTAACTTTAATGCGTCTTGGTTTACTTTATGATCAAGTGCAAAAATACAATCCTTTTTATATGGCTGAAGGAATGCAACCACATTTTAATTTATGGCCAATTCCTGCTGCAGAAATAGAAGGAAATAGAGATGCAGAATTAACTCAGAATCCAGGATATAATTAACATATTTTAAACCTGTTATGTATAATTATACATAACAGGTTTATTTAAAAAACTATAAAAACTGATTATTAATGAGAGTACAAAAGCAACAAATTATTGCATTTCTTTTAATAGTATTAGGTTTAAATGTTACAAAAGCACAACTAAAATTAGCTAATAACAACAATAATTCTAATACGTTTTCAATTGTAGATAATAAAAAAATAGCTGCAATATATTATGATAAAAATGACTTTGAAGTTGTAAAAATAGCTTCAAAACTTTTATCTGAAGATATAAAACGTGTAACTGGTAAAAAACCTAAAATTTCTTCAAAATCTCTAAAAGATAAAAATATAATTATAATAGGTACTCTTGGTAGTAATAAATTAATAGACCAATTAATAAGCAACAATAAAATTGATATTAAAAATATAAAAGGAGGTTGGGAAAGATTTACTTATAAAACCATTAAAAATCCTTTTCCAAATGTAAATGAAGCTTTAGTAATAATTGGTAGCGATAGAAGAGGAACAGCCTATGGCGTTTTCGAGTTGTCAAAAACTATTGGAGTTTCACCTTGGTATTGGTGGGCAGATGTTCCTGTAGTAAAAAGAAAAGAATTAAAAATTTTAGAATTAGATTATACCTCTAAAGCACCTTCTGTGCAGTATAGAGGCGTGTTTTTAAATGATGAAGATTGGGGCTTAAAACCCTGGGCTTCAAAATTAATGGATCCACAAATTAACGACATTGGCCCAAATACATACGAAAAAGTATGTGAATTATTACTTCGACTAAAAGCAAACATGTTAGCTCCGGCTATGCACGAGGTTACTGGAGCCTTTTTTAAATATCCAGAAAATAAAGTAGTTGCAGATAAATTTGCAATTATGATGACAAGTAGCCATGCAGAACCATTGTTGTATAATAATACTACAGAATGGAATAAAAAAACAGATGGTGCTTGGGATTATGTTAGAAATAAAAAAGGTGTTTTAAATGCTCTAGACAAAAGAGTAAAAGAAGCAGCACCATATGAAAATATTTACACAGTAGGTATGCGCGGTATTCACGATACAGGTATGAAAGATGTTCCTGAAGGATATACAAAAGCAAATGTGTTAGAACAAGTTATAGACGCAGAAAGAGACATACTTAAAAAGTATATTAAAAAAGAACCAAATAAAATTCCACAGATATTTGTACCCTATAAAGAAGTTTTAGGTATTTACGAAAGTGGTATGAAATTACCCGAAGATGTTACCATAGTTTGGCCAGACGACAACTTTGGATACATAAAAAAATTAAGCAATCCAGAAGAAGCTAAACGTAAAGGAGGCGCAGGTGTTTACTACCATATTTCTTATTTAGGTGAACCAAACGACTACTTATGGTTAAATACAACACCTCCAGCTTTAATTTATGAAGAAATGTTTAAGGCTTACAACAACGGAGCAGATAAATATTGGTTACTTAACGTTGGCGACATAAAACCAGGAGAATTAGGAATGCAGTTTTTCTTAGATTTGGCCTGGAATATAGATATGGTAAATTACCAAACAATTCCAGATTATAATAGCACTTTCTTAGCTTCAATTTTTGGTGATGAATACAAACAAGATTTAAAAGAAATATACAACAGCTACTTTCATTTAGGCTTCGAACGCAAACCAGAATACATGGGATGGGATTGGCGTTGGAACAGTATAGATGCTAAAGAAAGAATTTCTGATACAGAATTTTCTTTTGAAAATTATAACGAAGCTGAAAATCGTTTTAACGAATATGAAAGTATAGAAAATAAAGCAGAAAAGATTTTAAAAGATTTACCAAAAGAATATAAGTCTTCGTTTTACCAATTAGTGTATTACCCAGTAGTTGGCGCATCTTTAGAAAATAAGAAAATGCTAACTGCACAAAAAAACCGTTGGTATGCGCAACAAGGTAGAGCTGCAACAAATAGTTTAATTGATGATGTTAAAAAATATGATGCTCGTTTATCTGAAATAACCGCACATTATAATGGTTTAGAAAACGGTAAATGGACTGGAATAATGACAGCTCCAGAAAGATACCCTACAATTCAACTACCACCAACAGAAGAAATTTCTATACCTAAAGAAGCAGAAATGGGTATTTATATTCCTAGTGGATCTTCTTTAAATAATGTAAATGTATTACCACGTTTTACCAAGTTTACCAAAAAAAATCATACTATAGAAATTTTTAATAAAGGAGAACAATCTTTTAAATGGCAAGCAAAAGCAAATAAATCTTGGATTTTAATTGATAAGAAAAAAGGAAAAATAGACGATCAAGATGTTTTAACAGTATCTATAGATTGGTCTACAGCTCCTGTTGGTAAAAACAATTCTGGAAATATAACTATTGAGGCTAAAGATTCGAAACAAGAAATTTATTTATCTATCCATAATCCTAAAAACGCTAAGGTAGATGAGAGTGTTTTGTATGCAGAAGATAATGGTGCTGTTTCTATAATACCATCTGCTTTCTCTCGAAAAAATGAAAAAAGAGCAACTAAAGTTCAAGTAATAGATGAACTTGGTTATGAAGGTAAAAGTATACAATTGGGTACTATTATGGATAAAGGCTGGAGAAATGCAAGTGTAGAATATGATTTTTATTCTGAAAGTACTGGTTATGTAACTGTATACACGTATGCATTACCTCTTTTTGGTAAAGATAAAAATACAGGTACTGCTTACGGTGTTCAAATAGATAATAGTAGAGTTCATTGGGAAACTACAGCATCAGACGAATACTCTTTTAACTGGAAACAAAATGTTATTAGAAATAGCACCATCAATACCAGTAAAATTCTAATAAAAAAACCAGGAAAACACACTTTAAAACTTATTTCTGGAAACCCTGGAATGGTGATACAAAAAGTAGTGATAGATTTTGGTGGAGTAAAAGCGTCTTATTTAGGACCAAACTCTACATTAATTAAAAGGTAATATCTATAATTTGAAGGATGAGTATTAGCGTAAAAAGGAGTTTATTTCTCTTTTTTACGCTGATTATTTCAATAATAAAAAAGCCTAAAGTCCATTTAAAAAATCGAATAAATATTTAACATCTCCTTAATAAATGAAAGCACAATACCTAATTATAAGTTTATTATTAACCCTCGCATGTTCTTCAAAACATAAATATCAAGACATTGCTTTTGATGAAAAATCTCCTCACGATTGGGAAAACCCAGAAGTTTTCAGAATAAATAAAGAAGCCCCAAGAGCTTCATTTATTCCGTATAAAACAGTAGCACAAGTAAAAGAAGACGAAGCAGAAGTATCTCCATACTATACATCTTTAAACGGAACATGGAAATTTAACTTAGCAAAAAATCCATCAGAAAGACCATTTTACTTTTTTAAACAAGATTATGATATTTCTGATTGGAAAGATATAACAGTGCCTGGTAACTGGGAAACACAAGGATTTGATATTCCTATTTATACCAATGTTAAATATCCTCATGAAAAAACCCCTCCAACAATCCAATCAGATTATAACCCTGTAGGCTCGTATCGTAAAACTTTTCATATTTCTAAAGAAGCCTTATCCAAAGATGTTATTTTGCATTTTGGTGCAGTTAGTTCTGCTATGTATGTTTGGGTAAATGGAAAAAAAGTTGGTTATAGTGAGGATAGTAAAACGCCAGCAGAATTTAATATAACTAAATATATTGTAGAAGGAGATAACGAATTATCAGTAGAAATTTATCGTTGGTCTGATGCAAGTTATATAGAAGACCAAGATTTTTGGAGATTAAGCGGAATTACCAGAGATGTATATCTATTAACTAGAAATAAGGCACATATAAAAGACTTTTGGTCTAGAGCCGATCTTAAAAACAACTATAAAGATGGTTCATATGCTTTAGATATAACCTTATCAGAACAAGCTAAAAAATCTGGTTTTGTTCAATTTCAACTTTTTGATGCTAAAGGGAAAGAGGTTTTAAATCAACAAAAACCAATAAACAATTCTAATGTTTCTTTTACTAAAACCATAAAAAATGTTAATACATGGAATGCCGAAAATCCATATTTATATCAATTAGTCATTACGTTAAAAGATGCTCAAGAAAATAGCATAGAGCGTATTGGAACACAAGTTGGTTTCAGAAAAATTGAGCAGAAAAACGGGCAGTTATTGGTAAATGGTAAAGCTATTTTAGTAAAAGGTGTCAATCTTCATGAGCATCATGATGTTACAGGCCATTTTGTAGATAAAGCAACTATGATTAAGGATATTGAAACAATGAAACGTTTTAACATCAATGCTGTTAGAACATCACACTATCCACAACCAGAAGAATTCTATAAAATTTGTAATGAATACGGAATGTATGTTGTTGATGAAGCAAATATAGAATCTCATGGAATGGGTGCTACAAATCAAGCTAAATTCGACGAATCTAAACATGTAGCTTATTTACCAGAATGGGAAGCCGCGCATATGGATAGAATAAAGAACATGGTAGAACGTGATAAAAATATACCTTCTATAATTCTATGGTCTTTAGGAAATGAATGTGGAAACGGAAAAGTTTTTTATGACGGTTACGATTGGATTAAACAGAGAGATACAACAAGATTAGTTCAGTTTGAGCAAGCAGGCGAAAATAGAAATACAGATGTTGTTTGCCCAATGTATCCTGGTATTAACAGCTTAATTAGATATGCAGAAAACAACACAGACAGACCATATATTATGTGTGAATATGCACACGCAATGGGAAATAGTGTTGGTAATTTACAAGATTATTGGGATGTAATTGAAAAACACGATGTACTTCAAGGTGGTTTTATTTGGGATTGGGTAGATCAAGGGTTACTTAAAAAAACAGAAGATGGAAAAGAATATTGGGCTTATGGAGGTGATTTTGGTCCAAAAGATGTGCCTTCGGATGGAAATTTCTGTATCAATGGTTTAGTAAATCCAGATAGAGCTCCAAAACCACATTTATGGGAGGTAAAGAAAGTATATCAAAATATCAAATTTAAAAAACGTGGTAATGGTTATGAAATTGAAAATAATTTCGATTTTACTAATTTAAGTGAATTTGACTTTACATATAAATTTGAGTTAGAAGGAAAAACAATTCTTGAGAATACTATAGATATTGATGTTGAACCAACTAAAAAGGAAATTGTAAAAATTGAAACGCCTAAAAATTTCGATACTTCAAAAGAATTAATTTTAACTATTTCTGCAATTACTAAAGAAGCAAAAGGCCTTTTAGAAAAAGGACATGAAGTAGCTTGGGAACAGTTTATTTTAAATAAACCTCAACCATTTACAACTAAAAGTCTTAGCAATAATTTAAAAATATCAGATTCTAAAGAAAATATAGAAATTAAAAACGATAAGGTTAAAGCTATATTCAATAAAACTTCTGGTATACTAACAAGTTTAAGTTACAATAAAGGAGATAACATTATTAAAGATAAAAATGGGTTTACGCCAAACTTCTGGAGAGCACCAATAGACAATGATTTTGGAAACAACCTGCATAAAAGAAGTAAAGTTTGGAGGTATGCAAGTAAAAACAGAAAGCTAGCTAGCATAAAAACTATAATGCAAGGTGCAAACGCTTTAGTAAATGTTAATTATGATTTATTAAACAAAGAAAATACCAAAATAGCAGAATTTAATATTAGTTATACAATAAAAGCAGATGGCTCTATATTAATGAAAAATAACTTTGAGAAAACACAAAAAGATTTACCAGATTTACCAAGATTAGGTTTAAATGTGCAACTCTTAAGAGAATTTGATAATATTTCTTGGTATGGTAGAGGGCCTTATGAAAGTTATTTTGATAGAAAATCTGGCGCGAAAATTGGAACTTACTCTGGTTTAGTAGACGATTTTAACTGGGCATACATCCGCCCGCAAGAAAATGGTAATAAAACTGATGTTAGATGGGTTAGTCTTACTAACAAAGAGGGTAAAGGAATAAAAATTTACGGTTTTCCTACCATAAATTTTAGTGCACATCACTCTATAATGGAAGATTTTGAATCTATGGAAAGAACAGATGGTAGACAAAGAGAAGGCGATCTTGTAGTTAATAGACATACAATAGATGTAAAGTCTAGAGATTTAACATCAGTAAATATAGACTTTAAACAAATGGGTGTTGGTGGAGATACAAGTTGGGGAGCTCAAACGCACAAAGAATATAAACTGTTAGACAAGAAGTATCAGTACAGTTTCTTAATCGTTCCTCAAAATTAAGTTGAATAAAAAAAGCAATTAGGTTGAAAGTTTTTGCAATTCATAAAGCAATCTTAGTACTTTTCTTAGGTTTATTTCTAATAAGCTTTATGAATAGTGAAAAAAGCTATAATGATATTCGCAGTTTAGCAGAAGAAAAATCTTCAACTTTAAAATTAAAACTAGATGTTTCTAAAAAGTTTCAAACTATTAAAAATTTTGGAGCTTCAGATGCTTGGTCTACACAATTTGTAGGTAAAAATTGGCCAAAAAAAACAAAGAACAAAATAGCTAAACTTCTATTTAGCCAATCAAATAAAATAGATGGTAGTCCAGAAGGAATTGGTTTAACAGCTTGGCGATTTAATATTGGCGCTGGTAGTGCAGAACAAGGTAATGATAGTAACATAAATGATGAATGGAGAAGAGCAGAATCTTTTTTAAGTGCTAACGGAACTTACAATTGGAACAAGCAATCTGGACAAATATGGTTTTTAAAAAAGGCTAAAAACTATGGAGTTAAAACCTTTATCGGTTTTGTAAATAGTCCTCCTGTTTATTTAACTAAAAATAATAAAGCTTGGTCTGCAGACGGTATTTCATCAAACTTAGCAGAAAATAATTATGTTAAGTATGCAAATTTTTTATCTAAAGTAGTAAAAGGAATCGCCAATAAAACAGGTATAACATTTAACTATATTAGTCCGTTTAACGAACCTCAATGGGATTGGAAATGTTGCAACCAAGAAGGCTCTCCTTGGAATAATAAAGAAATTTATAATGCAATAAATGCGATAAATACCTCTTTTTCTGAAAATAACATTTCATCGAAAATAGAAATTTCTGAAGCTGGTAAAATAGATGCTTTATACAGCAAAACAGACAAGCCAAACAGAGGAAATCAAATATCTTATTTTTTTGAAAAAAACTCTGAAGGTTTTGTTGGTAATTTAAATTCTGTTCCGAATAAAATTGCAGGTCATAGTTACTTTTCTACTTGGGATTTAAAAAATTCTGTAAATGCAAGAAAACAGCTAAATAAAAAAAGACAAGCAGTTAATTCTGATTTAGAATATTGGATGACTGAATACTGTATGCTAGAAAATAACAAAAGAATTAAAGGAAATGGGCGTGATTTAGGTATTGATGCAGCATTATATATGGCTAGAGTAATTCATTCAGATTTAGTGTTTGCAAACGCTTCTGCATGGCATTGGTGGTTAGCTATTAGTCCGTACAATTATAAAGATGGTTTAATTTACATAGATAATAACAAATTTAATGGTAAATATTACGAGTCTAAAATGCTTTGGACATTAGGCCATTATTCAAGGTTTGTAAAACCAGAAATGAAACGTATTGCTAGTACTTTAGATAATTTTACAGAAGGCAACATAGAAGGTGTTTTACAATCTTCTTACATGTCTGATAATAAAATTGTAGTGGTTTTAACAAATCAACTTGATATTTCAAAAAACATTAAAATTACTGGAATACCAGAAGGCTTTAGTACTCTAGAATTATACCAAACAACAGAAGATGCTACTGAGAATTTAAAAAAGATTTCAATTATAAATAGTAATGAAACTTTTACACTAGCAAAAAGGTCTTTAATAACTTGTGTTTTAAAAAAATAGATTTTATCACAAAATCTTAGAAGAATAATTATGAATAAAAGTTTAGATAAAAAAATCAAGTACTTAAAAAAAGTATCCTTATTTCTATTGTTGTTTACACTGTATAATTGTAACAAAAAAGTAAATAAAGATGCAATAAAGCCTTCAATTACTAAAATTACAAACCCTGTAATTAAAGGTTATTTCGCAGATCCTTCAATAGTTAATTTTGGTGGTAAATATTATGTTTATGCAACAGTAGATCCATGGGGAGGCGAAGAATTAGCAGTATTTGAATCATCAGACTTTATAAATTGGACACCAAAAAAAATCAACTGGCCAACCAAAGAAGCATGCACAAGCTCTACATCTAATAGTAGTAGAGTTTGGGCACCTTCTGTAATACAAGGTAAAAATGGTAATTTCTACATGTATGTTTCTGTTGGAAGTGAAATTTGGGTAGGTATTAGTAAAAACCCTTTAGGCCCATGGAAAAATGCCAAAGAAGATAACAGTCCTTTAATAAAAGGAAATTTATTTCCTGATTACCACATGATAGATGCAGAAGCTTTTATAGATGATGATGGGCAAGCATATTTGTATTGGGGTTCTGGCTTAAATTGGGTAAATGGCCACTGTTTTATTGTAAAGTTAAAGGATGATATGGTCTCTTTTAATAAAGATGAAATTAAAGATATTACACCTCCAAATTATTTTGAAGCACCACATATGTTTAAGAAAAATGGTAAATATTTTCTTTCATATTCTGACGGAAAATGCACAGATAGTACTTATAAGGTGAGGTATTCTATTGGCAATACTCCTTATGGCCCGTGGTCAGAAGGTAAAAACAGTCCTATTTTATCTACATCTAAAGACTCTATAACATTAGGTCCTGGGCATCATACCATATTTAGTAAAAACAATCAAGATTATATTTTATATCATAGAATTACAGATAATAAAGACACACTTTTAAGAGAATTAGCCATAGATAGCTTAAACTTTAAAACGAATAATATAATTTCTAAAGTAGTACCTAATACTGGGGTAATTAGCTTTATAGGGAACTAATTTTTTAAATCATAATGATAAATTACAAAACAATAAATTTTAACCTTAATAATTATATACTCATAATAGTTTGTCTTGTTTTTTGTATGTCTTGTTCTAAGAACATTACCTTGTTAAATGTAGGTAAAGGTTGGTCTAACAATTCTGTAAATACAGTTAAGTTTAGAAAAAATGCATTAACATCATTTAAAGGTCATCAATTTGTTGCTTATTATAATGGCCAAGGATATTTAATATTAGGTAAACGAAAATTAAATAGCAATACTTGGGAAACCGTAAAAACAGCATACAAAGGAAATATATATGATGCTCATAATTCAATTAGTATTGCCGTAGATGGCAATGGTTTTTTACATGTTAGTTGGGATCATCATAATACAAAATTGAGATACGCAATTTCTAAAGCACCACTAAGCTTAAACTTAGGAGCAGAAATAGCAATGACCAATAAAAACGAAGATAAAATTACATATCCAGAATTCTATAATTTACCCAACGGAAATTTATTGTTTTTTTATAGGTCTGGAGAATCTGGTAGAGGTAATTTGGTTATTAATTCTTATAGTATTAAAGATAAAAAATGGACACAATTACATGATAATTTAATAGACGGAGAAAATAAAAGAAGCGCATATTGGCAAGCGAGTGTAGATAATAAAGGTGTAATTCATGTGTCTTGGGTTTGGAGAGAAACCTGGAATGTAGAAACCAATCATGATTTATGTTATGCACGTTCTTTAGATGGTGGTAAAACGTGGCAAAAATCTACAAAAGAGCAATACAATTTACCCATAACATTAACTTCTGCAGAATATGCATGGAAAATTCCACAGAATAGCAACCTAATAAATCAAACAGCAATGTCTACAGATCATATTGGGAATCCTTATATAGCTACTTATTTTAACGAAAATAAAATTACACAATTCCAAATTGTTTTTTTAGAAAATGGTATCTGGAAAAAAAAGAATACAGGTTTTAGAAAAACATCCTTTCAATTAGGTGGTGGTGGCACAAAAAAAATACCTATTTCTAGACCAGCTATTTTAATTAACAATACTCATAAAAAAAATATAATAAATATACTTTTTAGAGATTTAGAAAGAGGTAACAAAGTCTCTTTAGCTTACGCTAATTTAGAAAATAATTTGCCATGGAAAGTTCTAGACTTAAATGATGACCCTGTTAATGATTGGGAACCAAATTATGATGTTTTACTTTGGAATAATCAACAAAAATTAAACATTTTTTATCAAAATGTAACACAAGTAGATGCTGAAGGAGTTACAAATAAAAAACCTTCAGACGTTAACATATTACAAATAAAAAACCTTTCAAAAATAATCAATTAGCATAGATATGTATAAAAAAACAGTTTGGATTTTATCTCTTTTTACAATTTCTATTCTCTTTAATGGATGTAAAACAACTAAAGATAATAAAGAGACAACAGAACAAGAAGCTTCAATTAAAGAATCTAAAGAAGATGTTATATCAATAATTAACAAAGTAAATAATCATTGGCAAAGTAATCATAAAACGCCAGGTAATTCTTTCTGGCATGTATCTGCATACCATACAGGCAATATGGAAGCTTATAAAATTACTAAAAACAAACAATTTTTAGATTATTCTCTGGATTGGGCAGAAAAAAACCAGTGGATGGGAGCAAAATCTCAAGATAAATCTGAATGGAGATATAATTATGGTGAAAATGATAAACATGTATTGTTTGGAGATTGGCAAATATGTTTTCAAACCTATATAGATTTATACAACTTTACAGGAAAAAAAGATGCTTATAAAATTGCTAGAGCAAGAGAAGTTATGGAATACCAGATGAGTACCAGTGTAAACGATTATTGGTGGTGGGCAGATGGTTTATACATGGTAATGCCAGTGATGACAAAGCTTTATAAAGCAACTGGTAACGATAAATATTTAGAGAAATTAGAAGAATATTTAAATTATGCAGATAGTATTATGTATGATGAAGAAGCACAACTTTATTATAGAGATGCTAAATATGTATACCCAAAACATAAAAGTGTTAACGGAAAAAAAGATTTTTGGGCAAGAGGAGATGGATGGGTTTTTGCAGGTTATGCAAAGATAATTCAAGATATGCCAGATACTGCAAAACATAAACAAGAATATATAATGAGGTTTAAAGCAATGGCAGAGGCATTAGCTGCATCTCAGCAAGAAGAAGGTTATTGGACCAGAAGTATTTTAGATCCAAAACATGCTCCAGGACCAGAAACCAGTGGTACAGCTTTCTTTACCTATGCTTTTTTATGGGGAATAAATAATAATATTTTAGATAAAGAAGTGTATACACCAGTAATTAATAAATCTTGGAATTACTTAGTAAATACAGCTTTACAAGCAAATGGAGCTGTTGGTTATGTACAACCAATTGGAGAAAAAGCAATACCAGGACAGGTTGTAAATGTAAATTCTACAGCAGATTTTGGTGTGGGAGCTTTTTTATTAGCAGCTAGTGAAATGTATCGTTTTTTAGAATAAAACTTAATTAAAGATAATAATTAAAAATAATGAAGAAAATAATTAGTAATCTTTTATGTCTTGTTTTAGCATTGTTCTTAGGGTTACAAGTAACTTATGCTCAGCAATATACTAAAACAAGTAAAGGGCTAAAAGCTGTAATAAATAATCAGGTTTTAGAAGTACAGTTTTTTACATCAAAAACAGCAAGAATTCTCAAATATCCAGAGAATAGTAAATTTGAAAAAGAAAGTTTATCTGTTATTAAAACACCAGAAACTGTAGATATTAAAATAAATGAAAAAAACAATCTTATTACAGCTTCTTCTGCTTTTATTGTTTTAAATATTAATACCAATACTGGTAAAATTTCTTTTTTTGATACAAAAGGTAATAGCTTACTTACAGAAAAAGATTATGGTTCTCAATTTACACCCATAAAAGATGTAGATAGAAACTCTTTTATTGTTCGTCAGGCTTTTTTGCTAGATAAAGAAGAAACAGTATATGGTTTGGGACAATTTCAACACGGAAAAATGTCTCAGCGTAATCAAAAATTACTTTTAAGACAAGATAATTTAGAAGATACATCACCTGTTTTACAATCTGTAAAAGGATATGGTATTTTTTGGGATAATTATGCACCAACTTATTATACAGATAACCCAACTGAAACTTCATTTGAATCTGAGGTAGGAGATTGTATAGATTATTACTTTATGTATGGTAAAAATTCTGATGGAGTAATTGGTCAATTACGAAAATTAACAGGGCAAGCACCAATGTTTCCTTATTGGACATTTGGTTATTGGCAAAGTAAAGAACGTTATAAAAGTCAAGATGAAACTGTAAATGTTGTTAAAAAGTATCGCGAATTAGAAATTCCTTTAGATGGTATTATTCAAGATTGGCAATATTGGGGAACAAATTATCAATGGAATGCAATGGAGTTTTTAAATCCTACATTTCCAAATCCGCAAAAAATGGTAGATGATGTGCACAAGTTAAACGCGCACATGATTATTTCTATTTGGGCTTCTTTTGGTCCAGAAACAAAACCATTTAAAGTTTTAAAAGAAAAGAATATGCTTTTAGACTTTAAAACTTGGCCTTTGTCTGGTAACGAAGGTTGGCCACCAGATCCTAATTTACCATCAGGTGTAAGAGTTTACGACGCTTATAACCCAGAAGCTAGAGATATTTATTGGAAGTATCTAAATGAAGGCATTTTTTCTTTAGGAATGGATGGCTGGTGGATGGATTCTACAGATCCTGATCACTTAGAAATGAAAGACTCAGATTTTAATGAAAAAACACATTTGGGCTCTTTTAGAAAAGTTAGAAATGCTTTTCCTTTAATGACGGTTGGTGGTGTTTATGATCATCAAAGAGAAACAACTTCAGATAAGAGAGTATTTATTTTAACCCGTTCTGCGTTTACTGGTCAGCAACGTTATGGTGCCAATACTTGGTCTGGAGATGTTGTTGCAGACTGGGATGTTTTAAGAAATCAAATTTCTGCTGGACTAAACTTTTCTTTAGCAGGAATACCTTACTGGAATAGTGATATTGGAGGTTTTTTTATATGGAATTTTCCTGGAGGATATAAAAATAAAGCATATCACGAACTTTATGTACGTTGGATGCAATTTGGCGCATTTTCTCCAATGATGCGTTCTCATGGTACAGATACACCAAGAGAATTATGGTATTATGGAAAAGAAGGAGATTGGACATATGATGCACTTAAAAAAATGATAGAATTAAGATATAAGTTTTTACCTTATATATATTCTAATTCTTGGGATGTTACAAAAAACAGTTCTAGTATTATGCGTGCTTTGGTAATGGATTTTCCAGAAGATAAAAATGTTTTAGACATAGACAATCAATTTATGTTTGGTAAAAATATTTTAGTTTGTCCAGTAACAGAACCAATGTATGTTAAATATAGGAAAGAAGGCAATAAATATTTTGGTGAAGGAGAAGACTTTACCCAAGTTAAAACAACGAAAGTTTATCTTCCTGCAGGTTCAAACTGGATTGATTTCTGGACAGGAGAAGTAAAAAAAGGAGGAGAAACTATTAAAAGAGAAGTACCAATAGATATTTTACCACTTTACGTTAAAGCTGGTTCAATAATTCCTTTAGGACCTAAAGTACAATATGCAGATGAAAAAAAAGGACCAATAACACTTAGAGTTTATCCTGGGGCAGATGCAACTTTTACTTTATATGATGATGAGCACGATAATTATAATTATGAAAAAGGGTCTTTTGCAACCATTAAATTAGATTGGAATGATAAAAAACAAAAATTAACTATTCATAGTAGAGAAGGTAGTTTTTCTGGAATGCTTAAAAAAATGAAATTCAATATAGTTTTAGTAACAGATAAAAAAGGTACAGGTAATAACAAAACTGAAATATTTGATAAAACTGTTAATTACAGAGGTAAAAAAATAACAATAAAATTAAACTAATAAAATGAAACTAAATCTGATAAAAAAAATTAGACAATTAAGTATTTGTTGTGCTGTATTATTTATAGCAGCTTGTAGCACTGAATCAAATGATAAAGAATATACTAGCTATCTATTTACATATTTTACAGGTAATGGCCCTGGTGAAGAAGCTGTAAGATATGCACTAAGTAAAGATGGTTATAATTATTATGCATTAAATAATAATGAACCAATTATAGATTCTAAAAAAATAAGTTCTTCAGGTGGAGTAAGAGATCCACATATTTTAAGAGGAGAAGATGGTAAAACATTTTACATGGTAATTACAGACTTGTATGTAACAGAACAAGGCTGGAATAATTATGCAATGATTTTAATGAAATCTACAGATTTAATAAACTGGACTTCTTCTATTATAAATATACCAGAAACCTACCCAGAAGAATTTGGTGATGTAAAACGTGTATGGGCGCCACAAACAATTTATGATAAAGAAACTAAACAGTATATGATTTATTGGTCTATGCTAGGAGATAAAGGGCCAGATATAATCTATTATGCTTACGCAAATGAAGATTTTACAGCCTTAGCAACAACACCTAAACAATTATATTTTAGCCCAAGTAATGCTGCTTGTATAGATGGCGATATAGTTTACAAAGATGGTAAATATCACTTATTTTTTAAAAATGAAGACCCGTCTAAAAAAGGAATAATGCAAGCTGTTTCTGATAGTTTAACTTCCGGTTATGAGGAGTTAGAAGGTTTTATGAATGTAACAAAAAAACCAGTAGAAGGTTCTAGTACTTTTAAATTAATAGACTCAGACGAATATATTTTAATGTATGATATGTATTCTTCAGGAAAATATCAGTTTACAAAAAGTAAAGACTTAAAAAGTTTTTCTGTTGTTGATGATAAAATATCAATGAATTTTCACCCAAGACATGGTACTGTAATTCCAATTACAAAAGAGGAAGAATTATCACTTCTTAATAAATGGGGAAATATAGGTAAAAGTGCTTTTGTGTCTTACAATTCAAAAGATATTAAAAAGAATAACGTAGTTGTAAACGATAAAAATAATACAATTTATCTTCCAGTTAATCTAGGTTCAGATTTAAAAAATTTAAATCCAGATTTTCAATTAACTCCAGGCATAACATATTCACCAAAAGGTGCTCAAGATTTCTCTAACGGAGCTGTAACTTATACTTTTAAAATGGGCGAAAAAACAAAAAGCTTTCAAGTTTCTGCTCAGCAAAACAATAATCCTGTTTTAAATGGTTTTTATGCAGATCCAGAAATTATTTATTCTCATAAAACAAATAAATATTATTTATACCCAACAAGCGATGGTTTTACAGGTTGGTCTGGTACGTATTTTAAAACATTTTCTTCGCCTGATTTAGTAAATTGGACAGATGAAGGCGTAATCTTAGATTTAAAAAAAGATGTAAGTTGGGCTAATAGAAACGCATGGGCACCAACTGCCATAGAAAAGAAAATTAATGGAGAGTACAAGTATTTCTATTACTTTACAGCTGCACAAAAAATAGGAGTTGCTGTTTCAGAAAATCCTACTGGTCCTTTTGTAGACTCTGGAAAACCATTAATTGCAGAAAGACCTAAAGGAATTAAAGGAGGACAAGAAATAGACCCAGATGTATTTACAGACCCTGTTTCAGGTAAAAGTTATTTATACTGGGGTAATGGTTATATGGCTTGCGCAGAGCTTAATAAAGATATGGTTTCAATAAAAAAGAATACCATAAAAATAATGACTCCAGATAAAACTTTTAGAGAAGGAGCTGAGGTTTTTTACAGAAAAGGAAAGTATTATTTCTTATGGTCAGAAGACGATACTAGAAGTCCTAATTATAGAGTAAGATATGCAACTTCAAACTCACCAACAGGAAAATTAAACATTCCAGAAAATAATATCGTAATAGAAAAGAAGCCAGAAATTGGTATTTATGGTACGGGTCATAATAGTGTAATACAAACTCCAGACACAGATGTTTGGCATATTGTTTACCATCGTTTTAATCGTCCAAATGGTATTACAATGGGCTCTGCTGCAGGTTTTAATAGAGAAGTTTGTATTGATAAATTAGAATTTAATGCAGATGGTAGTATAAAACCAGTAACACCAACAGTAACAGGGATTAAAAACTAAATAAAATGACAAAAATAAAATCAGTTAAAACAATTTTATGCTTATTTCTTTTTATAGCATTTAAACTTTGTGCACAAACTAGTACAAGTTCTAATTTTATAGTACAACCAGATGCAGATAGAACATTACTCTTTGATATAAACTCCGAAGGTGAGTCTAAACCTTTAGTATGGGGTATAGATACTGCATGGCCTAGCCTAGAGAATTTTAAAAGAGGTATGGCGTTTATGGGTCCCGAAAATATTGATGTAGTTCGCGTTTCTTATTTTACAGAAGAGCCTTTAGTAAATGGCGAACTTCACCCAAGAATTAAAGATGCTATAAATAAAAGATTAGACTATATAGCTTTATTAAATAAACCAATGAAGTTAACCATGAATAGCGTGCGTAATTCTGTAGATACTAGCTATGGTACTCAAGGAAACTATAACCCTGTAACTTGGGCAGCTAATATTGCTGCTACTATAAAATATTATGAAGCTGCAGGTCATGATGTAATTTCAATTTCTCCTTGTAATGAATGTGATCTTGGTAGTAGTTTTGGTAATGGAGACAAACCTTTTAGTGAAGCTCTTAACACAGAACTAAAAAAATTACCTGAGTTAGATGGTGTTAGAATTTCTTCAAGCACATTAAGTACAGACCAAGCTTTGCCATGGTACACCTATTTAAAGGAAACCTTAGATGAAGGAAACACTCATCAATTAGCAGGTTCTTTTAATAATTATGCTTCTTTTTTTGAAACTGTAAAAAGTGATGGTAAATATGCAAGTAATGATGAGTTACACAATGTTATTGAAGCAATGGTTGGTTTAGAATACGGTATGGAAATGGGTATTTGGTGGGGAACACCTGAATTTACTGGCGGTCAATTTGTTAAAGCTTCTGATGGTGTGAGGTTAGGTTACGCAGAACATAGACCAAATTGGACAGCAGCATCAGTATATAGAAATTTAGATGGAAAAGTAGAGGGTTTTTTAGGTGCTTCTGAAAGACAAGCCATAGCCACATCATATAAATTTGTGTCTAAAGACAGAGCTGTTTTTTATGATGGATATGGCCCACAAAGAGAATATGTTGTAAATATGCCTGGAGGAACTGGTTATCATCAAAACCAACCAAATGCAGAACGTGTAATTAACATACAATCTGGAGAGGATATTCAACCAGCAATTAGCGGAATGTACAAATTGGTAAATCGTGCAAGTGGTAAGGTTATACAGGTAGCTAATGGTTCTTCTAATAATGGTGCTAATTTAGAAATTGGTACAGATACTCAACAAAATTTTCAGCAATGGGAAATGAATTTAGTTCCTTCTAATGTTGGAGGAGATTTTACTTTTTATAAAATAGGTTTAGGCTCTGCTACTAATAAAAAAATAGCATTAGATGCTTCTAACCTTAATAACAATGCTAATATTATAACATTTGAAGATAGTAGTAGTTTAAATAGACAATGGTTTATTGAGTATGATGAAGATGGGTGGTTTTATATTGGAAACCGATTTAGTGGAAAGTTTTTAGATGTGGTTTCTACAGATGAAAATGCGAATGTTAGACAATGGGAAAAAAGAGATTCAGGAAATAATAATACACAGTTGTGGAGGTTTTTACCCATAGATGCACCTGTAGAGTTTAATGCTCCTGCAGCACCGATTAATTTAATTGCAATTGGTAAAGAAGAGGCTATAGAATTAAATTGGACTGCTAATACAGAAAATGACTTGGCAGGATATTCCATCTTAAGAGCTTCTACAGCTGGCGGAGAGTATACAACAATTCTGACTAACGTAAAATTAAGTTATTGTTATTCAGTAAGTTGCAAATCTTTATTTGTGAGTCCATATTTATGAATTTGCTTACGCATTCTTTTTACTAGTCCTAGTTTTCTTTTTTGGTCAAGGTAAAGATAACCTTTTGGATTATTGT
>NZ_JBSSBG010000004.1:0-201556 GCF_054968445.1 Polaribacter sp. M10
AACTCCTCGTTTGTGAAGCTGTTCTATAAAACTGGTCAGTTCTGAACCTGTTTTAAATTGTTTTAAAAAGTCTTTGTTGTTTAATAAATCTTCTGGTTTCATAAATAAAAGTGTGTTTATAAATTTAATGATTATTTTATCGTAAAGTTATTTCCGAAATTTTTCCTCATTGAGCAATTGAAATATTGCTCTAGAAAAATTTCAGAATAACTTTACTTACACACTTTTTGGTTTAGTACCATAAAAACAAAAAAACCGTTTAGAAATTTCTAAACGGTTTTTTTTATTAAATTATAATTAAGCTTTATTCTTTGATAAACTTTGTTGTATAACTTACATCATCAGCAAAAACTTTTATCAAATACAAACCATTGGATAAATCTTCTATATCAATTTTTGTAAGATTTGCAGTAAATACTTTCATCTTTTTACCTAATACTGAGTAAATTTCAATTTTAGAAACTTGTAAAGTTTTCGATTTTACATTTAGAATATTTTTAACCGGATTTGGATAAAACTCCAAAGATGCTACTAACCCATTATTTTCTGTATTTAAAGTACATGTATTACCAACTTTGTAAGAAAAATATTTTGTTACAGCCAAACCACCAGCAAAAGCAAATTTACAAGCATAATTAATAGTTTCGCCATTTGTAAAACCACTTATTGTTTTGGTAAATTTCTTACCAGAAACCAAATCCATTTGAGTTTCTATAAATGGAGATTGTTTCCATAAGTATGCAACTACTCCTGATTTGTCTGTATCTAATAATTCAAAAGTAAAAGTTACATCTGTTCCGTTTGTGGTAAACTCATAATTATATCCTAAAGAAAATGCACCTTGTACAGCTTCATTAAAAGTTCCTGCACATTCTGAATTGGTATCTGAAGTAGTTGTAGCTTGCAGTTCTATTGAATTATTAGCAGCTTCATTACCAGAAAGATCTTTTGCAGCAACACTAAAAGAGTATAAAGTTTCAGGATTTAAACCTGTGATAACCATAGATTTTTGAACTCCAGAATCGCCATTTTCAGAAACTGTATTGTTGTTATACGTAACTTCATAAACCACTTTACCAGAATTATCTGTTGCGTTTAACAATAATTCTACAGAATTTCCTGTGATTGTACCTAAAGTGGCCGTAAAATTTTCTGGTGCAATTGTATCAGAAGTACTACCTGTACAACTACTACCCACAACATAATCGAAATATGTTGTAGCAGACAAACCACCTGAATAAGCAAATTTACATCCATAACTTATGGTTTGCCCTAAAGTTAATCCACTGATTGTTTTCGAAAAACTTAAACCATCTGTTTGATCAAATTCAGATTCAATAAATGGATTTTGTTGCCATAAATACGCTACAACACCAACTTTATCAGTATCTAACAATTTAAAAGTTATGGTTACACTTGTACCAATCGTTTCGAAAGTTACTTCATAACCTTCAGAAAAAGCACCTTGTTGAGCTTCTGATGAAATTTCTACACATGATTTTTCTTCAGAAACCATAATACTAATTTCTTCGGATGTTGTTGTTGCTCCTAAATTATCTGTTGCAATTGCTGTAATTTGATGCGTTCCTAAGCTTGCATCAGACCAAGTAAAACTAAAAGGCGCTGTTGCATCTTCTCCTAATTTTGTTGCACCCGCATAAAATTCTACTAGATCAACTGAACCATCTAAATCATTTGCAGTTGTTGTTATTGTTATCCCTTCTCCTTGTTTGTAAGATGTATTTGTACTTGGAGCTGTAATTGAAATTGTAGGATTTATATTACCTCCATCAGAAACCAAAATAAGCACTTCATCACTATCAGCATACGTGCCATCACTAACTGTTAATTTACATTTGTATACTCCATTTATTAAGTTACTAGCTGTTGGTGAGGCAATTGTTTTATCATTAAAAGAAATAATTGTTGGGCCATAAATTTGTTCCCAATTAAAAGTGATTGTTTCTCCTTCTGGATCATTACTTGCAGAACCATCTAAACTTGCAGTTGTATTTGGTGAAACAACAGAAACATTGCTACCAGCAATGGCTACAGGAGGCATAAAAGGCAAAGCATCTTTGTAAGTAAACGTCATTTTACCTAAATTAAACTCACCATTTTCTATAAACAAACGCAATATATTTTCACCTTTAGTCAGTTGAATATCTGTTACAGTTTTGGTTTGCCAAACATCCCAATCTGAAGTATAAGCAACAGTAATATCAGGACTTATTTTAATACCATCAACCTCAAAATAAAAAGGCCCACCACCATTTTGGTTACCAGAAGCGTATCTAAAACTTAAATCGTAAATACCTGCAGTTTTCACATCTACAGTATACTCCATCCACTCTCCTGCTCCATTCCAACCCACAGTTGCACCTTCTCCATTTACAATAACAGCATCAATATTTTCTTCTGTTCTAAAATCCCCATTATTACCAATAGAAGTATCTACATAAGCAATATTTTGCCCAATTCCACCTTCAAATTTATCATAAAAACCAGCTTCAATTTCACCAGGAATTACATGCGGACTTCCTAAATAAGAAACCTGCTCACCTACTTGCACACTTACATTGTTGGTTAAATTAAATTCGTTATCAACAAAAACTTTTGCATAAAAACCGTGAACTCCTAGAGTTAAGTTTTCTGCTTTAAATTCGTATGGAGCTGTTGTGTCATCACCTAGAAAAGTTATGCCATCAAAAAAGGCAACTTTAGTAACCGCATTTCCTGTAACAGTTGCAGATAAATTTATGCTTCCATTAGGAAAAGCTTGTGTAAAATCTGAACTTAATTCACCAAAAACATCTACGTCTCTGCTGGTTTTCATTTGATTTGCTGGCACAGTTAACTGAAATCCGTCAGAAAAAGTAACCACAATTTGTGCATCTGAATAATTGTGAGCAACATAAGTAATTTCATCATTTTGTTTAAAAGCTGCAGCAATAGGATAATTAGCTGTAATTGATGCATCTACAACACCTAAAGCATTAACAGAATGTAACCAGTGATAGGTTTGAGCATCAGAAATACCAAATTTTAAATTTCTATCAGCATAAGCATTGTAGAGATTTACAGCTTCTTGCGGATTAGACATTGATAAATATTTCCAATACGTATCGTGCCATAAATTGTCATTGTTTTCTTGAGTTAAAACACCCGTATTTTGTGAAATTTCTGTCCATAATTTTTTAGCATATTCTTGGTTGTGACCTAAATAAAAAGAACCACCATGAATGGGATATAATTCTATACCATAAGATGCTGCAATGTCTGCTGTCCAAAAAGTTCCATTATCGTAAGAATTTCCCCAAACCCTAGAAACCAAACTGTATTGTTGATTATTGGCAAAATTTCTATCATACATATCAAACCAATATTCTTCTACAGCTGTTTGTTCTGTGGTGTAAATGTAAATTCCTAAATCTCTAATAGCATCGTTTTCTGTAATTGCACCCCAATGAATTAAAGAAGAAGCAAATTGCATACTTTCTGAGGTTGATTCTTGATCATTACCTTGAGGAAAACTTGCAAAACCATTTGCCCAGCTATGCCCTGCATAAGGACTAAAATTTCTTAAAAACGGAAATAAATCATCATTTCTATCCATAGAAGCTGCATCACTAATTAAGGTGTTAATCATTGCACCCCATTTTGTAGCCCAACCAGGTTCAAATTGTTCCATAAAAGCTGCTGCGTGAATAAAATATCCCCAATGAAAATGATGATCGTTTATGTTAGTGTCTTGCCCATGACCTGAAGGATAACCCAATAGTGCAGACCAAGTATTGTTGTAATAAAATAGAAATGCTTTTTCGCCAGATTCGTAAGTTAACCAATCTTCTAAACGTTCTTTAACAGTAGCAATCATTTTATCTCTTGCTGTAATATTACCTGTTTGATCTGCAATTCTAGCAGTTTGAATTAAACGATTTAACATTTGACCTTCGTTGTAAGAATCTGTCCAAGTTGATAAACCATCGTTTTCTATCTGAGCAATTTTTTCTTCTAATTCAGAAGGACTAAAACCAGTACTGTAATTTGCTAGATAAGGAATCGTTGGTAAAATACCTTTAAACGTATTTTCTACTTCAAAACTATTGCCTTCTAACATTTTTAATTCTCCTCTAACTGAAGTGTAAGAATAGACACTATTTACAGGCGCATTAGAACTTGTGTTATACCATTGATGAGGCAATAAACCCAACAACATATTTGTATTTGTACCTTCTTTTACGGCTGTTGTAACCGAAAAAGTTGTGTTTATTTTTGATGTGTTTTCGTTATAACTCCAAGAAGTTATGGTATTTGTAGGAAATACAAAAGCATATTTTTCTAAGTCAGATGCTACAGCTGTTACAATACCTGTATTTTGAGGTAACATGGCCATAGACCAATAGGTTTTTCCATTTAAGGTAGATGTATATGTGTTGCCAGATTGAATCCAAGAACTTCCTGAAGGTGCATAAAACACAAAATCTTGTCCATTAGATGCATTTTCTACAATTAATTGTTCGTTGATTATGGTTGTTGATCCAGAGTTTACTTTAATTTCTACAACATCATCAGTATCTTTTTCATAATATAAAAATGGCATTCCAATACCAGAAGTTACATTCATTTCATTGTCAGCATCTTTCCAATTCATTGTAACTGTCCAATCTGAATAATCAGAAACTGTAGCTCTGTCTGTAGACAAACCTTGCAAACCAACTTCTATTGGAGAAGAATCGCCAATAACACCCCAAGGAATATAAGTTACAATTAAACCTGTGTTTGTGGTTTTCATTGTTAATGGGTAATTGAATAAATTATCTGCATGATTTTCTTTTACCAATTTAGACCACCAATCATTGGTAGGTACAGGCTTGCCTAAAGCATTACCAGTTAATTGAGGAGAACCTGAAGGAAAACCATTTCTACCAGCAATATCTGTACCTGGAAACGTTTTTGTGTAGCTTCCACTACCTACTTGTGTAGTTTGAGAAAATAAAGTTGCAGTAAATACAAATAAAAACAACTTTAATAATTTAATTCTTAATTTTATGAACATATTTTTGAGTTTTATGTAAAGCTATCTTTATTAAGATTGCATTTCATAAAACACAACAATACAAAAACACAACAATATAAATATATTTAAAAAATAAGGAGAATATTAAAAATATGCCATAATATTTACAAATACCTTAATTATAAAAGTGATTTGTAACGATAAATAGAAAATTTAAGGAATTAACTCATTAAATATCGACTATACATCAACCATACAAAAATAAAAATGAGCTACTATTAAGCAAAAAAAAATCCGTTTAGAAATTTCTAAACGGATTTTAAATATTATAAATTTTATTTGCTAAAAAATTATTGATTTAATCAAAATCTGTATCTAATTTTAAGTAATCTAAAAATTCTCTTTTGGTTTCACTTTCTTTAAATTTACCACCAAACTCTGCAGTTACTGTAGAACTTTCAATATCTTTTATTCCTCTAGAATTTACACATAAATGTTTTGCATCGATAACACAAGCAACATTTTCTGTACCTAAAGCTTCTTGCATAGCTTGTACAACTTGCATTGTTAAACGCTCTTGTACCTGTGGTCTTTTAGAAAAATACTCTACAATTCTATTCATTTTTGATAACCCAATTACCTTACCATCAGAAATATAAGCCACATGAGCTCTACCAATAATTGGTAATAAATGATGCTCGCAAGTAGAATATACAACAATGTTTTTCTCTACTAACATTTCACCATAATTGTAGTTATTATCGAATGTAGATGCTTTGGGTTTATTTTTTGGGTCTAAGCCCATAAAAATCTCATTTACAAAAGCTTTAGCTACTCTTTTAGGAGTTCCTTTTAAGCTATCGTCTGTTAAATCCATTCCTAAAGTGTTTAAAATATCTTTAACACTTTCTTGAATTCTATTGATTTTTTCTTCATTTGTAATATCAAAAGCATCTGCTCTTAAAGGAGTTTTTGCTGATGTACCAATGTGATTTTCACCAATTTCTTCTATTCTTTCGTCATTCATTTTGCTGCTCAATTCAAACATTTCAATCTATATTAAAGTGCAAATTTACGTGTTTGCAACGTATTATAATCGTTTTTACATCAATTATCGTTATAACAGAATAATTCTTGATAACTAAAAACTTCTTCAAAAACAGTTTTATAAAACCCTGTTTCTAACTATTCTGTAAATCCTTAAAGTTTTTGTTGATGTTATCCATCAATCTATATATGTTGTATAACTATTTTAATTGGTCTATTAATTCTGATAACGAACATTTTGTTTGCGATCCAGAAACCATATTTTTTAAAGTATATTCTTGTTTTTCAATTTCTTGAGAACCCACAATTACAACAAATTCAATTTCGCGTTTGTTAGCATAATTCATTTGTTTTTTCATTTTTGCAGCATCAGGATACAATTCAGATTTTATATTTTGAGTTCTTAAAGCAGCAATGGCTTTCATAGAATACAAAGCTTCTGCATCACCAAAATTGATAAACAATACCTTTGGTTTTGGCAAATCAACAGATTTAAACAAACCTAACTCTTCTAAAACCAAGTAAATTCTATCCAATCCAAAAGAAATTCCTACACCAGAAACATCTTTTAAACCAAAAATTCCTGTTAAATCATCATATCTACCCCCACCACCAATAGAACCCATTTTTACACCTTCTGGAGCAGACACTTCAAAAATTGCGCCTGTGTAATAATTTAATCCTCTTGCTAAAGTTACATCCAATTCTAATTTAGCAGATTGTAAACCCAATTCTGAAATTGCATTGATTACAAATCTTAATTCTTGTACACCTTGCAATCCTTCTTCAGATAATTGTAACATTGCTGCTAAAGCATCTAAATTCTCTTTATTAGTGCCATCAAAAGAAAATAAAGATTGTACTTTTTGAATCGCTTCTTCAGAAATACCTTTGGATATCATTTCTGCTTCTACTTTTTCTTGACCAATTTTATCTAACTTGTCTAAAGCTACAGTAAAATCGATCAATTTATCTTGGGCGCCAATAACCTCTGCAATACCCGAAAGTATTTTTCTGTTATTGATTTTAATAGTCGTTTTTTCTAAACCTAATTGAGTAAAAACAGTATCGTATAATTTAATAAACTCTACTTCTTGCCAAAGCGATTTACTACCCACAACATCAGCATCACATTGATAAAATTCTCTAAAACGTCCTTTTTGCGGTCTGTCTGCTCTCCAAACTGGTTGTACTTGATATCTTTTAAAAGGAAATGTAATTTCATTTTGATGTTGTACTACATATCTTGCAAACGGAACAGTTAAATCGTAACGCAATGCTTTTTCTGAAATTTGCGCTGTAACCTTGGTACTTTCTTTTTCAGCTAATAATTTTTCATCAGCCTTTTTTAGAAAATCCCCAGAATTTAAAATTTTAAAAATCAGGCGATCTCCTTCTTCTCCATATTTCCCCATTAAAGTTGATGAATTTTCAAAACTCGGAGTTTCTATAGGTTGAAATCCGAAAGTTTCGAAAGCAGTTTTAATCGTGTTCATAATGTATGTACGATTGGCAACTTCTGTTGGCGAAAAATCTCTAGTTCCTTTTGGGATGCTTGGTTTCATATAAATAATTATGAATTACGAAATTTTAATTAATGATCAAATCACTAAAACCTAAAATTCGTAATTATGATTTTGTAATTGTAAAATTAAGAGCGCAAATATCGTGAAAAACTTATAATTTATTACGTGATATAAAGGTTTTATTTATCCTTTTTAACTTGTGCAAAGAGGCATTTAATTCAAAACCCAACAATAAAATAATGGAATTTAACCAAACAAAAAGCATCAAAATTAAAAGTGTACCAATAGAACCATACAATTGATTGTATTGCGCAAATTTTAATACGTAAATTCCGAATAAATAGAAAGTGAAAATTGAAACAACTGTAGTTAAAACAGCGCCTGCAGAGAAAAACCGTATTTCTTTTCCTTGTTTTGTTCCATACCTAAATAGTAGTGAAACAATTATAAAAATCATCAACACAAACAGTAAACCTCTACCATAATAAAATAGATTTAAGTCTGAGGTATTTAGCCAACCAATTTCATCAATCTTAGTTAATGCAAACTGGTATAATATTACCAAAATAACAGTTGATATTAAGAAAACCGAGATTAATAAAGAAACCCCTAAAGCCACAAAATACGATCGAAAAACATTTCTGAATTCTGTAATGTGATACGAATATTCGAAGCCACCAAAAATGGCGTTAATTCCATTGGTCATTAGAAAAATAGATAGTAAAAATCCGAAGGAAAGTAAACCTCCATATTGATTGTTGATAATATCGCCAATTACCAAATTTACAGCATCAAAAGTTTGAGGAGGCAAAACATCTTTAATAAAAGAGAACAAACCTTCTTGAAAACCGTCTATAGGGATGTAAGGAATTAAGGTTAAAATAAATAGCATAAATGGAAAAACGGCCATAAAAAAACTAAAAGCAATTCCTCCTGCTCTTGTGGTTAATGCGCCTTGAATGATTCCAATGACATACAATTCTAAAACATCATACAAAGACATACCCACTAAACCCGGAATTTTTATTTTTTTTCCGAATGCAACCAACTTATTAATAATTGGTATTTTATTTAGTTTGGCTTCTATTTCTTTTGACATTTTTTTTTAAGTTTCTAAGTTACAGAGTAACAAAGTTTAAAAGCTACTGAATTATAACCTTGAGTTATTCTATAATAATCTTATAACTCGATAGCAAACCTGCTACATTTTCTTTACTAAACTTGGCACCTTTTAAACTATTTTCTTCTGGACGTATTTTAAAATTAAATGCGGTTCTAAAATCTACTTTTTCTAGTGATGTTCTATCAAAAATTGTGTTTTTTAAATCGCAATTATCAAAAAATGAACTCGTTAAATTAGATGCTGTAAAATCCGTTTCTTCTAAGTTACAATTTATAAATCTTGTATTTTGAATTTTTAATTGATAAAAAGATGCAAAATTTAACAAACAATCTTTAAAAGAAAATTGCAATAAAAAAGGATCGCATTCATTGAATTTTACGCCCAACATTTTACAGTTGCTAAAATTCACATCTTTAAAAGCGGTGTCTTTTAGTATTGTATTGCTAAAATTACAATCGATAAATTCGCATTCTAGAAACTGAATATTTGATGCGTGAATACTTTCGAAATTACAATTGGTAAATGTACAATTGTCATATTCTCCTTTTTTTATTTTTGATTTTGTAAAATCAATTTTGGAGTATTCTTCGCTATCAAAATAATTGTTCATGCTTTATAATTCATTATTTAAAGTTCAAAATTCAAAGTTGGGCTTTAGTTCAAGGATTCAACTTTAAATTTTAAACTCAGAACTTCTTAAAGCGCTTTTAAACTTAAATCCATATTATAAACCGAATGTGTTAAAGCACCAGATGAAATAAAATCTACACCACATTCTGCGTATTCTCTAATGGTGTCTTCGTTAATTCCTCCAGAAGATTCTGTTAAGCATTTATCACCAATTAAAGCCACCGCTTTTCTAGTATCTTCGTAATTAAAATTATCTATTAAAATTCTGTAAACTCCATCAACAGATAAAATTTCTTCAATTTCTTCTAAACTTCTAGCTTCCACAATAATTTTTATATCAATATTATTATCCGCTAAATATTTTTTAGTTTTTGTAATGGCTGCTGTAATTCCACCTGCAAAATCAATGTGATTGTCTTTAATCATTACCATGTCATACAACGCAAATCTATGATTTTCTCCACCTCCAATTTTTACTGCCCATTTTTCTAGAGCTCTAATTCCTGGAGTGGTTTTTCTGGTATCTAAAACTTTGGTTTTTGTACCTTTTAGCAAGTTTGCAAAATATGCAGTTTTGGTTGCAATTGCACTCATTCTTTGCATTGCATTTAACACCAAACGTTCTGCCATTAAAATGGATTGCGATTTACCAGCAACATGAAAAACAATATCTCCATATTTAACTTCATCACCATCGTTTATAAAAGTTTCTACTTGTAAATCTGCATCAACATATTTAAAAACAAGTTTGGCAAATTCCACACCAGCTATAATTCCGTCTTCTTTTACCAACAATTTTGCTTTACCTTCTGCTTCTGCAGGAATACAAGAAAGTGAAGTATGATCTCCATCTCCAATATCTTCTCTTAAAGCATTTTTGATAATTAAATCTAATTCGTTCTGAAATTGTTCTTTTGATATCATTTTTTCGTGTTTCTGATGTAAAAATAGCAATGATTTTTTAACTTTTTGTCAGTTCGAGTGAATTTAATGAGTGAAAACGAATAAATTTGTATCGAGAACAATTATAGTGAACTTCTCGATACAATTTTCTCATAAAATCGAAAATTACTCGAAGTGACAAACCTAAAAACTAATGAAAATTAAACTTCTGGCCATAGGTAAAACCGACAACAAACATTTAATTCAATTGATTGATGAATATCAAAATCGATTAAAACACTATATTAAGTTTGAACTCGAAATTATACCTGATATTAAAAATGTAAAGAATTTAAGCGAAGTTCAGCAAAAAGAAAAAGAAGGAAATTTAATTTTAGCCAAACTCCAAAATACAGATCAATTAATTTTGTTAGATGACAAAGGAAAACATTTTACATCTATAGAATTTTCTAAATATTTACAAAAGAAAATGAATTCTGGAATTAAGCAATTGGTTTTAGTAATTGGTGGTCCTTATGGTTTTTCTGAAGCGGTGTATAAAAAATCTGTTGGTAAAATATCATTATCTAAAATGACGTTTTCCCATCAAATGATTCGTTTATTTATTGTTGAACAATTATACAGAGGTTTTACGATTTTAAAGAATGAACCTTATCATCACGAATAATTAAAATGAACTAGCATCATTATAATTTTTAAAAAAAAGAAGCCTTATTTGATTTCTATCATCAAAACAGACTTCTTAATTTTTACTCTCAATTTTTAAATGCTATTTTATACAAATAAGTTTAAATTAGATTGTTCTGCTTCTTCTAAATAATTAGCAACACCTCCTATTTTTACACCTGGTATTAATTCAGTTTTATCTACTCCCATAATATCCATACTCATTTGGCAAGCAATCATATTTATACCACTTTCTTGTGCAATCTGTATCATTGTTTCTAAAGCATCTACGTGTTTATCTTTCATTCTCCATTTCATCATTAAACGTCCCATACCTGCCATGTTCATATTAGAAAGTCTTAATTCTCCTGCATGACTTGGCATCATTTTGCTAAACATATTGCCCATGGTATCTTTTTTTACTTTTGGTTTGTTAGCATCTTTAATAACATTTAAACCCCAAAAAGTAAAAAACATTGTTACTTTTTTACCCATACTAGAGGCACCATTTGCAATTACAAAAGAAGCCAAAGCTTTATCTAAATCATCACTAAAAACAACAATTGTTTTATGGTCTGATGTAATTTTTAAATCACTTGAAACTTCTTTTTTAGCTTTTTCAATTATTGCTTTTACTTCTCCTTGGTTATGTTCTCTTTTAATTAATTTGTTTCCAGTAACCTTGCACCAAGATTCTACATCACTATAAAAACCTGGATCTGTAGCTGTAACTTCCATTTGGTCTCCATCTAAAATTCCTTCAATATTCTCTTTTAATTTTAAAATAGGACCAGGACATTGTAAACCACAAGCATCTACTTCTATGGTTTTTATACTAAAAGGAGTAACAGGTGTTTCTGTTTTTTCTTCGATTATATCATCAAAAAAAATAGGATTAGACTGTTCTGCCATTGCTTGTTTGTAGACTTTTAATCCACCAGAAAGGTTATAAACATCATCATAACCATTCTGACGTAAAATTCTTGTAGCCACATAACCACGCAAACCAACACCACAATAAATCATTATTTTTTTATCCTTAGGTATCTTTTTTAAATGATTTCTTAAATCATCTACATTAATATTTAATGCTCCATCAATAGAACCTAAATCATATTCTTCTTTAGTTCTTACATCTAACACAAAAGAATCTGTAATACCTCTTTTCTTAAATTGATAAGGAGAAAGTGGTTTAAACAAGCCTTTAATAATATTTTCTGCATTAAAACCAGCCTGATTTACTGGGTCTTTTGCAGAACTAAAAGGTGGTGCATAAGCATGTTCTATTTCTTGTAAATCATAAATTGTTCCGCCATTTTTAATGGTTGTTGCTAACAAATCTAATCGTTTATCAACTCCTTTATAACCTACAATTTGTCCTCCTAATAATTTTCCATTATCAGGATCAAAACTAATTTTTAACACCATTTGCATAGCACCTGGATAATAACTAGCGTGAGAACCACCGTAAACAATTGTACTTTCGTGTTTTCTACCCAAAGCTTTTAAACCACGATGTGTAAGTCCTACAATTCCTGCTGATAAATCAAACACTTTTGCGATAGCTGTGCCAATTGAACCTAAATATTTTCTTTTATGGCCATACACCATATTATCAGCTAAAATTCGACCTTGTTTATTTGCAGGTCCTGCTAAAAATGCCAAACTTGGTTTGCCTGTTATAGGATGAGGAAACTCGATAGCATCGCCCACTGCATAAATATCTTTTTTTGATGTTTGCAAATACTCATCTACCCAAATACCACCTGCTTCACCAATTTTAATTCCTGCAGATTTTGCCAAAGAAATATCTGGTTTTACACCTATAGATAAGATGATAAAATCGGCAGAAATTACGCGTTCACTTGCCAAATGAACATCAATTAAATCTCCATTGGGTTTAAACTCTTTTACAGCATCTTCTAAAAACAAACCAACATTCTTTTCTTTAAAATGTTGATGAATTGGTGCTGCAATTTCACTATCCATCATATTCATAACTTGACTTGCAGCTTCTACAACAGTTACCTTAACACCAATATGATGTAAATTTTCTGCCATTTCTAAACCAATAAACCCTGCACCAACTACAATTGCTCTTCTTGGTTTAGAATCATCTACAAAAGCTTTAATTTTATCGGTATCATCTACATTACGTAACGTAAAAATGTTTGGCGAATTAATACCAGGAATTGGAGGTTTAATAGCAGAAGCACCTGGAGATAAAATTAATTTATCGTAAGTTTCTTTATAAACTTCGCCAGTTTGTGTTTTTTTAATTTCAACACTTTTATTGTCAGAATTCACAGAAATTATTTCTGAATGTATGCGAATATCAATGTTAAAACGGGCATTAAAACTTTCTGGTGTTTGCACTAAAAGCTTGCTTCTATCTTTTATAACGCCACCAATGTAATAAGGTAATCCACAATTTGCGTAAGAAATGTGCGAACCTTTTTCTACAATAATTATTTCTGCTTTTTCATCTATTCTTCTTAAACGAGCTGCAGTTGTTGCTCCACCAGCAACTCCTCCTACAATAATATACTTCATGTTTTTATAAATTATATTGAGTTTAACTCAAAATTTAGTGACTTATTTACACTACAAATTAACAAACTTCTAAAGCTTTTATCTGTAACAAATATCACATATAGCTTAAGGTACAGCCATTTTTATTTTCAAAATATAAATGTGATTAAATCAATGATTTTTGTCATTTTTTAAATTAAATATCCGTTCAAAATTTTATTAAAAACTGTCGTTTTAAACTCTCCTCTTTTGTTACTTTCAAACCTTAAAAACTTTGTAACTTTGTTGTATTGAAACTTTGTAATTCAAAATAATGAAACTCGTATTTGCTACCAACAACCTTAACAAATTGGCTGAAGTTCAGAAAATGCTGCCAAAATCTATAGAATTATTGAGTTTAAAAGACATAAATTGTTTTGATGAAATTGATGAAACTGAAACAACTTTAGAAGGCAATGCCAAATTAAAAGCAGATTATATTACTCATAAATTTGGTTACAATTGTTTTGCTGATGATACAGGTTTAGAAGTTGAAAGTTTAGGAGGAAAACCAGGAGTTTATTCTGCACGTTTTGCTGGTGAACCTGCAAATTCTGAAAATAATATGCAAAAATTATTATCAGAATTACAAGCTAAAGAAAATAGAAAAGCACAATTTAGAACTGCTGTTGCTTTAAATTTAAATGATGAAAAATTTCTTTTTGAAGGCATTTGCAAAGGCGATATTTTAACCGAAAAACAAGGTGAAAAAGGTTTTGGTTACGACCCAATTTTTAAACCTGAAGGATACAATTTGTCTTTTGCAGAAATGAGTTCTGAAGAAAAAAACAAAATTTCTCATAGAGGAATTGCCATTCAGAAATTAGTCGCTTTTTTATCTGATTATAAAAAATAGGTTTCATTGATTTGAAATCTAGAAGTCTTACATGAAAAACAAATCTTACACAAAACACTTTATCATATTATCAGTATTACTGATATTCTTGTTTTTTGTAAATATTAGCTTGGGTTCAGTTTCTATTCCTTTTCAAGATATTTTTAAAATTTTTATAGGTAGTTTTTCATCCAAAGAAAGTTGGGAAATAATTATTTTAAATTTTAGATTACCAAAAGCAATAACTGCAATTTTAGTAGGTTCTGGTTTGTCTATTTGTGGTTTGTTAATGCAAACGTTATTTAGAAATCCACTAGCTGGTCCATTTGTATTGGGTATTTCTTCTGGAGCGAGTTTAGGTGTTGCTATTTTAATTTTAGGTTCTTCTGTTTTTGGAGGATTTTTATTAACCAATACTGTATCTAATTGGTCTTTACCAATTGCTGCTAGTTTAGGCGCTTTTTTAGTATTATCTGCAGTAATTATAGCCGCAAATAAGGTTAGAAATACAATGTCAATTTTAATTATTGGTTTAATGTTTGGGTCTTTAACTTCTGCAGTAATTAGTGTATTGGCTTACTTTTCTGAGGCAGAGCAAATTCAGCAATATTTATTCTGGAGTTTTGGTAGTTTAGGGAATTTAAGTTGGAATGAAATTTTAGTTTTTTCTATTATTTATAGTATTGGAATTCTTGCAACACTAACAATTATAAAACCTTTAAACAGCTTTTTATTGGGCGAAAATTACGCCAAGAGTTTAGGCATTAACATTAAAAAAAGCAGAAATATTATCCTGTTAATTACTAGCTTGTTAACTGGTGTTATTACTGCTTTTTCTGGCCCAATAGCTTTTGTGGGTTTGGCTGTACCTCATATTACAAGAATGTTTTTTACGACATCAAATCATAAAATATTAATACCAGCTGTAGCCATTTTGGGCGCTATTATTTTATTAATTTGCGATGCTATTGCTCAATTACCAACAAGCGAATTTACGCTACCCATTAATGCAATAACATCGCTTTTTGGGGCACCTGTTGTTATTTGGTTGTTAGTTAGAAAAAAGAAGATTTATATATAATCTAGTAATAAAGCAACAAACCTTGAAACATCTTAAAAATATCATCTTAAAAACCGAAAATCTAAGCATAGGTTATCAGAATAAAAAGTCGCAAAATATTGTAGCGTCTAAGATTGATATTGCTATTGAAAAAGGAAAATTGGTTGCGGTTTTAGGTAAAAACGGAATAGGTAAATCAACTTTATTAAGAACAATTTCTAAAGTTCAAAAAGCATTAAAAGGCGAGGTTTTTATCAACCAAAAAAATATTAACACCTTTACAAACAAAGAGCTTTCTACAGTTTTAAGTTTAGTTTTAACAGAACGATTACCAGAAAGTCAAATTACGGTTTTTGAGTTGATTGCTTTAGGCAGACAACCTTATACCAATTGGATTGATAAACTTTCAGAAAATGACTTAAAAAAAATAAACTGGGCAATTTATCAAACAGAAATTGATCACCTAAAAGAAAAGTTTTTTTATGAATTGAGTGATGGCCAATTACAACGAGCACTAATTGCTAGAGCTTTAGCACAAGACACTGATATTATTATTTTAGACGAACCCACTGCGCATTTAGATTTGCATCATACCATTAAAATTTTCGACCTATTAAAAAAACTGGTCAAAGAAACTTCTAAAACCATTATTTTATCATCGCATGAAGTAAATTTGTGTATTAAATTTGCTGATGAAATTGTCTTATTCACAGATTCTAAAATACATTCTGCTACCCCTGCAGCACTCATAAAACATGAAGCTTTTGATAATTTGTTTCCAAAAGACATCGTTAATTTTAACAAAAAGTTAGAGCAATTTATTATAAACAAGTCTTAATTTTGATTTCGCTGTTACTTTTTATTACTTTTGGTAACAAATAAATTCAAATTAATCACATTTTTTAATCGATGAAAAAAATACTGTACGTTGCTAGTGCAATTGCTTTTATGGCTTGTAGTTCTAGTAAAGACGCTTCTAATGAAGATGCAAATGTAGACCAAGCTGCAAAATACGCAGAAACCATTACTGCCAAAGATTTAGGAACTCACCTTTTTACATATGCTTCAGATGAATTTGAAGGAAGAGAAACTGGAGAACCAGGACAGAAAAAAGCGGTTGAATATTTAAAGAACTTTTACGTAAATAAAGGAATCGTATCTCCTATTGGAGTTGATGATTATTTTCAAGAAGTACCTGCAGAATGGATTAACAAAAACACACGTCGTGGAAAATTTAAAGATTCTGAAAATGTATTGGCTTTTATAAAAGGTACAGAAAAACCAGATGAAATTGTAGTTATTTCTGCACATTTAGATCACGAAGGTATTAAAGACGATAAAGTCTATAATGGCGCAGATGATGATGGTTCTGGAACTGTTGCTATGTTAGAAATTGCAGAAGCTTTTAAAATGGCTACAGATGCAGGCAAAGGCCCAAAACGTTCTATTTTATTTTTACACGTTACTGGTGAAGAAAAAGGTTTATTAGGTTCTAAATATTATACAGAAAATCCAATTTTTCCGTTAGCAAATACAGTTTGCGATTTAAATATTGATATGATTGGTAGAACTGATGATAGGCATAAAGAAAATCCTAATTATGTATATTTAATTGGTTCTGATAAACTAAGTACAGAATTGCATAATTTGTCTGAAGAAATCAACAAAAAATACACAAATATTGCTTTAGATTATAAATATAATGATGAAAATGATCCAAATCGTTTTTACTATAGATCAGATCATTACAACTTTGCAAAACACAACATTCCGATTATTTTTTATTTTAACGGAACTCATGCAGATTACCACAGACCAACAGATACACCAGACAAAATTAACTACGAATTGTTAGAAAACAGAACACGTTTGGTTTTCCATACAGCTTGGGAAGTTGCCAATAAAGAAACAAGAATTATTGCTGATAAAGCAGAAGTTAAGAAAGAAGAAAAAACAAAATAGTTTACTCTCTGTTTTCTAAAAATAAAAAACCAAGCAATTTAAATTGCTTGGTTTTTTTTATATTTAAAAAGTTCTTGAAATTAAGTATAGAACTTATTTATTTGTTTAGATATTCTCAGCTAACCAATCTCCTACTTCTTTAGTACCATAAGATTTTCCTCCATCTGCTAAATCTTCTGTAACAATACCTTTATCTAAGGCACTGTTTACAGCATCACGAATTGCTTTACCTTCTGCTTGTAAACCAAAGTTTTCAAACATCATTGCTGCAGATAACACTGTAGCCATTGGGTTTGCAATGTTTAATCCTGTTGCTTGCGGATAAGAACCGTGAATTGGTTCAAATAAACCAATTTCTGCACCTAAAGAAGCACTTGGCATTAAGCCCATAGAACCAGAAATTACAGAAGCTTCATCTGTTAAAATGTCTCCAAATAAGTTTTCTGTAATTAAAACATCGTAACTATTTGGCCATTGAACAAGTCTCATTGCAACAGCATCTACAAACTCATAAGAAACCTCAACTTCTGGATAATCTTTTTCCATTGCTTGCACAGTTTCTCTCCATAAACGAGATGTTTCTAATACATTGGCTTTATCTACACAACATAATTTCTTACCACGTGTCATTGCCAATTCAAAACCTTTTTTTGCTAATCTTTGAACCTCAGCTCTTGTGTATACACAATTGTCAAAAGCAGTTTCACCTTCTTCTCTTCTACCTTTTTCTCCAAAGTAAATTCCTCCAGTTAATTCACGTAAAAACACCAAATCAGTACCTTCAATTCGTTCTCTTTTTAAAGGTGATTTATCTAATAAAGAAGGAAACGTAAATGTTGGTCTTACATTTGCAAACAAACCTAGTTTTTTACGCATTTTTAATAAACCTTGCTCTGGACGAACTTTTGCAGAAGGATCATTATCGAAACGTGGATGCCCAATTGCACCAAATAATACAGCATCTGAAGATGCACAAATTTCGTGAGTTTCATCTGGATAAGGTTCACCAACTGCATCAATAGCAGCAGCACCAGTTAAGGCTGGTCTCCAATTAATTTCGTGATTAAATTTTTTAGCAATTGCATCAGATACTTTTACAGCTTGGTCTATTACTTCAGGACCAATTCCATCTCCTGCTAATAATGCGATGTTTAATTTCATTTTTTATTTTGGCTTTTGGCTCTTGGCTTTTGGCTCTTAGCTAAGTGCTAATTACTAAAAGCAAAAAGCTATTATATAATATTCAACATTTTCTCAGTGGCTTTTATTGCTGATACAGTTTGGTCTGAATCTAAACCACGTGTTATAAATTCTTTCTTTTCTCCTTTCCAGGTGATAATGGTTTCACATAACGCATCAGAATGACTTCCAGGAGGTATTCTTACTGCATAATCTATTAAACCTGGTAAATCTTTTTTACTGTGTGTTTTGTATAATTTACGCAAGGCATTCATAAACGCATCAAATTGTCCATCTCCTTGTGCATGTGCTTCGTATTGAACTCCTTCTACTTTTAATTGTAAAGTTGTAGAGGGTTTCATTCCTTTTGCGTGCCCTAATACATAATTTTCTACTACAATTCTTTTTTCTATGGTATCAGAATCTAAAACATCAGAAATAATATAAGGTAAATCATCTTGAGAAACGACTTCTTTTTTATCTCCTAATTCTATAATTCTTTGGGTAACTTTTTTAAGTTCTTCGTCATTTAAACTTAAACCTAAATCTTGTAAGTTTTTCTGAATGTTGGCTTTACCAGAGGTCTTCCCTAAAGCGTATTTACGTTTTCTTCCAAAACGTTCTGGCATTAAATCGTTAAAATACAGATTGTTTTTATTATCTCCATCTGCATGAATACCTGCAGTTTGCGTAAAAACATTTGCCCCAACAACAGGTTTATTAACAGGAATTCGAAATCCTGAAAACGTTTCTACTAACTTACTTACTTTATTTAAAGCCTTTTCGTTAGTATTTACTTTTACATCCTCTAAAAAATCATTAATTACTGCAATTACACTAGCCATAGGTGCATTTCCTGCACGCTCGCCCATCCCATTTATGGTTAAATGCAAACCATTTGTACCCGCTTTTACAGCTTCCATAACATTAGCAACACCTAAATCATAATCATTATGACCGTGAAAATCGATAGGCAAGTTTGGGTACTTTTCTTTAACCTCACTTATGAATTTAAAGGTTTCTTCTGGAGTTAAAACTCCTAAAGTATCTGGTAATAAAACTCGCTCTATTTTTTGAGTAGTTAAAAAACCTAAATATTCGAAAACATATGCTTTAGAACTACGCATTCCATTAGACCAATCTTCTAAATACACATTGGTTTTAATATTATTTTTAGCAGCTAACTCAATAGTTGCCTTAATATCTGCAAAATGTTGTTCTGGAGTTTTTTTAAGTTGATGTGTTAAATGATTTAAAGAACCTTTGGTTAACAGATTCTGAACTTTTGCCCCAGAAGCCATCATCCAATCTATAGATTTTCCACCATCAACAAAAGTTAATACTTCTATTTTATCTAAAAAATTATTTTCGGATGCCCAAGAAGTAATTTTTTTAACCGCTTCTAATTCGCCTTCAGAAACCCTTGCAGATGCAATTTCTATTCGATCTACTTTTAATTCTTCTAAAAGTAATTTAGCAATTGTTAGTTTTTCGGAAACTGAAAACGACACTCCTGATGTTTGTTCTCCATCACGCAGTGTCGTATCCATTATTTCTATCACTCTTTGGGTCATTTCATCAATTTTGAAAACCTAAATAATTTATCTGTTATCGACCTTGTGGAGAAATCTAAAATGGTCTTGTTTCAGCAAATGCCGAAATTTCGTTTTCGATGTTTTTTAAATAATCGATATCATCAAAACCATTTAACATATTGTCTTTTTTGTAGCTATTGATGTCAAAAGACTCAGACTCACCAGTTGCAACTAACGTTACTGTTTGATTAGGTAAATCTACTTTTATTTCTGTTTTTGGGTCTGCAAAAATTGCATCGAACAATTTATCTGCAAATTCTGGAGAAACTTGCACAGGTAAAACTCCAACATTTAAACAGTTGTTTTTAAAAATATCTGCAAATGCTGATGAAATAACGCAACGTAAACCAAAATCGTACACAGACCAAGCTGCGTGCTCTCTAGAAGAACCAGAACCGAAGTTTCTACCTCCTACTAAAATTTTAGAACCTGCATAAATTTCTTTATTTAATGGAAAATCTGGTTTTGGTGTTCCATCTTGTTCAAATCTCCAATCACGGAAAAAATTGATATCAAAATCTTTACGCTCAGTTGCTTTTAAAAAACGAGCAGGAATAATTTGATCTGTATCTACATTTTCGGTTGGTAATGGATATGCTGTACTTGTTAATACATTAAATTTATCGTAAGCCATATTTTAAGTATTCAGTCTGCCAGTATTCAGTTGGCAGTCATTATAATTATTTTAAATTTTATTTCACTAGCAGAACATCAGTTTTTGACTGAAAAACTGCTTACTGCTAACTGCAAACTATACCAAAAGCGTTCTTGGATCTGTAACTTTACCTTCTACTGCAGAAGCTGCTGCTACTAATGGAGAAGCTAATAATGTTCTAGAACCTGGTCCTTGACGTCCTTCAAAGTTTCTGTTTGATGTAGAAACTGATAATTTTCCTGATGGGATTTTATCATCATTCATAGCCAAACATGCAGAACAACCTGGTTCTCTTAACACAAAACCTGCCTCATCAATAATTTTATCTAAACCTTCTGCTTTAATTTGATCTACCACTTTATGAGATCCTGGAACTAACCAAGCAGTAACATTGTCTGCTTTTTTACGTCCTTTTACAATAGAACAAAATGCTCTAAAATCTTCAATTCGTCCATTAGTACAAGAACCTAAAAATACAAAGTCGATTTCTTTACCAATCATTGCTTCGCCTTCGTTAAAAGACATATAACCTAAAGATTTTTTATACGTCTCTACACCACCTTCTACAGTTTCAGCTTTTGGTATCGATTTTGTAACGCCAATTCCCATTCCTGGATTTGTACCATAAGTAATCATTGGCTCAATGTCTGAAGCTTCGTAATTGAATTCTACATCAAATTCAGCTCCTTCATCAGTATATAAAGTTTCCCAATATTTCATGGCTTTGTCCCAATCTGCTCCTTTAGGAGTTTGAGAACGTCCTTTAATATATTCAAAAGTTTTAGCATCGGGTGCAATCATTCCACCACGTGCTCCCATCTCAATAGATAAGTTACACACAGTCATACGTCCTTCCATAGTCATGTCTTCGAAAACATCTCCTGCATATTCTACAAAATAACCAGTAGCTCCAGAAGTTGTTTGCTTAGAAATGATGTATAAAGCAACATCTTTAGGAGTTACCCCTAAACCTAATTTACCATTAACGTTAATACGCATTTTTTTAGGTTTTGGTTGCATAATACATTGTGTAGACAATACCATTTCTACTTCAGATGTACCAATACCAAAGGCAATTGCACCAAAAGCACCATGTGTAGATGTATGCGAATCTCCACAAACAATGGTTGCTCCAGGTAAGGTAATTCCGTTTTCTGGCCCAACAACGTGTACAATTCCGTTATTTACATCACCTAAACCCCAGTGAGAAATACCATATTTAGCAGCATTGTTTTCTAAGGCATTTAACTGATTTGCAGATAAAGGATCTGCCACAGGTAAATGTTGATTTATAGTTGGTGTATTATGATCTGCAGTTGCAAATGTGCGTTCTGGATATACTACACTGTTTCCTCTACTTTCTAATCCTAAAAAAGCTACAGGACTTGTAACTTCGTGGATAAAATGACGATCTATAAAAAACACATCTGGTCCGTCTTTAACTTGACGAACAACGTGCGAATCCCATACTTTGTCAAATAATGTTTTTGCCATTTTTAGTGGTTTTTATGATTTTATTTATAATCAGCTACCAAAAATACAATTTTAAGAAGTTTATTTTACGATTAATGCATTATAAAACATTATACCCAACTGTTAAATGAACACTTATTACATTGATTTATAAAGCTTTAAATTGTTTTAAAATACGATGTCTATTTATTTTATGGGATATATTTTTTTTACAGTTGACTTTCTTAGTCTATAAAATACTGATTAAATCTAAAGGTTTTTCTAAAATAAACTTTGCGCCACTTGCCGTTAATTCTTCTTTACTTCTATACCCCCAAACTACACCTACAGGATGCATGCCAGCACTTTTTGCTGTAAATATATCTACATCAGTATCACCAACAAAAATAAAATCTTCTACTGCGATTGCTGTTTTTTCGCTAATTTCTATTGCAACTGTAGGATTTGGTTTTTTTAGGGCTTCTACTTTTAAACCAGCCACAACTTCAAAATTCCATTTCGGCATTACATCGTTTACCACTTTTTTGGTAAGTTCATCTGCCTTATTAGAAAACACTGCCATTTTTATACCACGCGCAGTTAACGAATCTAACAAGTCACTTATCCCATCAAACATTTTGGTATGTACAGTACAATTATCACGATATTCTATCATCATTTCATCTAAACAACGATTTACCCATTTTTCATTTTGATACTCTTTAGGCAAAGATTTAACCACAAGTTCTCTTAATCCATGGCCTATAAAACTCTGACAAACTGCAACACTATGCGTAGGAAAACCATGCTGTTTTAATACTACATTTATTGCATTACTAATATCTTCTAAAGAATTTACAAGTGTACCATCTAAATCAAAAATTACTCCTTTAAACATATTTTATATATTTTGCTTTAATCGCATAACAAAGCTAAAAATAATTATTGCTTAGAGGTTTATTTTTTGATGGAATTATTGACATTATTATGAATGTAAAAAGGTGAAACAAATAACTTTAAGTTGATGGAATTTGTTCTTAGTTATCGTTTTTCAATTATTTTCTATCTAGTATAAAAACGGTAAAAGAAAACTATTTTTTATCTAACAAAACAAACTCCATATCATAAGATTTTCGTTTCCAACCCGAAACTTTAAATAAAGCTATAAAATCTTGATTTTTATTTAACTGATGTCGCTTATAAAAAGCTTGTACTGAATCTTTTTGTGTAAAATACTGTAAAGCACTTATGGCTCCACAATCTTGATCCGACAGAAAAAAACGCAGTTCATTACCAGAAGGAATCGATATTTTAGCAACCACTGTATAATCTATAATTTTGTCGTTTTTCGTCACTACATCATTATAAACAATTGTTTTTTTTGTTTTTGGATTTGTGTACAAAAGCTTTTGACTTTTATAAGCAAACTGAGGAAAATTTTCCTCTAAAATATTCTTTAAAATCCCCATAGATTTTGATTGCCCAAAATATACAAGGTTGGCTTTTTCTAATTGTGCTACGTTCCATTCAGAAATCTGGATGATATCAAAATCATAATCATATTTACCCCAAAACTCAGTAATATTTTTGCTAACATAAGGAGCCATCCAATTAAAATAATGATGTGCACTGCCTTTTAATAGTCCAATCTGAGCAGGATTTTCATCTAAATATTCTTGTAATTGTATTTCGTTATTAATTTCATAATCGCGAATAATTCCTTTTTTACTAGTTAAAGTAGGTCCTTCTATGGTAAAATAATCACCAAAAATAACAGTAGTCGCAAAATTATTTTTCATTAAACTTTGCCAAAATTCATTAACCGGTTTTTGATAACTAAATACAAGTATCCCACAAATAACAATAACTGCCAACATTATTTTAATCCAAAAAAATACTCCTTTCGATTTTTGTGTATCTTTTTTATGTTTTTCGAACTGAACTTTATATTGCCCTTTTTTAATATGAAATCGAATCTGATTTTCATCTGCCAAAGCATAATATTCATCTAATTTTTTACGAAGATGATATACATAAACACGTACTTTATTATCTAATTTTACAGGATCGTATTTTGTGCCAAAAAACTCAATTCCGATTGTGGTTTCTTTCAGCTCTTTTTCTTCTAAAGTAGAAGCAACCAAAAATTTTAATAAACGAACATTTATCTTAGACCTAGAAAAAGATTTATCAGAAATTATTCTGTTAAGTTGCGCTAATATTTCACTTTTTTCAAATTCCATTTCTAATTTTAAAAGTCATCTAAAGTAGTTAACTAATCTTAACTACACAAATAAGTAGTGTTAGGCTCAACCTCTAACAAAGAACACAAAAACCTGAAAAGCAAATAATTAAACCTTATTTTAAACGGTTAAAAAACGTGATTTTATCAAAATAAGCCAAAACCTACTTAGAACTTGCGTTAAATTTGATAAAGTTCAATTTAACTAGAAACTGTATGATGTTTAAAAGATTAAAATTATTAATTAGCTTATCATTTATCGTTTTTCTCTCTTGTTCTCAAAAGCAAGGATTTCCTATTTTTAATAGTGGTAAAGTTGCCACAATTTATGTATCCTCAAAAGAAAGTCCACAAATTATTCGAGCTGTAAATGATTTACAAAATGATATAAAAATGGTAACTGGCATAAAACCCAACATTGTAAATACCATAGATAAAATTGATAAAAACACTATTATTATCGGTACTAAAAACAATACTCTTATTCAAAAAATAAAAACAAAAGGTTTTCTAGAAGAAGCTAATGGTCTCGAAAATTTGAAACAATCATTTTTATTAAAGAGTGTTACAAATCCGACAGAAAATATAGAAAACGCTTTGGTAGTTACTGGTAGTGATCCTTTAGGAACAGTTTATGGTATTTATGAAATTTCTGAAAAAATCGGAGTTTCCCCTTTATATTGGTGGGCTGATGTTACCCCTAAAAAACAAGACGAAATTATTTTAGAAAACATATTAGTATTGCCAAAAGAACCATCAGTAGAATACCGTGGAATTTTTATAAATGATGAAGAAGCCCTAACGCAATGGAGTAAAAACACTTCGAAAAACGAAGGGAATATTCATCCAAGTCCAGAAGTTTACAAAAAAATATTTGAGTTATTGTTACGTTTAAAAGCAAATGCAATTTGGCCAGCAATGATGCATAGAAGTTCGTATTTCTTCGAAGCAAAAGATGAAAACGGAATTCCTATCAACCCAAAAAACGCCAAAGAATATGGCATTTGGGTAGGTGCTTCGCATTGTGAGCAAATGGGACGAAATAATTATGATGAGTGGTATGACTGGGCAGCTTCACACAAAAATATGTATGATGCTAAAGGAGAGCCTCTTTGGGATTATACAGTAAACCCAAAAGCCATTGAGGCTTATTGGCAAGAGAGATTAGATGAGGCTAAGGATTTCAATTTGATCTACACTTTAGGTATGAGAGGTGTACATGATGCGCCATTTCGTTTTGACAATTTAAAAAATCCTACTTTAGAGAATCAGGTAAAATTATTGCAGAAAATTATCGACCGTCAACGAGAAATGATTAAAAATACGTTTGGTGCAGAAGATGCTGTTCCTCAAATTTTTGTTCCTTATGAAGAAACTGGAGAAATCTATAATGGAGAAAGTAAAGATGGTAAAGAAAAATGCGAAGGTTTAGATATGCCAGATGATGTAATGATGGTTTGGACTGAAGATAATTTTGCGCATGCGCGTCAATTACCAACTGAAAAAGAGAAAAAACATCCTGGAGGAAATGGAATTTATTATCACATTGCCTACCAAGGTTGGCCAACAACTTACGATTGGTTGTATACAACTCCAATGACTATAATGCAAGAAGAGTTAAAAAAGGTGTATGATAACAAAGCACGAAAATTTTGGGTTGTAAATGTCGGTGACATAAAACCTGCTGAACTAGGCTTACAGTTTTTTATGTCTTTGGCTTATGATATTAATTCGTACCCAAAAAACACCACAAAAGATTTTTTACAGAAAACTTCTAAACAACAATTTCAGGTTAATGATGATACATCAAAAGAAATTGCAGATTTAATCACAGATTTTCAACAGTTTGCTTGGGCAAAAAAACCAGAGGTGTATGTACCTTTTTGGAGTTGGGATTTTAAACCCACTTGGATGTATCAATTTCATAGTCTATTTGATTTTGGTGATGAAGCACAAATACGTATTCAAAAAGCAACTGAGCTTGAAAAACGAGCAAAAACGATTTATGATGGTTTAGACGAATCAGCAAAAAACACATTTTGGCATTTGGCTTATTATCCAATTCGTTCTGCAAATCTGATGCTAAAAAAGGCAACCTATTATCGTAAAAATGTAGCTTATGCTAAACAAGGTCGTTTTGCAAGTGTAAACGCTTACAAAGTATTATCAGAAAAAGCCGAAGAAGAAATTCAAGCAGATTTAAAGCATTATAAAGCTATTGAAAATGGGAAGTGGAATGGTATTATGGATCCTTATGCTGATTATAATGATGAAGAACGTGTAATAGATGTTGCCAACATTCCGAATAATTTGGTGTATGATGAAGTATTTTTAGAAGAAGCCATAAAAGGAATTGGAGCAGTTTCTGAGGGACAAGAAATCGGAAATGAAAAAATTGAACTGCGTTTTTCTTCTTTAGAAGATAATCAACGTTTTATTGATATTTTCAATCGTGGATTGGATGCAAATACTTGGGAAATTTCGAGTGATGTTGATTGGATACAATTCACTAAATCTTCGGGTAAAGTAAAAATTGAAGAACGCATTTGGGCATCCATCAATTGGGATAAAGCTCCAAAAGAAAAAAATATCGCCATAATTACTGTAAAAGGCGCAAATGGTTTTTCAAAATCTTTTCCAGTGTTAGCTACAAAATTTGATATACAACCTAAAGAAAAATCATATTTTGAAAGCAATGGTTTTTTAGCGATTGAAGCAGAAAATTTTACAACAAAATCAAAAGGAAAAGAAGATTCTGATTGGAGTATTTATACCAATTATGGTCATAATAAATCATCAGTTTTTGTTAAAGGCGGATCTAAAATTGAAAAGAATATCAAAGAAAATTCAGCAAGATTAGAGTATTCTGTTTATTTTGAAAATACAGGAACTTTTTATGGAGAATTATACAGATTACCAACTTTAAATGAAGGTAAAGGAAAAACAATTCAATTGGGCATTGCCTTAAATAATGATAAACCAGAAATTTTAGAAGGTGTTCGAAAAAAAGGAGAACGTAAAAACAAAACACTTTCAACTGGTGAAAAATTAAGCTGGACTTGGCACAGAAATGTATTGATGCTGATGGAAAAAATTCCGTTTGAAATTACAGTTGACAAACCTGGATATCATACCTTAAAAATTTACCAAGTAAATACAGATATTGGAATTGATCGCATTGTAATTACCACAGATAAACAAGCTCAAAAAACACAAAGAAGTAGTTTATTGGGTGCCAAAGAAAGTTTCAATACTTTTAATTATGTAAAAGAAAAACCTGTTAAATCACCTGTAATTACAGAAGAATTAGCAAACGTAAATGCATTACCAAAACCAGAACCATTAACAGAAATCAACTTAAATTTTGCTTTGTATTCAATGGTTGAAGATCATGGATTTACACCCGTAAATCAAAGGCATATTTTCGATCCGAATAAAAATCAATTTGGCTGGAGAGCTCAAGATATAAAGCATTTAGACATCTATCATAATGAAGCTAGTAATCGAGTTCCTTTTTGGCAACGAGATGCGTTAAGAAGTAAAAAAGATGCTAAATTTTATGTAAAACTAAAAAAAGGAGTGTACAGCGTTAAATTTTATATGGGTGATACAAAAGACAAAGAAGAAGAAATGTATAGCAAAGCAAAAAGTTATACAAATACTTTAATAATGAATGGTAAAACGTATTTAAAAAACGTAAAATCATTACCAAGAAAACAAATTATAAAAACAGTAGATGTGGTTGTAGGTGATAATAATTTATTAGAAGTAGAATTGTCTGGTGGCAATTGGATTCTGAATGCTTTAGTTATCAAACGCAAATAATTTTTTGCAGATTATTAATTCTAATCAATAAATCAGCTTTGGCAGCAAAATGCTACAGCTGATTTTTTTGATTTCCATAATTTAAAAAAACTTTAAATAAACAGCATTTTATAGTTATAATTAGTATTTTACATCAATAAAATCATCAGAAAAGTTTAAATTAGTGGAGTGTTTTCTGTAACAAAAGCGACGATTGCATCGTCTAAAAGAATGAATTCACTTAATCAACCAATTATGAAAAACCTTTTTTTAACTCTTCTATTTCTATCATTATTAGCCAGTTGTACATCAAAAAAAAATTCAGAATCTTTTATAAAAGCCACTTCTGGTCGTTATTTATTTAATGCAAACGAAGTTTTAGAAATCTATTTTAAAGATGCAGTAATGCACGCAAAATGGCGAGGAACAGATGCAGAATTACTAAAAGTAAACGATAGTTCTTTTTACATGAAAGAACTGAATGAAAAAATGCTTTTTGTAAGCAACCCCAAAATGCACATAGAATTAGAACCTAAAAATGAACACAAAGGAGTTTTGTATCATTTTAAAAAATTGGCTGCAGATGAAAAAACCGCAGGCGAATATTTTAAAGCCAAAGAATATGACAAAGCTTTAGAAGCTTTTAAAACCATACAAGCAAAAGATTCTAACAATATTGTTATTAAAGAAAGAAAACTAAATAGCTTAGGGTATAGTTTTGTTAGAGAAAAGAATTATGATGCTGCTTTAGAAATTTTTAAAATAAATACAGTTTTATACCCTAAAAGTTCAAATGTTTTTAATAGTTTAGGTGAAGCTTATTTCTTAAAAAAGGATACTGTAAATGCGATTGATAGCTTTAAAAAATCGTTAGCCATTAATCCTGAAAACAGAAATTCGCAACAATTTTTAAAAAAATTAACCAAGTAAAATGACATTAGAAGAGTTAAAATACCCAATTGGTAAGGCTGATATTCCAGAACAAATTACCAAAAAAAATATAGAAAGTTGGATTTCTGATATTGAGAGATTTCCTCACGAATTAGAGTTTTTGGTAAGAGAATTATCAGACAATCAATTAGAAGCACCTTACAGAGAAGGTGGCTGGTCAATAAGACAGGTAATACATCATTCTTACGATAGTCATCATAATTCTTACATGCGTTTTAAATGGGCTTTAACCGAAAATGAACCTGTTATAAAAGCTTACGATGAAAAACTTTGGGCAGAATTAAGTGATTCTAAATCAGGACCAATTTTACTAACAATAGATGCTTTAAAAGGCTTGCATGCAAAATGGGTGTATTTATTACAAGGCTTAACTGAAGAAGAATTGCAAAAGGCTTTTATTCATCCTGATGGAAATAAGCGCGTTACTTTACAAGAAAATATTGGTATTTATGCTTGGCATTGTCAACACCATTATGCGCACATAGAACAATTTATGATTCGTGAAGGCTGGAAACAATAATTTTAAATAATTAAAAAAATACTATCTTTAAAAACTTAATTTAGAGATAATGAAAACTGCACAAGAATATTTTGATGAATATGCAATAAGTCATCAAAACGAAACCAACCAAGCCATACATTATATTTGTGTACCACTAATATTTTTTAGTGTTATTGGTTTGTTGATGAGTATACCTACAACATTTTTAAAAAACACATTTGGTTTATACAATCCGCTTGTAGAAAATTGGGCAGTTGTAGTAACCGTTTTTATTTCTATTTTTTATTTGCGTTTGGGTTTTTGGTATTTTGCAGAAATGCTTTTTATAATTCTATTATCTATTATTGGTAATTTTTGGATTGGCAACAACTTCAATCTTTTTTATGTTTCTATTGCCATTTTTGTTTTGGCTTGGATTGGCCAGTTTTACGGACATAAAGTAGAAGGCGCAAAACCATCGTTTTTAAAAGATTTAGAGTTTTTGTTGATTGGTCCTCTTTGGGTAATTCAGAAATTGAAGAAAAAAAAGTAATATGAAAGACGAAATTAGTTTCGAAGATTTTTTAAAAGTTGATATTAGAATTGGTACAATAATAGAAGTGAACGATTTTCCGAAAGCTAGAAAACCCGCCTATCAACTTAAAATTGATTTTGGTGCTTTAGGCATTAAAAAATCGAGTGCACAAGTCACAGATTTATATACAAAAGATGAATTGCTTCACAAACAAGTTTCTGCGATCATTAACTTTAAACCAAGACAAATTGCGAATTTTAAAAGTGAAGTTTTAGTTTTAGGTGTTTATAATACAGACAATAAAGTGGTTTTACTACAGCCATCTAAAATTATTAAAAACGGAGAACAGGTTAGTTAAACAGTTAGCAGTTAGCAGTTAGCAGTTAAACAGTTAGCAGTTAGCAGTTAGCAGTTAGCAGTTAGCAGTTAGCAGTTAGCAAAAATGAAAATTCTTGTAAGTAATTTTTAAGATGATTATCTTTTTGGATTATTTAAAATTACCAAAGCTCCAATTACACCTGGAATCCAGCCACAAAGAGTTAGCAAAAATATAATAAAGAAAGATCCACAACCTTTATCGATTACAGATAGTGGAGGAAAAATAATAGCAAATAATACTCTAAAAAAACTCATTTATATTCAGTTGATTACATCAATAAGACGTTTACAAACTTGTTTTGTTACAGTATTATCATCAAAAAAAAAGGTTCAAAATCATCTATTTACAAGAATGATTCTGAACCTTTTAAATTTAATCTATTTAGATTGATAATTCTACATCATATTACCAAAGAAAATAGTATTCATTAACAACTTGTTTGTACCAAACCAAAAAGCTCTAAAGTTAGTATTATCAGTAAAAACAATAACTCTACCTCTACCAAAACGTTGTACTTTAAAAGGTACTGTATTCGGAATTACTGCAGCATTTTCTTTAGAGATATAACCACTTAACAAAGGTTTAGCAGTATACTGAATAGGATTGTTATAGCTATTTTTATCTGCTTTTAAAAACATGGTTGAGTTTCTAAATAAAGCAATTTTATCGTTTTTATATCCAAAGTTTATTGGATGAGATCTGTCTATTTTAGCTTCAAAAATAGCACCTCCAATAACTTGTGCTCCAGAAAATAATGATTTGTTTTCGAAAGTAATATTCTTAACAGAATCTCTTTTCGCTTTATCAAAACTTAAATTAATCATTTTATTACTTGCCAACCAAGAAGCTGTGTTTTTATAACCTACTACTACTCCACCGTTTTTAACCCAAGTTTTAATTTTTTCTATTGCCGATTTTTCTAAACGACTACTAGGAATTACAATATGCGTGTATTTAGAAATATCAACTCTCGAAAAATTTCTGGTATCTAAACGTGTAATGTGCATATCAAAACGTTGATCAAACAAATGCCAAATTTCTCCAGTATCATTGCCAGTTACACCATCACCCACAATCATAGCTACTTTAGGTTTTGTTATGTTTCTAAAGTTATTAGATCCCATATCAATTCCATCATTTAAACCTGTAGAAACACCAGTTATTTTAGTGTGGCTGTCTGCAGCAACTTTAGTTAAAAAGGCATATAAATCTGTTGCATTCAATTTTTGATTTTGAACAGGAATAAAAATTGTTCCATAATCGTAAGAATTTCCTCCGTTTTTAAAATTACGCATCGAAACTTTGGCTCTAATTCCTTTTTGTAAAATAGTATTTAACGCTTTAGGCGTGTAAAACTCGTTCCAAGGTAATAAATAACCATAATTACTTTTACCAGAAACACTACCCGATTTCATTTTTAAATCTGTAATTTCTGCTCCTGCTTTAGAAATAGAAACATCTTCTGCATAATCTACACCAAAAGCATGGTTAAATGTCCAAGCAGAAACATCGTAAAACAAACTATCTTTAAAGGTAGTTCTAACATCGAACATTGCTTTTACCAAACGATGATTTTTCTGATTCATAGGCACCACATAACTGTATCCTTTTTTAAAGGTTTTGCCATTTTCTGTAAAATCTGATTTTACTTCGTGGATTTTAATTTTGTGCTTTTTCATTACTTCTGCTAAATGAAAACTTTTAGCAGCATCTTTTTCATCACCAAAAACAATGGCTTTATTTGTGCCAGTATTTCTAGACTCTTGATAAAAACTTTGTTGATATTTTAAAATCTTTACACGCATACTTTTTGCAGCTTCTAAAGTAGACAAAGCTGCCGTAAATTGATTTCTGATGGTAAAAGGAAAGGTTAAAATTCCGTTTATAGTTTCTTGTGCATGTCCTCTAGAACTTCCTTGTTCAAATAAAATTCCAATACTACCATTAATGTCTGGAAATGTAGAACCTTTACCATAATAGAAATCATCGAAACTTTCTTCAGAATAATATAAAGAACCTATTTCATCTAAAGCTTTTGCATGATAAGTTGCAATTTCTTTAGTTAAATCTTGATTCATTTGCGGCGTTAACGGATTTGTTCTACTTGGTATTCCTGGTTGAAAAAAGAAACTAGAATTCCTTCCCATTTCATGATGATCGGTTAAAATATTTGGCAACCATTTATGAAAACTTGCAATTCTTGCAGTACTTTCTGGCAATTGCACAGGCAACCAATCTCTGTTCATATCAAACTGATAATGGTTGGTTCTTCCTCTTGGCCAAATCTCAAAAAATTCTCTGTCATTAGGATCAGGATTTAAGTTGGCACTTCTGTTGGTATTTGCCCAATAAGCAAAACGTTGCAATCCATCAGGATTTAAAGAAGGATCAAAAAGAATCACAACATTATTTAATAAATCGTCTATATTTTCTGCTGCTGCCAAATAATAAGCCACTGCTAAAGCTGCATTAGATCCACTAGCTTCATTACCGTGAATAGAAAATCCTTGGTAAACTACAATTGGATTTTTAGAAACATCAACAGAATTAGAATTGGTAGCCTCAATATGCTTTTCTCTAATACTTTCTAAGTTTTTATGATTTTCTGCGGATGTAATTGTAAGCAATAACAAAGGTCTATCTTCATAAGTTTTTCCTCTATTTTCTATTGATATTCTGTCTGATGAAGCTGCTAAAACCTTCATATACTCCACTAATTTATCGTGAGTAATATGCCACTCACCTACTTCGTGACCAATTACAGATTCTGGAGTAGGAATATTGGTATTGTAAGTGGAGTTTTTAGGTAAATAGTAAGATAAGTCTAATTTTTGAGCTGTTAAAGAAAAAGAACTCAATAAAAATAATAGTAATATTTTTTTCATATTGATTAGAAATTTGAATTGAAGTAACCAAATATAGGTATTCGAAAATTTTATAAGAGAGCTTTAACAAAGTATTAAGAATATATTAAGAGTTTGCTTCTGCATTAATTTTGCGTTTAAATAGACAAATTTCACAAAAATTGAAAAGGTGATAAAAGTCAGGTTTCTACTAAAAAGCCAATCGTAAATTTGCGATAAACAATTATGAAACGAACTTTAGAACAAATAGAATATCAGCAAAACACAGAGGCACTTGCAACATTTGCAAAAGCATTGGCACACCCAACTCGCATTGCCATTTTAAAACATTTAGAAAATAGATCTTGTTGTTTTACAGGCGATTTGGTAAATGTTTTTCCGTTAGCACAATCTACAATTTCGCAACATTTAAAAGAATTAAAAAACGCTGGTTTAATTCAAGGAGAATTAAAACCGCCAAAAATAAAATACTGTATCAATACTGAAAACTGGGAAAAAGCAAAATCACTTTTTCAACAATTTTTTGATTGATATTAATTAACATCATAAAAAAGAATAAATATTATGAGCAAGATTATAAAAGTATTAGGTACAGGTTGTCCTAAATGTAAATCTATGGTAAATGTTGTAAATGAAGTAATATCAGAAAACAACATTGCTGCCAGTGTAGAAAAAGTAGAAGATATTATGGAAATTATGCAATACAATGTGCTTTCTACCCCTGTTTTAGTTGTTGATGAAGTTGTTACTATTAAAGGTAGAGTACCTTCTAAAAACGAAGTAATAGCACTTTTAAAATAAAAAAATTGAAAGAAGCAAAACAAATTTGTCCAACATCAACTTTAAGAAAAATTAACGAAGGTGCATTATTAGTGGATGTAAGAAATGCAGAAGAAGTAGCAAAAGTTTCTTTTGATGTTCCTAAAATTATCAACATTCCTTTAAATGAATTTGAATCTAGAATTGATGAAATTCCGAAAAATCAAGAAATTGTTATGGTTTGTTTAAATGGAGTACAAAGTTTAAAAACCACTTATTTTTTAATGAATGCTGGTTATGAAAATGTGTATAATATGAAAAACGGAATCATAAAATGGGCTTCTAAAGGTTTTCCTATAAAAGGTGATATTAATTCTTTAGAACTAGTTACAAATTGTTGTTCTAATTCTAATTGTTGTTCATAAAGCGTAATGTTCAACTGGATACAAAATATTGCAGATTGGTTTGTGTATGATGTTCTTAAATTAGAAAAAGGACTGCATTTAGCAGAAGCTTTAAATTTCTTTATTTACGACACTACAAAAATCCTGATTTTACTTTTTGTAGTGATCTTTTTTATGGGAATCGTAAACAGTTATTTCCCTATAGACAAGGTTAAAAATTTCCTCTCTAGAAATAAATTATATGGTTTAGAGTATTTAATGGCTAGTCTTTTTGGCGTGGTAACTCCTTTTTGTTCTTGTTCTTCTGTTCCGCTTTTTATTGGTTTTGTAAGAGGAGGAATTCCTTTAGGCGTAACCTTTGCTTTTTTAATTACATCTCCTTTAGTTAATGAGGTTGCCATTGGTTTGTTTGTAGGTTTATTTGGATTAAAAATGACCATTATTTATGTTTTAAGTGGTATTTTACTGGGCACAATTTCTGGTATAATTCTTCAAAAATTAGAACTCGAAACTTTCTTAACTCCTTGGGTAAAAGAAGTTTTAACAAATGCTCAAAGAGAGCAAGATGTATTTATTGCAGAACAACAAACTCTAAAACAACGTTTACCAATTATTTGGGCAGAAGTCCTTAAAATTCTTAAAGGAATTATTCCTTTTGTAATTATTGGTATTGCCATTGGCGGATTAATGCACGGCTATATTCCAGAAGGTTTTTTTGAACAATATATGGACAAAGACAATCTTTTTGCTGTACCCATTGCAACTATTTTAGCTGTACCAATGTATTCTAACGCATCCGGAGTTTTACCTGTAGTACAAGTATTAGTTGCAAAAGGAATACCTATAGGCACTGCAATTGCTTTTATGATGGGCGTTGTTGGCTTGTCTTTACCAGAAGCAATGCTCTTAAAAAAAGTAATGTCTTTAAAGCTAATTGCCATATTTTTTGGTGTAGTTACGCTTTGTATTATCATTTCTGGTTATTTATTCAATCTTATTTTATAGAAAAACGAAACTGAATAAACTGCTAAACACAATTGCTGTAAATTCTGTTATGAATGTTCCTTTTTTTTTAACAAATCGATAAAATTAGTGAAAGGTTTTTCTTATTTTCTTTAAATAGATTTATTATTCTGATATTTGTAAATTAGATATTTTTACCACTTTTTTTGATGATTGATAATGCCACTCTAGAGAATTTAAACAACACACTTTCTGGTGATGTTCTTTTCGATAATTTACACAAAACTTTATATGCTACAGATGCTTCTGTGTACAGAAAAATTCCTTTAGCGGTTGCTTTTCCTAAAGACGAAAAAGACATTAAAACATTAATTGAGTTTGCTACCAAAAACAGCATCACATTAATTCCAAGAACTGCAGGAACTTCTTTAGCAGGTCAATGTGTTGGAGAAGGAATTGTAGTGGATGTTTCTAAGCATTTTACAAAAATTATTTCTTTTGATGAAAAAGCAAAAACCATCACCTTACAACCAGGAATTGTAAGAGATTCTTTAAATGTGTATTTAAAACCTTATAAATTGTTTTTTGGCCCAAATACATCAACATCTAACAGATGCATGATTGGTGGAATGGTGGGTAACAATTCCTCTGGAAGTACATCAATAAAATATGGTGTTACACGTGATAAAGTGTTAAGTATAGATGCTATTTTAAGTGATGGTAGCACTGCAACTTTCAGCGAAATTTCATCAGAAGATTTCATCAAAAAAACCAAAGAAAACACACAAGAAGGTAAAATTTATAAAGCCATTTTTGAGGAACTTTCTTTAGTTGAAAATCAGCAAGAAATTAAAAATGAATTTCCGAAAGAAACCATACATAGAAGATGTACAGGTTATGCTATTGACGAATTTTTAAAATCAGATTTATTTGGCGGACATGAACCCACCATAAATGTAGCAAAATTCTTAACTGGTAGTGAGGGTACTTTGGCTTTTTCTACATCAATTACACTACAATTAGATGATATTGCTCCAAAAGAAAGCATTATGATTTGTACTCATTTTAAGAGTATTAACGAGAGTTTAAAAGCAACTCTAATTGCTATGAATCACAATTTGTACAATTGTGAGTTAATGGATAAAACCATTTTAGATTGTACAAAAGACAATAGAAAATTAGCCCAAAATCGTTTCTTTTTACAAGGCGATCCAGAAGCCGTTTTAATGTTAGAAGTTTCTGCAGCAACTATAGAACAAGCAGAAATATTAGCCAATAATTTAATTGCAGATTTAGACAAAAATAACTTCGGATATTATCATCCAAAAGTTTATGGAGCAGATATTGCAAAAGTGCATTATTTAAGAAAAGCTGGTTTAGGAGCTTTGGCAAATATTGTTGGCGATAAAAAAGCAGTTGCTTGTATAGAAGATACAGCAGTTGCTTTAGAAGATTTGCCAAATTATATAGAAGAGTTTGCCAAAATAATGGATAAATATCAGCAAAATGCGGTGTATTATGCACATGCAGGTGCTGGAGAATTGCATTTACGTCCTATTTTAAATTTAAAAGAAAAAGAAGATGTTATTTTATTTAGAAAAATAACCACTGAAACTGCGCAATTAGTTAAAAAATATAAAGGTTCTTTTTCTGGTGAACATGGAGATGGAATTGTACGTGCAGAATTTATTCCTTTAATGATTGGTGATAAAAATTATCAATTGTTAAGAAGAATTAAAAAAGCATTCGACCCAAAGAATGTTTTTAACCAAGGAAAAATAACAGATGCTTTTGCTATGGATGAAAGCTTACGTTATGAAATTGATAGAAAAGAACCTGTTATTAAAACACTTCAAGACTTTTCTAAAGATGAAGGTATTTTAAAATTAGCAGAAAAATGTAATGGTTCTGGAGATTGCAGAAAACCTGTAGAAGCTGGTGGAACTTTGTGCCCAAGTTATAGAGCCACAAAAGACGAGAAAGACACAACAAGAGCAAGAGCAAATACGTTGCGTGAAGTTTTAACCAACAACACAGCTGTAAATAAATTCGATTCTAAGGAATTAAAAAAAGTTCTAGACCTTTGTTTAAGCTGTAAAGCTTGTGCCACAGAATGCCCAAGTAATGTAGATATTGCAAGTATGAAAGCTGAATTTTTATACCAATATCAAGAAACAAATGGTTATTCTTTTAGAAGCAAAATGTTTGCAAATAATGCAAAATATAATAAACTAGGAAGCATTTTTCCATCACTTACCAACTTTATTACCAATACCAAGTTTTCAAAAAAAGTATTAGGTGTTGCTGTTGAAAGAACTGTTCCTAAATTGGCAAATCACACCTTAGAAAGTTGGTTAAAAAAGTATCAACCAAAATCTTCTAAAAAGGCAGTTTATTTGTTTAATGATGAATTCACCAATTATTACGATACAGAAATAGGGAAAGATGCAGTAATCTTATTAGAAAAATTAGGCTATGAAGTAAAATCTGTTGCTCATGATGAAAGTGGAAGAAGTCATATTTCTAAAGGATTTTTAAAAGAAGCCAAAGAAATTTGCAATACTAATGTAGCTATTTTTAAAAATCTTATTTCAGATGATATTCCTTTGGTTGGTGTAGAACCTTCTGCAATTTTAAGTTTTAGAGACGAATATTTAAGGTTAGCTGATGACAAAACATCCGCAGAAAAAATTGCAAAAAATGCATTCACTTTCGAAGAGTTTTTAGCAAAAGAACTCGAAAAAGGAAATATAGACACCACTTTATTTACTGAAGAATCGAAAACATTAAAAGTTCATGGGCATTGTCATCAAAAGGCATTAACAGGAACTCATGCTAGTTTTCAGGTTTTAAATATTCCTAAAAATTATACGGTAACCATTCTAAATACGGGTTGTTGTGGAATGGCAGGTTCTTTTGGTTACGAAAAAGAACATTACAAAGTTTCTATGCAAGTTGGCGAAGACACCTTATTTCCTAAAGTTAGAAATTGTAGTGCAGATACAGAAATTGCAGCTGCAGGTACAAGCTGTAGACATCAAATTTTTGATGGAACCAAACGTATTCCAAAACACCCAATTACGTTGTTAAAAGAGGCATTAAAATAAATCTTTTGTTTCAAATTTCTTATATTTGTTTAACTTGTTATTCATTACAATATTATGGGAACATTAGAATTAAGAAACAAATGGAAAGAAGCTATCGTTAATGTAGACGATCGTTTTTTACGTATGATAGATGCTTTGCATAAAACTTATATACAAGTAGAAGGTTCTACTGAAGATATTCCTAATGAAATTGAAGAACTCCTAAATAAAAGTAGAGAAGACATTAAAAATGGTAAATTTTCTACTCACGAAGAAGTAATGTCTGAAGCTAAAAAGAAATATAATATTTCTTAAATTAAATTTGTTTTGGAAGTTATTTGGGGTGAAAAAGCCAAGCATTCATATTTTAAAGAAATTGATAGAATTGCTGCTTATCATTCAAAAAATGAGGTTGAAAATTTCATTAATTTAGTTGATGATATTATTTTTAATCTTAAAACAAATGTACTTGTTGGTAAAGTCTCACAAAAAACGAATATAAATTCATTTGTTATTTCTAAACAAACTACTTTATTTTTTGATATCAATATAGAAAAATCTCGACTAGAAATTCTTTTATTTTGGCGTAATAAAGAAGATCCTAAAAAATTAATTAAATTTTTAAACGAAGCTTCTAAACAATAAATTTTTTATAATATCTAAATTTATTAATACTAAGACATTTTTTAAAACACAGGTTTTAAATCCGTAGTAATTCTAATAAAATAATATTCTTATCATCTTTTGTTTTTGTACATTTAAGCTTTAATCCTATTTAAATTTTGCAAAAAAAATCTAAGATTACTGCTATGTTTGCCCTAATTATTGCAGGGGAAGCAATTTTTTTATTGCCATTTATTTTAATGCGCGTTTTTAAACCCGTAATTCGTGAAGCTTTTGTAATTTCTGATGCTCAAATTGGAGAAGCTCAAGCTTTATATGGAATTACTGCAATGTTATCTTATTTTTTTGGTGGCTTTATTGCAGATAAATGGGAAGCTCGTAAACTGCTCTCTTTTTCGTTAATTTTAACAGGAATTGGTGGTTTTTGGATGACAATGATTCCTTCTATTTTTGCCTTAAAAATGTTGTACACTTTTTGGGGGATTTCTACTATTTTATTTTTTTGGGCATCTTTAATAAAAGCTACTAGACAATGGGGTAATGAGCACAACCAAGGTTTATCTTTTGGTTTATTAGATGGTGGTAGAGGCTTTTTTGCAGCAACAATTGCACTTTCTGGAGCAGGAATTTTAACTTTCTTTTTTCCTGAAAAAGGAGTAGAAATTACTTTTGATGACAAAGTAAAAACTTTACAATATATTATTGGTAGCATTACTTTAATTGTGTTTTTAGTTGCTATTTTAGTTTGGACAGTTTTGCCTAAAGAAAATGCGAATTCAGATCATCAAAAGAATAATAATGAGCATAAATTCAACTTTAAAAATGCTTTTATCTTAATGAAAAGTAAAAAAGTGATTTATCATTCTTTAATAATTTTTTGTGCTTATTGCTGTTATAAATTAACTGGTGTTTATGGTACTTATGCCAAAGATGTTTGGAAATTTTCTTTAGAAGAAGCCACCTATTTTGCAGTATGTATTCAATATTTAAGACCTATTGCTGCTATTTTTATTGGTTGGATTGCAGACAAATTCATACCCTCTAAATTAATTGCTCCAAGTTTTATTATATTAACCTTGGCTTCGCTAATTTTAGGTTTAGGGTTCTTTCATCAACAAGCAATATTTTTATCTTTTACAATTTTTATAATCATGGCTTTTGGTACGTATGCTATAAGAGGATTGTACTTTGCCATTATCGAAGAAACCAAAACTCCTATTCAATTTACAGGAACTTTAGTAGGTATCATTTCTGTGGTGGGTTTTACACCAGATATTTTTATGTCTTTATTTAACGGTTATATGCTTGGTGAAAATCCGACAATTATTGAATATCAAAATTTATTTACAACATTCACAATTATCCCTATTATTGGCTTATTAGCTGCTTTGGGGTTTAAAAAATCTTTACAAAATGAGTAAGAAAAGTAAGTATATAGCTGATGAAAATCGCTATGAAAAAATGAAATATAGAAGAACAGGAAAAAGTGGTTTACTATTGCCTGAACTCTCTTTAGGCTTATGGCATAATTTTGGAGAAAATGACGATTTTAAAAATGCTAGAAATCTTTTAAAATGTGCTTTTGATAATGGAATAACTCATTTTGATTTGGCGAATAATTATGGACCTCCTCCTGGTTCTGCAGAAAAAAACTTTGGTAAAATAATAAAAAAAGATTTTAAATCTTACAGAGATGAATTAATTATTTCTTCTAAAGCTGGTTACGGAATGTGGCCTGGTCCTTATGGAGATTGGGGATCTAAAAAATTTCTAGTGGCGAGTTTAGATCAAAGTTTACAACGAATGGGATTAGATTATGTAGATATTTTTTATCATCATAGACCAGATGAAAACACTCCTTTAGAAGAAACCATGGGTGCACTAGATTTGATAGTAAAACAAGGCAAAGCTTTGTATGTTGGCCTTTCTAATTACAGGCCAGAAAGAGCTGCTGAAGCTTTTAAAATTCTTAAAGATTTAGGAACTCCGTGTTTAATTCATCAACCAAGATATAGTTTATTTGATAGATGGATAGAAGATGGTTTGTTAGATTTATTAGGCAATTCTGGTGTAGGCGCAATTTGTTTTTCGCCTTTAGCACAAGGCATGTTAACCAATAAATATATTAATTGTTTGCCAAAAGATTCTAGAGCCGTAAAAGAAAGCCCATTTTTAAATACACAAACTGTTTTAGAAATGTTGCCAAAAATTAAAGCATTAAATGAAATTGCAGAACAAAGAAATCAGAATTTGGCACAAATGGCCATTTCTTGGATTTTAAAAGATGATAGAATTACATCTGTTTTAATTGGTGCTAGCAAAACATCACAAATTTTAGATAGTGTAAAAGCTATAGAAAACACTATTTTTTCTGATGAAGAATTGGCAAATATTAATGCTGTTTTATAGTTTAACAAACATCATTAATAAATAGAATCCTCTAATTTACTAGCTAGAATTATAGCATTGTTAAAATTTAAACTGATTAACTTAAATCCATCAAAAAACATAAACACTTAATTTTAAGTTAATTATCGTTTTTTCATTATTTTTTTACTATATTTGTTTAATGTTTAACCAAAAATAATAAACAAAATGAAAGAAATACATATAATTCTTAAAAATGCAATTTTAACAACAGTACTTATAGGAGGTTTATTCTTTTTGTCAAAACTCTTAGGTCTTCATGAAAATCCTTATTTAAGATTTTTAAATTTATTGTTTGTTGTTTATGGAATTCGACAAGCGGTAAAAACTAATATCGAAATTAACAATGAGACAAATTATATAACTAATTTAGGTTTAGGGCTGCAAACATCAGCTTTAGCTGTATTATTTTCTATAATTGGAGTTGTAGTTTATATCGAATTTATAGATCCAGAATTTTTATTGGTTATGGAAAATTCCTTTTTAATTGGTGGTAATTTATCTGTTGCAGAAATTTTTATCACTTTATTAATAGAAGGTATGGCTTCTACTGTTGCTGGTTGTTTTATTGTAATGATATTTTATAAAAATCACGATAAAGTTATGGCTACTGCTCATACCTCAGCTGCGTAGAATTGCCTAAAACTATATATTATAAAATTAAAAAGAGAAGCTTTCGCTTCTCTTTTTTTTTGAAAAGGTTTTACCTTGCCCCTAACATTGTTTAAAACCTAATCAATATCATAACCTTAACTCCTTTTTAGTCTAAAACCTCTTCTTCTGCAAGTAAAGCAAAGAATTTGTCTAAATTTGGTAGAATTACAATTCTAGTTCTTCTGTTTTTTGCTCTGTTTTCATTGCTTGTATTTTCTACTAAAGGCATAGTAGAACCTCTACCTGCTGCAATTAATCTACTACCATCAATATTGTATTTGTTTTCTAAAAGTCTAACAATAGAAGTTGCTCTTTTTACACTTAAATCCCAATTGTCTTGTACAGTTGCATTGCTAATTGTTCTAGAATCTGTGTGGCCTTCTATCATAACATCCATACTTGGTTCAGATTTTATGATAGTTGCTAATTTTTCGATTAAATCATAAGCTTGATTTTTAACTCTGTAACTTGCAGTGTTAAATAATAATTTGTCTGATACAGAAATCATAACTACAGTTTGATCGATATCAATATTTACATCATCAGAACCATTTAAATCTGCTGTATTAATCTTATTTTTTAAATTATAAGAAATGGCTAAATTTAAAGAATCTTTTAAGGTTTTTGCTTTTGCTAATTCTGATGCATCTACTTTAGATAAAGTTTTTAGCATCATTTTTTTGGTATTATTAGAAATTACAGCTGTATTGCCAACCATATCTAATTTTACATCATTTTCTGTTTGTAAAGAAGCATTGTTTTCTGTTAAAGAATTTATTTTTTGATTATAGTCTGCTACTCTTTTTTCTATAGTTGCAAATTTACTTTCTAGTGCTTCTTTTTCTACTGTTGTTTTTTGAAGATTTCCTTTAGTATCTATTAATTGATTTTCTAATTCAACATACTTTTTTTTTGATACACAAGATGTTGCCAATAAAGAAATTGCTACAACAGGAATAATTAATTTTCTCATAATTTATTAATTTAAGTTATATAGCCAAAAAGGCTATTGGGTTATTTAATAGTTCTCTACAGGTATAACAATTCACTTCTAATTTACCCTACCTAAAAATTTAAATTTATTTTAAAAGCATAAAAAAAAGTCTATAAAAAACTAGTTTTCATAGACTTATAAATTATATAAAATTGACAAAAAATTTATTTAAGCGAACCTAAACTACTTTTAATCGTTTCTATTTTTGCTAAAGTATCCGCTTCTTTTTTACGCTCTAAAGCTATTACTTTTTCTGGAGCATTGGCTACAAAACGTTCGTTTGATAATTTTTTAGTAATACCAAATAAAAAACCTTCTGCCCTTTTTAATTCGGCTTCTAGTTTTTTAATTTCTGCTTCAACATCGATATTAGCTGCTGAAATTGGCACAAAATATTCATTCGATTTTACTCTAAAAGAGGCTCCATCTACTTTTTCTGATACATAATTTATGGCAGAAGTATTTGTTAATTTCTGAATAACAACATCAAACTCTTTAGAATTTTGTTCTGCATCAACCACAAATAATTCCACTTCATCTTTAAAAGAAATATTTTTTTCTTTTCTGATGGTTCTAATTCCTGAAACTACACCTGTTGCAAATTCAAAGTCGGTAATAATTGTAGAATTAAATTCTTTTTGCTCTGGATATTTTGCAATAATTAAAGCTTCTTCTGATGTTCTTTCTGTAATAAATTGCCAAATTTCTTCGGTTAAGAAAGGCATAAAAGGATGTAAAACTTTTAAATTATTTTCTAGAACTTCTATAATTGCATCAAAAGTAATTTTATCAATGGGTTTTTGATAGGCAGGTTTTACAATCTCTAATAACCATGATGAAAAATCATCCATAATTAATTTATAAATTGCCATTAAAGCATCAGACAAACGATATTTAGAGAAATGATCTTCTATTTCTGCTAATGTTTTTTGAAATTTTGCATCATACCACTCCAAACCAATTTTTGCGGTTTCTGGTTGCTCTAAAGTTTCATCAACTTCCCAACCTTTTATCAAACGAAAAGCATTCCAAATTTTATTGGCAAAACCTTTTCCTTGCTGACATAAATCTTCATCGAACATTAAATCGTTACCAGCTGCAGAACTTAATAAAAGCCCTACTCTTACTCCATCTGCTCCATAAGTTTCAATTAACTTTAAAGCATCTGGTGAATTCCCTAAAGATTTAGACATTTTACGTCTTTGCTTATCTCTAACTAAACCAGTTAAATACACATTTTCAAAAGGTTTTTCGCCTTTATATTCGTAACCAGCAACAATCATTCTAGCTACCCAGAAAAATAAAATATCTGGCCCAGTAACTAAATCGTTTGTTGGGTAATAGTATTTAATTTCTTCGTTTTCAGGATTACGAATTCCATCAAAAACAGACATTGGCCACAACCAAGAAGAAAACCAAGTGTCTAAAGCATCTTCATCTTGCGTTAAATCTTCTAATGTTAATTCATAATCATTAGATTTTTTCCAAGCCAATTTTAACGCTTCTTCTTTACTTTCTGCAACTACAAATTCTTTCTGACCATTAGAATTTGCAGAAATATAATAGTAAGCAGGTATTTGCTGACCCCACCAAAGTTGACGAGAAATGTTCCAATCTCGCACATTTTCCATCCAATGACGATAGGTGTTTTCGAATTTCTTCGGATATAAATTGATATCAGTATCATCACCTAAAACAGCATCAATAGCAGGTTTTGCTAAATCTGTCATTTTTAAAAACCATTGATCTGATAATCTTGGTTCTATAACCGCTTTTGTTCTTTCTGATGTACCCACTTTATTGGTGTGTACTTCTGTTTTTACTAAAATTCCTTTTTCTTCTAATTCTTTGGCTATTGCTGCACGAACTACAAAACGATCTTTTCCTTGATAATGTAATCCGAAGGAATTTAAAGAAGCATCATCATTAAAAATATCGATTACTTCTAAATTATGTTTATCACCTAAATTTTTATCATTTTCATCGTGAGCAGGTGTTACTTTTAAGCAACCTGTACCAAATTCTAAATCAACATATTCATCTTCAATAATAGGAATAACTCTTCCACAAAGTGGCACAATTGCTTTTTTACCTTTTAAATGTGTAAAACGTTCATCATTTGGGTTGATACAAATGGCTGTATCACCAAAAATAGTTTCTGGACGTGTTGTTGCAATGGTTAACGTATCTTCAGAATCTTCTATTTTATATTCTAAATAATATAAATTTCCTTGTCTTTCTTCGTGAATTACTTCTTCATCAGAAAGTGTGGTTTTTGCTTCAGGATCCCAGTTTACCATTCTGTAACCTCTGTAAATTAAACCTTTGTTGTATAAATCAACAAAAACTTTAATTACAGATTCAGACATTTCTGGATCCATTGTAAACGCTGTTCTTTCCCAATCGCAAGAAGCACCTAGTTTTTTTAATTGCTCTAAGATGATTCCTCCATATTCATTTTTCCAATCGAAAGCATGTTGTAAAAATTCTTCACGCGTTAAATCGCTTTTAGAAATGCCTTGTTCTTTTAATTTGGCAACCACTTTTGCTTCTGTTGCAATAGATGCATGGTCTGTTCCAGGAACCCAACATGCATTTTTACCCAACAAACGTGCACGTCTTATTAAGACATCTTGTATGGTATTATTTAGCATATGCCCCATGTGTAAAACCCCTGTTACGTTTGGTGGTGGAATTACAATAGTGTAAGGCTCTCTTTCATCTGGTGTTGAATGAAAATAGTTGTTTTTCATCCAGTAATCATACCATTTATCTTCTACTTTACTAGCATCATATTTAGATGGAATTGTCATACTTTGGTATCCTTTTTGATATATAGTTGGCAAAAATACAATTCTCTTTTTTGTAGAGAAAATTAGTGATTGATTATTTTATCATTTTAAAAATTGTAAATTTGTAATATGCATAAAGGTTTTATTTTTTTGTTGATATTCTTCTTAAGCTTAAAGGTTTCTGCACAGGAATTTGAGTTTAAAAAAGAGATTATTAACTACGGAAAAATAAAAAAAGGAGATAATGGAAAACGCATTTTTGAATTTACCAATATTGGTGATGCTCCTTTAATTATTAAGGATATTAAAACATCTTGCGATTGTGCCATTCCTAAAAAACCAGGAAAACCAATTATGCCTGGAGAAAAAATGACATTAACAGTAGAATATGATACTTCTAAATTGGGAGGTTTTTCTAAAGAAATTATTATTTTTTCTAACGCTAAAGAATCTATAAAACGAATTAAAATTAAAGGTTACATCAGTAAATAAAATATTATGAAAGCATTTTTTACAGTATTGATTATCGCAGTTCTAAGTTTATCTACTTCTGCTCAAGAATTTAAGTTTGAGAAAGAAATGATTAATTATGGTAAAATAAATAAAGGTTCTAATGGAGAAAGAACGTTTGTTTTTACAAATATTGGCGATAAACCCCTAATTATTAAAGATATAAAATCTTCTTGTGGTTGTACAGTACCTAAAAAACCAGAAGCACCAATTATGCCTGGTAAAAAAGGTGAAATTAAAGTTTCTTATGATACTAGAAGAGTAGGCGGATTTTCTAAATCGATTACCATTTTTTCTAATGCAAAAAACCCAAGAAAAGTTATTCGAATTAAAGGAAGTGTAAATAAAGAAATTTCTTTAGAAAAAGAGAAAAGTTTACTTTCTGATAGTTAGACTTTCTTTTCTAATCTAAATTCAAATTTTATTTTTTGACCATTTCTATCTACCAGAATTCTTATTTTTTTTTGATCTCTTTCTTGAAAGATTTGATTTATTTTACCCAATGTAAAACTATGTGCTGGTAAACCATTAATTTTTAAAACAACATCATTCTTTAATAAACCTGCTTTTGCAGCAGGAGATTCTGGAACCACGTGTTTTATTTTAAATAATGGCCTAAACCTGTAAGAAAAACTTGTAATAAATTTTACTGAATTATTTGTTCTAACTTTTTGATTATAACCATCTATATTACGTTCTCTATTTTCTTGCCTAACTAATTGTTTACCACTATAAACGATGTCTAATCCGCTCATATTATAGTTAAAATCTTTAGTAAAAGAACCATTTTTTTTGAGGGTTATTTTTTTATTAGGATAATCGAACCAAACCACAAACCTTTTTAAAATTCCAGCTCCAATACTACCATTTCTACCTTTAAATTTTCTTGCATTACTTGTTGATAGGGAGTCTAAAAAAGAAACTGTTGGGTTTTCTAATTCAAAAGATTTTAATTTTATTTTAGAAATTCTACTTCTTTTACCATAAATAGGTCCGCTTAAACCTTCACCTAAAATATCATTAAAAAAAAGTTTAGGCGTTTTAATTTTATCATTGGTATCTTCAAACAACCAAATGGCATCACTACCTCCAGAATCTATTAAAAGTTTAACATCTATAAGCTCTTTACTATCTGTATCTAATTGAAGTTGTACATTTATGTAAGGTTTTTTTCGATAAAATTGAAGCGGAAAAACTTCGCATTTTTTACACTTTTTATATTTGTATTTCTTCGGATTATAAAAATCTATTTTTTTTTGCTTGTAATTAATTTTTACAATAAAATTTTTCAGTAAATCATACCCTAAAATTCCGTGAATGGTAACTCCCATTTTACTCGATAAATCAAAATAATCTTTTAAAATTACGTATAATGTTTCATTATAATTCACCAAATTATGAATACTTACCTTATTATTTTTAGATAATAATGCATTTACAGATTCACCATTTCCAAGACCCAATAATTCAACTTTTTCTACATTATTTAAACCAATACTATCATTTTTAGTAATATTAAAAAGTATGGTTTTACTAACTCCAGAATCTAAAATAAAAGACAACTTTTTACCATTAATTTCTAAAGGAATTACAATTAAATTATTTATCAGTTTAAAAGATATTCGTTGTTTTGTTTGGTAATTATTTATGAAACGAAATTCTTCTTGCGCATTAATATCCGAAGGAAAGCAGAGAAAGAAAATAAATAAAATGAATACTGTTTTTTTCAAAAAAAATGAATTAGAATAATAATGAATATACAATTTTAAGATTAAATTCTAAAGAATATTTAATAATTATTTAATCATTTAAAGAATCTTAAATTAAAAGTGAGATATAAAATTTATTTCGCAACTTTGTATTTTAATTAAAGCTACACATATTATGCCATTAATATCAGAAAAAGGTTTACAAATGCCAGAATCGCCAATTCGTAAATTGGTACCTTATGCTGAAGATGCTAAAAAAAGAGGAGTAAAAGTATACCATTTAAATATTGGGCAACCAGATATTAAAACACCGCAAGTTGCCTTAGATGCTGTAAAAAATAATGATATTGAAACGTTATCTTATGCACGTTCTGAAGGTTCTGAAGTGTATAGAACTAAACTTGCAAATTACTATTCCAATCATAACATAAATGTAACTGAAAATAACATTGTAGTAACTACTGGTGGTTCTGAAGCCTTATTATTTACAATGGGAAGTATTACAGATCCTGGTGATGAAATAATAATTCCTGAGCCTTTTTATGCCAATTATAATGGTTTTTCTAAAGCTTCTGGAGTAACAGTTGTACCTGTAATTTCTAAAATTGAAAATAATTTTGCTTTGCCAAAAATTGAAGATTTTGAGAAATTAATCACCAAAAACACCAAGGCAATACTAATCTGTAACCCAGGGAATCCTACAGGTTATTTATACTCTAAAGAAGAAATTGAAAAACTAAAACAAATTGTTTTAAAACACGATTTATTTTTAATTGCAGACGAAGTTTATAGAGAGTTTGCTTATGATGGTTTGCAACATACATCCGTTTTATCTTTAGATGGCTTAGCGCAAAACGCAATTGTAATAGACTCTGTTTCGAAACGTTACAGCATGTGTGGTGCAAGAATTGGTTGTATTGTATCTAAAAACAAAGAATTTATAAAAACTGCCATTAAATTTGCGCAAGCAAGATTGAGTCCGCCAACGTATGCATTAATTGCAAGTGAAGCTGCTTTAGATACACCTCAGCAATATTTTGATGATGTAAAAGCAGAATATGTAGAAAGAAGAAATACTTTAGTTACAGAACTTAAAAAAATTGAAGGTGTAAAAGTTGCCAATCCTAAAGGTGCTTTTTATTGTGTTGCAGAATTGCCTGTTACTGATACTGATGATTTTGCACAATGGTTGTTAGAAAAATTTAATTTGAATAACGAAACTGTTATGGTTGCACCTGCAAGCGGATTTTATTCTACAGAAGGTGAAGGAAAAAATCAAATTAGAATGGCTTACGTTTTAAAGAATGAAGATTTAATTAGGTCTGTAAAAATTTTAGCAGAGGCTTTAAAACAATATAATTCATAAATATTTATGTTGAGTGTAGTTACAGTTTTTTAACTACACTCAATTTTATATGCTTTATTATTTATGAAAATTCAACAAGATATATCTTTAAAAAACTACAATACTTTTGGTATTGATGTAATTGCAAAACGCTTTGTTTCTGTTGATTCTGTTTATCAATTAAAACAATTATTGAAAACAGAACAAGACATTTTTTTAATTTCTGGAGGTTCTAATATGTTGCTGACCAAAAATATTGAAAAATTGGTTGTACATATAGATATTAAGGGGATTTCTATAGATAATGAAGATGAAAACAATGCTTATATTACTGTAAATGCTGGTGAAAATTGGCACGAATTTGTTTTGTGGTCTGTATCACAAAATTATGGTGGAATTGAGAATTTATCTTTAATTCCTGGTAATGTAGGTACTTGCCCAATTCAAAATATTGGTGCTTATGGTGTTGAAGTTAAAGATACAATTACCAAGGTTGAAGCCTTAGAAATAGCAACTCAGAAACTGATTACTTTTTCTAACCAAGATTGTAATTTTGGGTATAGAAACTCCATTTTTAAAAACGAAGTAAAAGGAAAATACATCATAACTGCAGTCAGTTTTAAATTAACTAAAAAGCAGCATAAATTAAACACTTCTTATGGTGCAATTGAAACTGAATTAGCATCAAAAAAAATAGAAAAACCTACTTTAAAAAATATTTCTGATGCTGTAATTGCCATTAGAAAATCGAAATTACCAGATCCAAAAGTAATTGGTAATAGTGGTAGTTTTTTTAAAAATCCAGTAATTTCTAAAACGCATTTTTTAGAACTTCAAAAAGAATATCCAACAATACCAAGTTATACCATTTCTGAGGATGAAATAAAAGTACCTGCTGGCTGGTTGATAGAAAGAGCTGGTTTTAAAGGCAATCGTTTTGGCAATTTTGGTGTGCATGAAAAACAAGCTTTGGTTTTGGTGAATTATGGTAATGCTTCTGGGAAAGATATTTATCAGCTTGCTGAAAAAATTCAACAAACAATTTTAGAGTTTTTTAAAATTGAATTAGAAATTGAAGTAAATATCATTTAAAAAAAGGCCTCCAACCGAAGTTAGAAACCTTTTCAATCAATCAACCAAATTTATTTTTTTATTAATTTTTTACTTTTAAAACTGTAGGTATATTTTAAACCTAAAATGTTATTTACATCTGGGTAATCTTCGTTTAAATCTCTTTCATATCTATAATAGATGCCCAATTCTCCGAAGTTTTTAATTTTATAATCTGTACCTAATGTTAGTCTGTATTTGCTAAAACCATTGTCTTCATCCGCTTGAAATCTATTAAATATTTCTGCAGAAAACTTTGGATCTAATTTCCAATCTTTAAAATTATATTCTAAAGAAGTTTTAAAACGCAGGTTTTGTTTTGCCTCATCACCTTCATCAACAGAAACCCCTAATTCATTTTTATTTTGATAACGGAATCTGTACCCTATTTTTAAATTATTTATTTCATGTTTGTACTTGGCATCAAACTGAAATCGAAAATGATTTTCATAACCTTGTACATTTCCTTGATTGTCGTTTTCTCTTATATAACGAATTGCAGCTCCTAGTTTAAAACCTTTAAAAACTTTGTATTCACCAGATAATTGCGTGAAAAATTCATCTACTGCAGAAAAATTTTCTTTTAATCTGAATTGCTCTTCTAAGCCAAAAGTCCATTTTTTATTTAACTTATATTCAATTCCTATCGAATTCCAAGAAGACCAATCTTTATCGCTTTCTTGTGCAAAATTTATCGCTGAAAACAAGATGATATTTGCAAAAAGTATTCTTTTAAAAATACTTTTACTTTTTTTATATGTATTCATTTTTTCTGGGGATTTAATTACTACTTTCTATTAAAATAAAAGATGGTTAACACAGCTGTATCTCTTAAAAAATCGACATTACCAATGGTTATATTATTAATTTCTAAACCTGTTCTATTTTCCAAATCTTCTTTTAATAAATGATAGTTTTCTGGTTTTATATTATCGATATTTTCGTAAATAATTTCTTTGGATACTTGATGTTTTAAATGCCATATTTTTTCGATAATAGCTATAGCCACAACAATAACAACATTGGCTAAAATTATTTCTGAATAACTCATTTTTTTATTGGCCAAAGAGTTCATTACAGAAACACCAATTACCACAAATAAGTAGGTCATTTCTTTAATATTTATGGCATCTGTTCTGTACCTTATAATACCAAATATTGCAAAAAGCCCAAGAGCCATACCAATATCAAGTTCAAACTTTTTTAAGGTAAAACACAAGAAAAACACGATAAAACTGATCATATAAAAAGTAAAAACGTAATCTTTTCTTCTTGTTGATGTATAATACAACCACCTAATAATTAGGGTTAAAAAAATTAAATTGATTGTAAAACGAAATGACATTTTAAAAAAATCGTCATCGAAAATTGGGATTTCTAAAAACTCCATATTAAGCTATTGTGTTATTTATTTTGATTAATTTTCTTTTAAATACGTTGTATTTTATATCATTATATAAACTAATCATACCAATACAATATTTGCTAATACTATAGGGATGATTGTGTATGGATTTTAACGCTTTTACAATTTGAGATTTTCTGTTAAAACGCTCTTGTTTTACTTCAATAACCACCAAATTATCGAAGCTTTTTTCAACTTTATTTATTCGATAATTTAAATTTAAGTCTAACGTAACACGTTCTTTACTTTTAATGTTTACTAAGGTTATTCTGTTAAAACCATTCCATAAACTTGGCTCTAAATCAAACTCTTGATGTGTTGTGTTAGCAATAAAATTTTTGGAATCTTGGGTTAGATTTATTTCGAAATCTTTAACAGGAATTCTTGTTTTGTTAGTTTCTCCTTTTCCGTTTTTTTGTTTAATTTCTAAAAAACATAAATCAGATTCTACGTACTTTCTTTGTCTAATTTTTATCCTGTTATTTTTTCCATTATGATGATCGTTGTAAAATTTATTTGTTTCAGTATCAAAATATAAAGAAGAATAACTCATTATTCTATCATTATTAATTTCGAGTACTTTATAATCATTTTTTAATTCTTTTAGTATTGCAACTAACTCCTTTTTGTTTACCAAAAATTTAGTATCTCTTCTTTTCATTAGAGCAACACTGTTCATTTCTGATAAAGAAATAGGCTTAAAACTTTTAATAATTTTCTCAACATCTCTTAACATAATACTTCTCTTTAAAGTTTAGTTATTGTTATTAAATTGTTACTTATTTTTAGATGCTACAACTTTAAAAAACTTGTTCTTAATTTGTTAAAAAAATCAAAAAAAATGTCTCACCACTTTGTGATGAGACATTGGGTATAGCAACAAACAATCCCCATTAATGTTGCCCTACGTTTTTAAATTTTGGTTTAGATAAACACTAATCTAGATATGAATTCACTACATTTTTTCTAGAAGTTACATGACTTTTTAATGTATTAATGGCAGAATAAAAACTTGAACTACTGTTTAAAAATGAATATCCAGCAACTTCAGATGTTGCATATTCTTCTATCAAAGTTTGATAATTTGTATACAAATCTTGTATTGATGTTTCATTAAATGGGCCATCTATAGTTTCTTGTACATAAGTGTCATATTTTGCTTTATATACATCATCTTGATATAAATAGCCAATTAGAGGCCAACTAGTAGAACTTAAATCAGAAAAATTTAAAGACAAAGCACCTCCTTGTTTACCATCTTGTAATGCTTCATTATTATCCCAAGGAATCCATGTTAATTTATTGGTTTCTGGGTTGTTATACAGATAGTAATTGTGTGTCATTCTACCATAAGTATCCCAATTCTGAATTACTGTATTTACGGCTAAATATTTTAAAAAGACGTCTGTATCAAAAACGGCTTCTAAATTTGTTCTCCAGGTTTCTGGGTCTGTTGTTCGTGTATTATCATGTAAAACAGTTAATAAATTACTTACATCTGTAAAATCTGCTTCATCTTCATTATTTTTCTTTACATACTCATCTTCATCGTAAGTTCCGCTAGCAAAAGTAGCTGCATCACCATCTGGTTTGTAAAGGTTTCCTTCTTCATCTGATGAAAATTGGGTTTCTATAACAGTATCATCTACTTCTTCTACCAAAGTGTATAAACCAAAATATTGAGGTCCATCACCATAATCTACATACAACGTATAAAAAGCAGTATGAGAAGCTGCTAAACCAGCATTTCTAAATACATCTGTTGCTACTTTTTCTCTTAACAAAGATTCGTCATCATAATTATTTTTAAGACTTAATTTTTTAAATCCATAAAAACGTTGATTTTTAATTTGTGGGTAATCATCTTCAAATTCATCGAAATCTAATTTAAATGATAGTTTTAAAATTCCACTAGACCATGATGAAGCCAAACTAGAATTCCCTTTAAAACGTAAACCTACTTTATACCATTCTGTACCTTCGTAAAATACTTGACCAGGTACAAAGATTGGGTCTTCATCATCATCAGAAAAAGAACCTCTTCCAGTACCAAATGTTCCATACAAAGAAGTCATATTGTCTAACATACTTTGCCAATTGCTTTCAGAAATTACAAAATCTAATCTTTTTACAGTATTGTCTTCAAATACTTCATCAAAATTTGGTTCTGCATCTTTGCTGTGCGTTTCAGTTGTCCAATCTACTGGATCAAAATCTGAGTCATCTAATACTACAACTACTTCTTCATTATCTTCATTAGAAGCAATGTCTGTAATTTCATCACTTGAACAAGAAAAAACTACAAACAATAGAAAAATGGGCATAAAAGCTTTTTTTAATTCTTTCATCTTTTCACTATTTTAGGTTTGATTAAAATTTAATATTATACCTCTTTAGATGTTAGTTCTTTTAAAAACTTGTGCCCATTTTGTTAAAAAAAACACAATAAAAAAACCTCACCAAATGAATGATGAAGTTTTACAAAAAACCAAACTTAAAAGTATTACTCTTCTTTTAAAGTTTTAATATCTGCTATTAATTGTTTTACTGAATTTTTATTTAACCCATTATAAATACCTCTAATGTGTTTATTTTTATCTACCAAAATAAAATTTTCTGTGTGTAAAAAATCGTCTAATCCTTTTGGCTCTCCTAAATCATTTTCTACAAAATAAGCTGTTCTGCCTAAATCGTAAATTTCTTTTTTATTGCCAGTTACCAAATGCCAATTGTTGCCTATATTTTTATCTATTGCATATTTTTTTAATTGTGGTACAGAATCTTTTGTTGGTGTAACTGAGTGTGATAGCATTAAAACAGCATCATCATTTTTAAATGTTTCTTGCACAAGATTCATGTTTTTTGTCATCATTGGACAAATACCAGGACAAGTTGTAAAGAAAAAATCTGTTACATAAATCTTATTTTCAAACGTTTTTTGGGTGATGATTTCACCATTTTGATTGATAAGTTTAAAATCTGGAATTTTATGAAATGCTTCTAATTCTTTTGAGTTTGATACAATCCATTTAGGTGTAAAAGAAGCTTCATTATAATATGGCAACTTGTTTACTCTGCTGGTAAAATCATCTTTTTTAGTTTTTTTACAACTAAAGGCACCTACTACAGCAAGAAGTAATATAAAATTAATTTGTTTGATTTTGTACAACTTTCTCATTTTTTAATTGATAACATAAATTAGCACGTTTCATACCAAAAATTCTTCCGTTTTTAACCTCATAGTTTACGTAAATGGTACCATTTTCTAACCAAGCTTTTTGTAAACCTTCTTCTTTTCCTTTTACTAAATTTCTTTGATTAGCCAGTTGTCCACTTGAATACCACACTTTTTGAACTCCATGACGTTCTCCATTAACATAATTTGATTCAGACATTAGTTGTCCATTTTGTAAATAATTTGTCTTTTTGCCATGAAGTTTGTTGTTTACATAAAAAGCTTTTCTTTTAATGCTACCATCACTAAAATACATTACATCTTCTCCTTCTCTCTTACCATTGCAATAACCTGTTTTTTCTAATAAAGTATCGTTCTTATAAATTTTAAAACCATAACCACTAAAAGGCTTATCATTATAAAACCATTGACCTTTTAATGGATTTAGTTTTAAATATTTTTTATCGATTAAAATATTTTTTATGTTATTTTTAGTGAATACATTTCTATTTTCAGCTTCTCGGTTTTTACAAGAAACTAGAACAAAAAATAATAATATGTAGTAATTAATTGATTGCATTTGGTGTTCCTTGATAAGACCCCGCAAAAATTACATATCTACCTGTTGTAGAATATAACTCATTAATAATATGGTAATGGTATTCTTCTCCATCAGGATTATGTACTGTTGGCCCCACATGCCCTCCTGAAGTATCTAAATCTAAGGGATACTCATTGCTTGGATAATCTCTCCTTCCGTAGATTAAAAAACCATCTGCCATAATTCCTATTAATTTATCGTCATCATCTGTAAATGCTAAAGGCTCTAAATGATAATGATATTGAGACGGGCCAATATGCGCTCCTGTATAATCTAAACTTCCTGCAGCACCGTCTAAAGGGCCATTACCTTCTTGGTCATTATAAATATAAGCACCGCTAACAGATATACCAATTGCACCTAAAGAAGTTGCTGTGCTTGAGCTGGCTTTTTTTGGAAAGGCAGATACTGTTAATGTACCAGATAAATCTCTGCCTGAAGTATCAATTCTAGTGGGTGTCATATTTTCTTGGCTTGTTACAGTTGGCGCTACGTATAAGGGGTGACTTTCACTCCAATATGGTGTAGTATGGTTTGGCAAACCTGTTGTTTCTATGGTGATTGTTGTTCCATTATCTGAAATATAAATATCTGTTTCATTTGTATCGAAAGCAGCAAAAGCTGGATGCAATTCTGTAACTACTTCATCAGTTACTTCTGGGTCTGTTTCTGAATCTAAATCTTCGTTAGAACTGCAAGCAATAAATGCGATAAAAAACAAAGCTAAAAGCGCTGAAATTTTAATTAATTTGGTTTTCATAATAAATAAATTTAATTAGTGTCTAAATTCTTTAGATGTTTTAATAGTAAAAAACTTGCGTTCTCTTATTTGTTTTCTGGTCTTTCTCTTCTTTTTGGTTTTGGAGCTTTTTCTAATTCTTCTTTAGTTAAAAAACCATCCTCGTCTGTATCGATCTTTTTAAAATCTTTTTTAATTGGTCCTTTTGCTTCTTTTTTTGAAATTTTTCCATCTTCATCTTTATCTAATTCTTTAATTAGTTGTTCTGCAGATGGTGGCCCTTTTCTTCTTCTTTCTTCGTTATTTTCTTGCGCTGTAATTGATGTAAATCCTAATAAAATTACTCCTACTGTTAAAATTGTTTTTTTCATTTTGTATGTTTTTAAATGTTATATCTATTAAGATGCAGAACTTTTTAAAAACTTGTGTTGTTAACTTAAGTTTAACATAATCAGTACAAAGAGCTAAAAAATCAGTAAAAAAAAATTCATCAACTTGTTTTGGTTGATGAATTATAGGACTATGAATTGGAATTCTTATTATCTTGGTGGTGGAGGCATTCTTTCTCTATTTGGAGGGTGGTTTTCGTTATTTCTAGGAGGTCTAGAATTGCCACCTCTTATGGCTTCTTTTATAATTGCATCGAACTTTTTTTGTTGTTCTGGCGAACAAATTTTTCTTACTTCTTTAAAAAAGGTAAAAACTTCTAGCTCTTTTTTTATTTCTAAATTACCAGCAACTCTTGCTAATGAGTCTACATTTATAGTTTCATCTGCAAAAGAATTGAATAAAATATCCTTTTGTTTGCGAATACTAAACTCTAAATTCATCATTCGATCTCTGTGAATATTATCTAACGTTTTAAATTTTTCTTGCTGACTTTCAGAAAACTGCAATTGTTCTATTAAAAAACTTCTTTCAGCATTTTCTTTTCTATTTAAATGCGGTTTTTTTATCAACATAAAAATTAAAACCCCATTTAATAAAATAAGTACAACTAATAAAATTGGAAGTAATTTTGATTTCATTTGTTTTAATTTAATATCAAACTTGATTCAGATTGCAATGCATATTCTTGTGCAAAACTCTCTAAAGTTACATTATTACTTTTTTCTTGTGATGTATATACATAAAATAATGCACTAACATTCATTAATAAAACAAAGCCTAAAACTGCGGCTTGCAATTGAGGTGTAAACCAACCTAAAACTTTTGGCTTTACTTCTTTTTCATTTTCTATCTGCTGTAAAACTTTGTGTTTAAAAAAGTGATTTACTTTTACTTCTTCTATATGATCTAATACTTTAAAAGTATCATCTATTTTATTTTCTATTTCTTTTTTAGATTTCATCTTTCTTTTCTGATAAACTATTTTACAATGGTTTAGATGTTATAAATTATAAAAACTTGTGCTCTTTAAAAAATATTTTTAAAATACTTAATATCTAAACTTTAAACATCTATATTTTTATAAAAATCATTTAATTTTTCTTTTAAAGATTTCTTTGCTCTAAACATAATCGATTCTACTGATGACAAACTTTTACCCGTAATTTCTACAATTTCTTGATAACTTTTACCATCTATTTTTGCCAAGGTAAAAACTACTTTTTGCGATTCTGGCAACGTGTTAATGGCTTTAAAAATAATTTTTGATTTTTCTTTATTTTCTAATAAAATACCTGGATGATTAAACTCTGTAAAATAACTTGTTTTATCTATTGGTATTTCGTTTCCTAAAATAGATTTCATAAAAGCGAATCTTTTTTTGGTGTTTTTTTTTCGGATAAACTCTAAACATTTATTGGTAGCAATTCTATAAATCCAAGTAGAGAGTTTAGAATCGCCTTTAAATTTATGAATCGATTTAAATACTTCTAAAAAAACTTCTTGAGCCACATCTTCTGCATCTTCTTTATTAGGCACAAAAGAAATACAAGTGCTAAAAACTTTCTGCTGGTATTGGTCTAAAAGTAGACTAAATGCAGATTGTTTTCCTTGTTTTAGTTGCTCTATAAAATCTTGTTCTTTCAAATTTAATTACAAAAAAAGTAAACATACAAAAAAAGACTGCTCTATAGAACAGTCTTTTTAAATATCTTTTATTTTGATTTATTTTGTCATGGTAACAACCCTTTGTGGTAAAGTAGCCTCGAAACCTGCATTGCCTAAAGCTTCTACAATTTTTTGTCTGGTATCCCAAAAAACATCCCAATAATTATTACAATCTACATAAGGTAAAGCTAAAAGTTCTACACTGTTTTCGCCTAAATTGTTCACTGCTACTCTAGGTGCTATTTTTGCGTCTTTTAACACGTTGCATCTTTTAAAAGAATATCCATTACAATGCTCTTTGCTTTAGAAATATCTGTTCCATAACGAATTGCAAATGGCATATCTATTCTTAAATTTCCGATTTTAGTTAAGTTGGTAATTTTATTTGCGGTTATTGCTGAGTTCGGAATTATTTCTGTTTCGTTCTGAAAAGTTTCTATAACAGTTACAAAAACCGATATTTCTTTTACAAAACCAAAAGCACCATTGGTTTTTATTAAATCGCCCACTTTAAATGGTCTAAAAATTAAAAGCATAACTCCAGAAGCAATATGCCCTAAAGAACCATTAAATGCGGCACCAATTGCCAAACCTACACCCGCTAACAAAGCAGCAAAAGACGCCATTGGTAAACCTACAATACCTGCAATAGAAATAATTAGGAGTAATTAGGAGTAATTAGGAGTAATTTTAAGATAAAACCTAAAGTAGTTAATAAAAAAGGTTGTAGAGTTTCTTCTATTGTTCTTTTTTCAAAGATTTTAGAAATTCCGTTCATTATCATTCTAATAACCCAAAGTCCGATAATTAATAGGTGCAATTGCACCTATTAATTGTAAACCCCAATTACCCAAACCTGCTGAGATTGTATTGTAAAAGTTTTTAAGTGATTCTTTAAATGTTTCCATTTTTGTTTTGATTTTTAATTAGTTACACTTTTTTCGACACTAGAAAGTTTAAAAAATCACGAACACAAAATATTTACAACAGAATTTTTAGCATAAAACTTAGAATATGTATCTTTGCACTACAATTATTATTTATGAAATTATTATTGCTTACTTTAGGATTATTGGCACTTGGTGTTGCAGGAATTGCTATTAAAATTTGGGCAAAAAAAGATGGTGAATTTGCAGGTACTTGTGCTAGCCAAAACCCAATGTTAAATGAAAGTGGAGAAGCTTGTGGATTTTGTGGTAAAACACCAGATCAATTCGATTCTTGTTCAGAGCCTCAGCATAATTAATATTTAAATTACCTATCAATGATTTTATCTGTAGTTTTCTACATTTTTGTAGCATTTACAGTTATACAAATCATTTACTACATTGCTTTTTCAAATTTTCTTTTTACTAAAAAAAGAACTAAAAGCGTTGCTGACCAAGTTCCTGTTTCTGTACTTATTTTTGCAAAAAATAGTGCGAAAGCATTACAAGAAAACTTACCATTTGTCCTTGCTCAAAAATATCCAACATTTGAAATAGTGCTTATCAATAATGCTTCTACAGATAATACTGAAGAAGTTCTAGAAGCGTTTAAACTAGAAAACGAGGCTATTAAAATTTTAGATATTGAAAATAACGAAGCTTTTTGGGCCAATAAAAAATACGCATTAACATTAGGAATTAAAGCGGCTAAATACGAACATTTATTGTTTACAAATGCCAAATCTAAACCTTTGTCCGATTATTGGCTTGCAGCAATGAGCAAACAATTTACCACTAAAAAAAGCATTGTTCTAGGCTACAACAAGTACAAAAGCAAAGGTTCTTTGTTTAACTTCTTTGTTCGTTTCGAAAACTTATTAAGTGCTATTCAGTGTTTTTCTTTTGCAAAATTAGGCTCACCTTATAAGGCTTTTGGTAATAATTTGGCCTACAAAAAAAGTGAGTTTTTTAAAGTAAAAGGGTTTATAAATCATATTAAAATAAAAAATGATCATGGCGATTTATTTATAAAAGATGCAGCCACTAAAAAGAATACTACTATTGCAATAACCAAAGACAGTTTTATAGAATCTGAGGTTCGCTTTTCTTTTGGGCAATGGTTTCATCAACTAAGAATTAAAAACAGCATTAAAAAACATTACAAATTTAAAAACAGGTTTTTATTAAACTTTTTTAATTTTTCTAAGCTCATCTTTTATGTTTTAGCTATTACCTTATTTTTCTTGTATCCTTGGCAAATTATGCTACCCATTGTGCTTACCTACTTTCTTTTTCTGTATTTGGTAATGGGTTTTTCTGCCAAAAAATTAAAAGAACCTTATCTTATTTTTTTACTACCTTTTTTAGAAATCGGTTTATTATTGATTCAAATTAGTATATTTAGTGCTAATTTGATTTCAAAACCAAATCATTGGAAATAAACGATACTAATAAAATTGAAATAAATATTATAAAAGCAAAAAAAGGCAATCAGGCTGCATTTCGTTTTTTGCTAAATACTTTTTGGGGCGATGTTTACAATTATCAACTTAAAAGGACAAAAAGCGAAAATGATGCAGAAGATATTACCATACAAACTTTTTCTAAAGCTTTTGATAAAATAAATACTTTTGATGAGCAATACGCTTTTAAAACTTGGCTAATTACCATCTCTAAAAACGTTCATATTGATTTACTTCGAAAAAAAAAATCTTCTATTTCTACAGAAACCACTTTAGAACAAGAAGAAAAAGCGTATTTAGTTATTGATGAAAATCCTACTCCAGAAGATAAAATAATTAGAGAACAAAATTTAGCAAAACTGTTAAGAGATATTAAACAATTAAAACCTAAATACCAAGAAGTAATACAGTTACGTTATTTTCAAGAATTGAGTTATAAAGAAATTTCTTCTCAAATTAACGAGCCAATGAACAACGTAAAAGTAAAATTATTACGAGCAAAAAAATTATTGGCAGAAATTATTGAAAAGAAATAAAATGAAAAAATCATTCTTACAATCTTTAGGACCAGGTTTATTATTTGCAGGGGCTGCCATTGGTGTATCTCATTTGGTACAATCTACAAAAGCGGGTGCAGAATTTGGTTTTGGTTTGCTTTGGGCTTTGTTGTTAATTCATATTATAAAATATCCATTTTTTCAATTTGGACCACGTTATGCAGCAGCAACTGGCGAAACTTTATTAGATGGTTATCGAAAATTAGGTAAAGGTGTTTTGGCAATTTATTATGTATTAAATTTTGCTACTATGTTTACCATACAAGCAGCAGTATCTATTGTTACAGCAGGTTTGGCTTCTAAAATTTTTGGTGTAACAGACAACCTAGTTATTTGGTCTGCAATTTTAATGGCAATTAGCGTGATTATTTTGCTAATTGGTAAGTATAAATTGCTAGATAATTTAATGAAATACATAATCATTACACTTACTATAAGTACTGTTGCAGCTGTTGCTGTGGCTTTATTTAGTTCTGAAGAGGCTTTTGATGTAATTCAGATTTTACCATCCGGTTCTGTAGAAGTTACCTTTTTAATTGCTTTTTTAGGATGGATGCCAACTTCTTTAGATATTTCTATCTGGCACTCCATTTGGTCTGTAGAAAAAAGTAAAAACACCTTAACAAAAATAAAACCAAAAGATGCCATTTTCGATTTTAATGTAGGTTATCTTGGTACATTAATTTTAGGTGTTTGCTTTGTGCTATTAGGTACTTTGGTTATGTACAATTCTGGTGAAACTTTTTCTGATAAAGGCGTCATATTTGCATCGCAATTAATTAATTTATACACAAAAAATCTTGGTGAATTCTCTTATGTTTTTATTGCTCTTGCAGCTTTTACAACCATGTTTAGTACTACCTTAACTACTTTAGATGCATCACCTAGAGCCATGAATAGAAGCTCTAAATTATTGTTTGATAAAAGTTTTAAATTTGGATATTGGTTTTGGATTTTCTTCTTGTTTATAGGCACCATTATTATTTTAAAATTCTTTTTGGCAAACATGGGTAGTTTAATAAAAATTGCTACAATTTTATCGTTTTTAACAGCTCCTTTTTATGCGATAATGAACTACATGCTAATAACAGGAAAACACACGCCCAAAGAACATCAACCAAAAATATTTATTAGAATTTTAAGTATTGCTGGTATTGTTTTTTTAATAGGTTTTAGTATTTGGTTTTTAAGTAGTATTTCATTTTTCTAAGCTTTTATGAATAGTAAAATCTTATTTTTATTGTTGATGATGATTTTTAATCTAAAATCATATACTCAAAAAGATAATTGGTCTAATTATGATTTAGATGAAATAGTTAGTTTAGAAATGCCTTTTACAGTTTATGAAACAGATACAATTATTGAACAACATAAAAATTATCAAATCTTCTCAAGTGAAGATTCCTCTATATTTATAGCTCAAATATTTTATTTAGACAAACAATATTCTAATACAGATTTGCCAACTTTACCTTATAATTATGAAAGTTTAAAAAGTTTTTACTTAGATATCATTTGGGCTACAGAAGAAGTTTCTAAACATAAATTGCATGATTTTAATATATTTAAACTAAAAAATCTCACTGGCTATACGTTTAATTTTAAGGATAAAAATGATATTTCTGTACACGAAACTTCATTAATTTATGTAAATAAAAAATTATACATGTTTACTTACATCAACGAATTGGGTTTAAATGAAATAGATAATAATACCTTTTTTAATAATATAAATTTTAATGATAAAGTTGAATTAAAACAGTATCCAACAAAATCTTATTTTATCAACAAAAAAATAATCTTAGCTTTATTTTTAATCCTTTTTATTTCTTTTATTTTAAGCATCCTATCTAAAAGAAAAAATCAACAGAATTAATTCTTAAACTTGTATTACCTTCTTAATCTTTTCTTCGTAAATTTGTACTTTAAATTAGATTGATAATGGCGATAGAATCTGTAGTACTTCCTGAAAGACCAAAAAAACCAAAATGGTTACGTGTAAAATTACCTGTAGGTAAAAAATATACTGAGTTAAGAGGTTTAGTTGATAAGTATAAATTAAATACAATTTGTACAAGTGGTAGCTGCCCAAATATGGGTGAATGTTGGGGAGAAGGTACAGCTACTTTTATGATTTTAGGAAATATCTGTACTCGTTCTTGTGGATTTTGTGGAGTAAAAACAGGAAGACCAGAAACTGTTGAATGGGATGAACCTGAAAAAGTGGCACGTTCTATTAAAATTATGAGCATTAAACACGCTGTAATTACTTCTGTAGATAGAGACGATTTAAAAGATGGTGGTTCTATTATTTGGGCAGAAACTGTAGAAGCAATTCGTAGAGCAAATCCGAATACAACTTTAGAGACTTTAATTCCTGATTTTCAAGGAAACAACAAACAAATAGATCGAATTATTGAGGTGCATCCAGAAGTGGTTTCTCATAACATGGAAACTGTTAGAAGATTAACTCGTGAAGTTAGAATACAAGCAAAATACGATAGAAGTTTAGGTGTTTTAAAATACTTAAAAGAAAACGGAATGCGTACCAAAACTGGTTTAATGCTAGGTTTAGGTGAAAAAGAGGACGAAGTTATACAAACCATGAAAGATTTAAGAGCTGTAAATTGTGATATTATTACAATTGGTCAGTACTTACAGCCTACAAAAAAACATTTACCTGTTAAAGAATTTATAACTCCAGAACAATTTAAAAAATACGAAACCATTGGTTTAGAAATGGGCTTTATGTATGTAGAAAGTGGAGCTTTGGTAAGATCATCTTACAAAGCACACAAACATGCTATTTAACTTCGAACGTAGTTTTTATTGAAATTGGTTTTCCTTGTTTGGTAAAACCTTCTAAATTAATTTCATAAAAACCCGTATTATCTGAAGTGTAAAAGTTAAATTGATTCGTTTTTTGAGTTAGATTACAATTTTGTTTCCAAAATAACTGAGTTCTAAAATCTGGAATTCTTTCTTGTTTATCATCATCATAATTTTGAACAAAGTACTTTTTAGGTACTAAAGGCTTAAATAAATCTACATTTTTTTGATAATCTTTACTTACTAAATTTGTGTAATCACCTTTAAAAGTTTCAAGAATAATTACTCCATTATAAAGTTTTGTTCCGTAAACATAGTTGTCTTTTAATACAATTATTTTTTCTACTTGCTTGGTTTTTAAATCAATAATATCATTATGATTTAAAATCTGTAAACCATCAATTAGCAATAATGGTTTGTTATCTCTATAGAAAAAATCTACACCCAACACTTTTATAGCATATTGTCCTCCTTTTTTAGAATAATATAAATGTTCTGTAATTTCTGTTAAGGTTTCTTTTAATGTCGGAAATCTGTTATAATCGTCTAAATAATAGGTATATACATTTGTACCAAAGAACGTCTCTTTATTGCTATATTTTTTTACAGAATCTTGTTTTTTAACATTGTACGCATTTTCTATTTGATTGTAAATACTTCTTTGTTCTATAAAATTCTTTACTTCTTCTGATAAGCTAAAATCTTTAAATTGTAGGTTTTTAAAGTTTACAGTAGCTTCATTATTTACTAGTATTTGATAATTTTCTCGGTTTTCATCATCAATTTCTATGGTGGCTTTAGAGGAATTGTACGTTTTATCAATAATAAAATAAAACTTACCTGTATTGTCTGTTTTAGACACTTTAAAAATATATTCACTTCCCGGAATCGCAATTGAAACGTTTACAGAAGGAATTGCTTTTTGAGAATTTTTATCAATTACTTTACCAGAAATTAACTCTCCTCTAAATTCTGGTATTTCAATTAATTTAGTAGTATTTTTTAATGATGTATTATTTTGATACAAAGACAAATACGTATTACTTTTCTGTTTTTCAGGAACATAAAATTGATCTACTTTACGCACAGAAATTGAATAATTACCAGCAATTTCGTTTGCATTATCTGCATTTACATTTAAAGTAACTTTTTCTCTATTTTTAAATACAGCTTTATTTAAAGCGAGTTTTATAGCATTTGTATTGTTCTTAATTTTAGTTTTAGGTTGATGAATTTCTTTTTCTTTATTCAAAAATTTAGAATTGTCTGCAAACGGATTTAAAATAGCAAGATCTCCTTGAAAAAAGTTATCTTCTCCACCATTTATCATCCATTTTGTATACGCCACTATTTTATAATTACCAGAATTTATGGAAGCTGGAATAAAAAAGTCTCCTTGACCTAAGCCTGAGTTTAATAAAATTTTATGCTTAAAATGAACCTTATAATTCTCATCAACCAAAGCAACATAAGCCACTTTACTTAGGTTTGTAAGTTGATTGGTTTTTGCATTTAAACAATAAACTTTATACAATAATTGTTCTCCAGAAAGTAAAAAACTTGTGTTGTAATGCACAAAAATATTTTCTTGAGGTATATTCTTAAATAACTCAGAATTTTGCTGATTATTTTGAGAATAGCTCTCAGAAAAAAAGCAAACAAAGAATACTAAAAGTGCTAATTTTTTCATTTTATAAATTTAATCTACCCAAAAATCTGGTTTAATATTAGATCCTGACATGGTACAATCTCCACAAACACGTGTAACTACATCATAAGGACCACCATCTTCTCCTATTGGTTTTTCGTATACTAATGTTACTCTATCTAATCTTACCAAGGTTCTTAATTCATTTGCTGGAGGATCGAAAACTGTGCATATCCAAGGATAACCGGATTCTAAAACTTCTGATCTATCAAAAAATATTCTTTTTTCTGAAACAGAAGATACTTCGAAAAAACCTAAAACTTTTTCGTTTTCATTATTTACTGCATAAATATTACTCGATAAAAACCCTGGTTGAATTTGCGATAACACACTTTGTGAACTCGAAAATTCTTCTAAAACTCTTAAGTAATTGTAAGATTCGCTAGATTGTACATATTGTTTTACAGCGATACTATATCTGGTATTTAGCCGAATATCATCACTAGGAATAAAAGTTAATAAGAATTTAGAAACTCTATCTTCTTGTAAAAGATTGGTATCTGTTAGCATTCTACCTTTAGAAGCTATGGTTTGGTAACAGATTTGTTCTTCTTGTGCTCTTGGAACTACAGAAAAACTGCCAGATGAATTTAAAATTAAATCATCTGGTGTCCAAAAAGGGGCTACAATTTTATAGGTTTCTTCAAATTCGTAGCCATAATATTTAGTGCTATTTGTGGCATCAAAACTATCTACGTACAAACCTATTCCTTCTTCTCCATCATCATTAACCGCCAATTCTGCATATACATTATCTATAGCAGTTACATTGGTTAACTGTGTGTTTTGCGATTTATATGCTTTACCATCTTGCGTTTCTATATTCAAAGTATAATCTATATTAGGCTCTGCTTTAAACATTACATTAGAAGTATAAACTCCATAACCAGTCTCTGTAAAATTATAAGTATTGTTATTGGTTGCTTCTATTTTAATAACAGCTCCAGACTCGTAAGTTGGTTCATAATCTTCGAATGTGTATGTTCTAGATAATGTAATTTGATGGTATTTTAATTCGTTTGTAAGTGTAGCTTCTATAACTAATGCGTCTTCAAACTCTTCGGTTGCCGCATCAAATTCTTCTATGCAACTGTTTGTAATTGCTAAAAGAATACCAATGGAAATGAAATAAACTATTTTCTTCATAATTAATACTAGTTTAGAAACTTATGTTATAGGTTATTGTTGGTATTGGAAATGCAAATATTGAGCTTTTGTAAGCTTTAATTTCGCCAGCATCTGTTACAAAAAACACAGAATATGGATTGTTTCTTCCTAATACGTTGTAAACAGAAATATTCCAGAAACCATGACCTGGTTTTTTAATTTTATGATTTCCTTCTACATTAAAACCAATATCTAACCTAAAATAATCTGGAATTCTGAATTTATTTCGATCGCTATATAAAACTCTTTCTTCTCCATTTAATAAAAAACTTCCTATTGGATAGGTGACAGGTCTACCTGTTTGATAAGCAAAATTTGCTGAGAAACTATACCTTTTTGTTATTTTATAATTGGCAATAACATTCAAGTCATGAGGTTTATCGAAGTTTGCAGGAAAGTAATTTCCATAATTGACTCTTTCTTCTCTGAACTGACTATCTAACTGAATAAAAGAACGAGAATAGCTATACCCTAACCAACCATTTAATCGTCCTTTATTTTTCTTTAGTAAAAATTCTACCCCATAAGCTTTACCTTTACCTTGTAAAATATCAGACTCTATATTTTGATTCAATAATAAATTAGCTCCTACTTTATAATCGAGAATATTTTTACTGGTTTTGTAATAACTTTCTAAACTCAACTCATATTCATTTCCATTTAGATTTTTAAAAAGTCCGAAAGAAATTTGATTTGCTTGTTGTGGTTTTATATTTAAATTTGATAACCTCCAAGTATCTGTAGGCGAAGCTGTTGTGTTGTTCGATAAAGTATGAATGTATTGATAAGTGCTATTAAAACCAGCTTTTAAAGAAAAACTTTTAGTTAACGAATATCTTAAAGATGATCTTATTTCTGGTCCTCCATAAGTTTTAATAACTTCATTATCACCAAAATTTTTAACCTCTATAATTGTGTTTTCATTTTTAGGTAAACTAGTATCGTATACATTTTGTGTTGATGGTCCTAAAGCTGTAAATAAAGAGAATCTTAGCCCCAGATTTGCTTGCAGTTTTTTATTAATTTTATAACTATCTGCAAAAAATAAAGCAGATTCTAAACCTCTTTCTTTTGGTGTATTAAAAACCTCTACAATAGATTGTGTGCCTTTTGGTTTTATATTTCCAGGTGAAACATTAAAAAGTTTATTCGATATTCCGTATTCGAATTTATGTTTTTCGTTGGCTAAATATTTCATTTTTAATTTTAGCTCGGTTTCAGTAATTCTATAATCTAACTCAAAATCATTTATAGAATTTTCATCGAACTGTAAATTAAATTTATATTCGCTATTGGCTATAATTAAATCACCACTACTTTTTTCATTAAACTTACGATTCCATTTTAGAGAGAACAATCTGTTAGAATAAGTTTGTAAAGAATCTGAAGTAATGCTAAAAGCATCGTTACTATAATATCCAGACACTTCTAACTTGTCTTTATCGCTTATTTTATGTGTATATTTTAAATTTGTATCGTAAAAAGATGCACTACTATTGCTTAGGTTTTCGTCTTCTATTAATCTTAAAACCCAATTAGAATACGTGGCTCTACCACCAACAATTAAACTTGCTTTTTCTTTTACAATTGGTATTTGTAAGGCTAAATTGCTTGTTATTGGTCCAATTGCAGCTTCTCCTTTAAATTCGTTAAAATCTGAATCTTTGGTTTTAATATTAAATACTGATGATAATCTTCCTCCAAATTCTGGTGGAATAGAACCCTTATAAATATCTACATCACCAGAAGTAAAAGGATTGATACCTGAAAAAATACCGAAAAAATGAGATGGATTATACAATACAGCGTCATCTAAAAGTATTAAGTTTTGATCTTCTTTACCTCCTCTTACACTAAATCCTGCAGAACCTTCTCCTGCTTTTTTTATTCCTGGTAAAGCTGTAGCAACTTTTAAAATATCTCTTTCTCCTAAAATTAATGGAATATTTTTTATATCCTGAATTTTTATGGTGGTAACTCCAGTAATGGCTTCGTTAATATTTTTATCTCTACCTGCTTCAATAATTAATTCATCTAACAACACAGAGCTTTCTTTTAATAAAAAGTTATATTTTCCATTGTTATAAATTACTATCGTTTTTTTGAGTGATGAAAACCCTAAAGAGGTAGCTTCTATAACATTTGCACCTACAGGCAACTGAATTGAATAAAAACCTTTATCGTCTGTAACCGCAGAAATTGAACTGTTTTGTACCAATAACACTAAATTAGGAATGACTTCTCCTGTAGTAACATTTTTTGCATAACCACTAAGTGTATATCTTTTTTCTGTGGCGTTTTTAGATTCTTTACCTATTCTTACCACTTGCGTATTTAAAGATTCGCTTGCAGCAACTTCGCTGTAAAAAATTGGTGCACTTTTTTGGGTATTATTTAATTGCGTATCAACTTCTTTTTCTTTCCAAACTAAATTAGGAAATCGATTGTGAATAACACTATTAAGAGATAATATTACCTTTTGATCTGAATGAATATAATAATTGATGAGTGTATTGTTAAAAAGATCGTTTAGAATTTCTGAGAGTGCTGCATTTACATAATTACCAGAAACTAAATTGTTCTCTTTTAACCAATCATCAACATAATAAAAGCGATACGCAGTTTTTTCTTCTATCTTTTTTAAAACTTCTTTACAAGTTAAATCTGAATAAGATAAAGTAATTTGTTGATTTTGTTGGGCATTAAGTATGTAAACGCAGAAAAATAAAATTAAGAATATATTTTTTTTCATCTTATTTAATTGCAGTTTTTTCTATTGATAATTGGAGGTCGTTGAGCAGGTTTTTATAAAATTCAGTTTCATTTACTTTAAAAAGCTTTCGGTTTCTTCTATAAAAAATTGAAATGTATTTTTTTTGATTTGGAAAAATTCTAATTAAATCTTTTTTAGAATTTATAGGATAATAAGTTTTGTCTTTTAACAAGGCATAATAACTTCTTTCAGAAAATTGTGTATAAGCTAAATTATTATCTATTAGCTCCGATGTTTCTTTGTAATTCTTTTTTAATAAAGTAGCTGTTTTTGATTTAGACAAAATTTGATAAAATCCATCAAAATCTTCATTAACAATTAAAGGTTTTGTTTTGCTGTTAACAAATGAATGTTTTTCTGTAGAACTGTCTATTTTATCGATATTCAATTCAAAAAAGTCAATTTTTTCTTTTATCAATCTTAAAAACAAAAAGTTATCTTGGTAAGGCAGTTTGGCAATTAGCTGATCTTCAAAAACATCATACTTTAAATAGATGTTATAATACGTTTGATTATCGTAAATAAGATTACCCAACTTATACCTATTATCAAGATAAAAACGATGATTATTAGGCTTTGTTTTAAATTGCTCAACAAATATGGTTCCGTTGTAAATTCCAGAATTTCCATGACCAACAACAGCATCAAACCAAACAAAATGGTCTTTAGATTCTAAATCTATTTGAGCACAGACTTTACTTGTAAATAATTGAAATACAAGTATATACGATATAAAAATCAGATCCTTTTTAAACATTTTTTAAATGTAAACGAATTAATTTTTAAAATAATAGCGTTTCTAAACTTTAACAAGCATTTTTTTAAAACTTTAACAAAAACCGACAATTCTTTTAACAATTATTAACTCTTTAAAACATCTTTGGCACAATGCTTGCCATATTAAAAGTGAGAACAAAGTAGTTAATTGTTTTCATTGTGTAAATTATTTGAATTAGTTGATTAAAAAAGCCATCTCTTAATGAGATGGCTTTTATTTTATTTCTAATAAAACTACGAATTACAATTTTTCTGATTGTATTTTTTGAGCAATTTCTGCAACTTCATCTAAAACTCTGAGTAAATTACCATTCCAAAGTTGTGCTATTTCACTTTCTGAATAGCCTCTTTTTACCAATTCTACAGTTACATTTAAAGTTTCTGAAGCGTCATTCCAGCCTTCAACTCCTCCTCCACCATCAAAATCTGAACTGATACCTACATGATCTATTCCTATTTTTTTTACGAGATAATCTATATGATCTACAAAGTCTGCTACATCAACAGGTGGATATTTTTCTACATCAACTTCTAATTTTGCTTTTTTAGACAATTCTCTATACGTTGCTATATAAACTTGTCTTTCTTTAGGTTCCATTTTTCTAACCTCTGCCCAAGATTTTACTTCAAAATTCAATTCTTTTCCTAAGCTAGTAATTACTTCTTTAATTGCAGCTGCATAGGCATCATTTTTTTCTGTGTTTACATAACTTTTAAAGGCTACAGCTTGCACTACACCTCCATTTGTTTTTAGCCACTCTAATTGTTCATCATCTAAATTTCTACTGTGGTTGCATAAAGCTCTTGCTGATGAATGCGAAGCAATAATTGGTGCTTTTGATAATTCAATCATATCTTTCATCGATTTTTTAGAAGGATGAGAAACATCAATCATAATACCCCACTTATTCATTTCTTTGATAACTTCTTTTCCAAAATCGCTAACTCCATTATGCAACCAAACATCATCTGTTTCACCTGTATTAGAATCACAAAGTTGACTGTGCCCATTATGAGATAGACTCATGTATCTTGCTCCTAAATCGTAAAATTCTTTTACTCTTTTTATATCTGTACCTAAAGGATATGCATTTTCTACACCTATCATGGCAACTTTTTTACCAGATGCATAAATCTCTTTTGCCTCTTTAGAGTTTACAGCCAATGCAATTCTGTCTGGTGCAATTTCTTTAGTTAGTTTATGAATGGCATTAAACTTGCTCATTGCATTTTTGTATGCTTTTGCATAACCTTCTTGGTTTAATTCTCCTTGACCAGTATACACAATAAAAAATGCAACATCTAAACCTCCTTTTTCCATATTTGGGAGATTTACTTGATTTTTAAGTTTTTGAGTATAATTAATAGAATCTGTAAAATTTGAGACATTAATATCTACATGCGTGTCTAAAGTCATAACACGTTTGTGAATGTCTTTGGCTTTTTTTAATAAATTTGGTTCGTTTTTTTCTTGTTTACAGGATAAAACAAGCATAAGAATTGGTAGAAATTTTAAAAGTTTCATGTTTTTTGCTTATAAATATACAAACTTCTAAGCAATTGCATTTGGCGTAAACTAAAGAAATCGCTTAGAATACATTCTAAGCGATTTCACATAGTTACATATTATAAATTCCCCAACTTATAATTAGTTTGTATTATATAAATACAATGTAAAAAAACAAAAGATTTAAGTTAATGTAAGTTCTTTTCGATAATTGCATACATATGTTCGTTAAAGTGTAGTTTTAGCAGTTTAAAATTTATAGAATCTTTAAAAAAAGTATCGAAAATTATTTTAGAAATACTATAAGAGGAAAGGAAGAAAAATAAAAAATCGTTCAATATAGAATTGAACGATTTTTTTGAGTCGCATTATCAAACCCCTTAACTTTTAATAACACTTATATAAATCCATCTCAAAGAAACGAAACTTATAAAGGCTGTAAATTCTATTTTAGATGATAAGCATAAAAATCACGATAACAAGTGCATCTACTTCGATTAATGATTTTTAAGTATTTTAAATAGCGCTAATAATATCGTATTTAGTAATGATTTGATAATCTCCATTTTCTAAATCAACCAAAACTGCTTCGTTTTTGTTTGATATCAATTTTGATATTTCATCAATTTTCGCAGATTTTTTTACAATTGGATAAGGTTTACCCATCACTTCTTTAATAGGTTTATTTGCGATATTTTTATCAGAAATAAAATGATGTAATAAATCAGTTTCATCTACAGATCCCACAAAACCAGCTGCGTCTTTAACGGGTATTTGAGATATTTTAAATTCTTTCATTCTTTCTATAGCATGAGAAATCAATTCTTCTGTTTGTGCTGTAATTAATGATTTTGACGTATGGTTTTTAATTAAATCTGCAGCAGTCGTAATTTTTTCTTCTAAAAAACCACGTTCACGCATCCAATCGTCATTAAACATTTTACCCACATATCTACTTCCATGATCGTGAAATAACACCACAACAACATCGTCTTTTGTAAAATGTTCTTTTAATTGCAATACACCTTTAATTGCTGCTCCTGCAGAATTCCCTAAAAACATCCCTTCTTCTTTGGCTAATTTTTGAGTATAAATAGCTGCATCTCTATCAGTTACTTTTGTAAAACCATCAATAATATCAAAGTTTACATTTTTAGGCAAAATATCTTCTCCTATACCTTCTGTAATGTACGGGTAGATTTCATTTTCATCGAAAATTCCAGTTTCATGATACTTTTTAAATACTGATCCATAAGTATCTACACCCCAAACTTTAACAGTTGTACCTGCTTCTTTGGCTTTCATTTTTAAATAAGAACCAACTCCAGAAATTGTACCTCCAGTTCCAACACCCACTACAAAATGAGTTACTTTACCTTTTGTTTGTTCCCAAATTTCTGGCCCTGTGCTTTGAAAATGTGCTTTTGTATTACTTGGATTGTCATATTGATTTACATACCAAGAATTTGGAGTTTCTTCTCCTAATCTTTTAGAAACTGAATAATAAGATCTTGGATCTGAAGGCTCTACATTTGTAGGACACACAACTACTTCTGCACCAACTGCTCTTAAAATATCCATTTTTTCTTTAGACTGCTTATCAGACATCACAAAAATACACTTGTACCCTTTAACAATAGCTGCTAAAGCCAAACCCATACCTGTATTTCCAGAAGTTCCTTCTATAATAGTTCCTCCTGGTTTTAAACGTCCATCTGCTTCTGCATCTAGAATCATTTGCAAAGCCATTCTATCTTTTACAGAGTTTCCTGGATTAAAAGTTTCGTATTTAGAAAGTACTAAACATGGTAATTCTTCTGTAAGTTTATTCAGTTTTACAAGTGGTGTATTTCCAATAGTTTCTAATATATTTTTTGCGTAGTTCATCTTTCTGATTTATATAACAAAGGTAAATTATTTTTTACGCCTTAACGAAATGTGTTAAAATAAAAATTGATTAATCCTTATTTTTAAGGACATATTCACAATTTAAATATGTTTTAATCAAACAATTTACGTATTAATTCCGAAATTAATAATTTGAATTGCAATAAATATTATAGATTTAAAGAACACAAACCAATTATTGAGCACCAAAAACTTATCAACCTTAAATTTTTCAGATAAGTTTGATGGTATCATCATTCTAAAATATTTTACAGAAATTATTGGAACATCACCCTAAAACAATTTAAGATTACTAAACTTTAAGCAAATTTTATAGATTTAGAAGGTTGAATTTTAGTTATAATGTAAGAAGGCACAATCAACATTAAAAAACACAACAACAACGTGCCAATATTTAAGAGAAGAATCGCTGTAAATGATATGTAAACTGGCATTGTAGTTACATAATATGTTTCTGGATTTAACGTAATTACCTTAAAATAATGCTGCACAAAAATAATTGACAAACCAATAATATTCCCCCAAAATAATCCTTTTAAAATAAGGTAAGATGCATTGTATAAAAAGACTTTTCTAATGCTTGTATTATTGCTTCCTAAGGCTTTTAAAATTCCGATCATTTGCACTCGTTCTAAAATTAAAACCAGTAAAGCTGTAATCATATTTATCCCAGCAATAACAATCATAATTGCAATGATAAACCACACATTATTATCAAATAATTTTATCCATTCAAATACATTTTGATAAGTTTCTACAATGGTTTTTGCATTTAAAGTTGCAATGGTTTCTTTATAAATTTGATTGTAAATTAGATCAATATCATCAAAATCATCAATTAAAACTTCAAAACCACCTACTTCATTTTCTGTCCATTTGTTTAGCTTTTGTACTTCTCTAATATCACCAATCATTACACTTTTATCAAACTGTGCAAAACCTGAATTGTAAATACCAGAAACAATATATTTTTTATTAGAGGGTAATTTACTGTTTACTGTTTTTAGAAAAGTTGCCAAAATGGTATCGTTCAAATTTAATTGCAAACGATTTGCAATAGTTTCTGACAATAAAACCTCTCTAGTTCTAGGTTGATTAAAATCTGGAACTTTACCTGCTACCAAATATTCTTTAAAAAAAGACCAATCGTAATCTGTAGAAACGCCTTTAAATATAATACCTTCAAAATTGGTTTTAGTTCTTAGAATTCCGCCTTTATTCGCAAAAACTTGAATGTTTTTAATGCCGGAAATATTTTTAAACTCCGGATAAAATTCTTGATCTTTTTTAACGGGTATTGTAGAAACTTCAGAATTGTTATTATCGTAATTTACAATTTGAATATGCCCTTTAAAACCCGCCATTTTATCGCGAATTTTATATTGCAACCCCAAACCAGTTGCCACAGCAATTAGCATTATAATCATACCCAATGCAATTGCAGTAATTGCAATTTTTATTATTGGAGATGAAATGCTATTTTTATACTTTTTGCCAGCAATAATGCGTTTTGCAATAAATAACTCGTAATTCAAATTGATGACTCTTTTTAATCCACGTAAAAGTACCTATTTATTTTTGTTTTTGTTGATGAATTTTCAGCTGATTTCTTGTGCGAATCAAGTTCAAAATTCAGAGTTTAAAGTTCAGAGTTCTAAAGAAGAACCAATAATTATTAAAACTGGTGCTGAACAAGTAAACTTGTATATTGATTTATTAAAAGGTAAAAATGTTGCTGTTGTTGGCAATCAAACCTCGGTAATTCAAAATTCAACATCTAAAAACCAAAGCTTTACACACTTGGTTGATAGCTTGTTAGCCTTAAACATCAACCTAAAAAAAGTATTTGCGCCTGAACATGGTTTTAGAGGAAAAGCGGATGCTGCAGAAATTGTTAAAGATGGTAAAGACGCTAAAACTGGCTTACCTATTGTTTCTTTATATGGAAAAAACAAAAAACCAAAGCCAGAACAACTAAAAAATATTGATGTTGTTGTTTTTGATATTCAAGATGTGGGCGTTCGTTTTTACACCTATATTTCTACATTACATTTTGTGATGGAAGCTTGTTCAGAAGCCGGAATTCCTGTATTAATTTTAGACAGACCCAACCCAAATGGACATTATATTGATGGTCCTGTTTTAGAAATGAAACATACTAGTTTTGTAGGTAAACATCCTGTTCCTGTGGTTTACGGAATGACCATTGGCGAATATGGACAAATGATAAATGGAGAAAAATGGCTCGAAAACGGAATTCAGTGCGATTTAAAAGTGATTCCTTTAAAAAATTATACACACACTTCTGAATATAGCTTAGCCATTAGACCTTCACCTAATTTACCAAATGATAAATCCATAAACCTTTACCCAAGTTTAGGTTTTTTTGAAGGGACAACTATTAATGCTGGTAGAGGAACCGAATTTCAGTTTCAAAGATATGGAGCTCCATTTTTCCCAAAGAGTGATTTTAGTTATACGCCAATTTCGAATTTTGGTGCAAAATATCCAAAGCATAAAGAAAAACTTTGTTATGGCGTAGATCTAAGCAATGAAAAAAAATTAAACGCTATACATTTAGAATGGTTGATTGACGCTTACAATAAAACTCCAAAAACAGAAAAATTCTTTGGAGAAACATTTACAATACACGCAGGTACAGAAAAATTACAAAAACAAATTGAACAAGGTTTGTCTGCCAAAGAAATTCAAAATACTTGGAAAAATGAATTGCAAAAGTTTCAAAAAATTAGAAGTAAATATTTAATTTATAATTAAAATCTACCTTCTCAAAACAGTTGCTACTTTTTTATCAAAAACTTTAGAATACACACTATCTACTTTATATTTCTTATAAAGTGCATCTGCACCTTTTAGTTTTAAATCGTCTTTAATATAGTTTAGCCAATTTAAATTATCAACCACTGCACTATCTAAAATTGCATTTGTAAAATTAGCTTTATTTAACTTTGTTTTTAATAAAATAGCGTTAGAAAGGTTGCTGTATTTTAAATCAGCATTATTTAAATTCGCATATCCTAAATCTGCATTTTTTAAATTGGCACTTTCAAAAATTGCTCTTCTAGCATCTATATTTACCAAAATTGCATCAGATAAATCTGCATCTTTTAAATTTATTCCTCTTAAAATAACGTTATATAAATTTGCGCCTTTTAGTTCTGCCTGAGTAAAATCGCTTTCTTGTAAAATTTGATCTTCAAAAAAAGCAGGATTTAAATCGCTTTTGCACAAAGTAATTAACAACTGACCTCTTTCTGGGCTTATTGAATGTGCTATTAAAACATCATCTACCAAATACCTGTAAGGTTTCATCGCTCTACTTAAACCCACAATTCTACTCACCAAAGTTTTTGATAGTTTCTTATTTTTTTTGGTTTCTAATTCAGTATTAATATCACTTAAAATATCACCCATAATAAACATTTGAGCCGATCTTCTAGAAGCTTCTGCCAAATGAGTTTGCTCTTGAATTTTTCTGTTTTGTTTTTTTAATAAACTATTTTGATAAATCATTAAAGTAGTAGGTAACAATGCAAATAACAACGCCACTACTCCAATTCTTGTTAACCTTCTAATAATACTAGCTATTAAATCTGACGTAGTTTGTAAAGAAATTCTTTTCTGTTCATTAAATTCTTGAATGGAATTGTAAATACTAGTTTTCAGTTTTTTACCAGCAATAAAAGTAGCTGTAAATTTTACAAAAAATAGCCATCGTTTCTTTTTTAATGGTTTCGATTTTTCTAGTTTAGCCAAACGTTCTTTTAAGATTAAATTCTCTTTTTCTAATTCTTTAATTTTATCAGACATCTTTACCTTATTAAAGCATTTTATAGGTTATTTCCTTTTCTTTTTCTCATTGTATTCGTAAGGCAAACGCTCTTTTAAAGCCTCAACAATATTATAAGTGGCAGGACAAATAAATGTATTTGCAATGGTTAAATCTGTAATTTGAATAAATTTACGTCTATCTGTATGCGGGTATTCTGCACAAGCTTTTGGCCTAACATCATAAATAAAACAAGTATTATCAGACCCATCTAAAAAAGAACAAGGTGCTGTTTTTAACACCATAAAATCATCAGAATCTCTTTCTAAATACGTGCTTATAAAATCGGCAACTTTCATTTTTAAATGTTTAGAAATTCGCTCAATATCTTTACCTGTAAAAATAGGACTTGTTGTTTTACAGCAATTTCCACAATCTAAACAATCTGTTTTTTCGAATTCTTTATCATGCAAATCTTGCATAACAACATCTAAATTTTTAGGTGTTCTTTTTCTTAAATTTCTAAAATATTTTTTGTTTTCTTGTAAGGCTTGTTCTGCCAAATTTGGTAATTGTTCTAAACGTTTTTGCATACTCGAAAAATACAATTATTTCTATAAAAGTATATGCTAAAATTATGTAAATTTGCATTTCAATTTTTTAGCCAAAATGAACATACAAAACACTATAGAAACCAAAGTAAAAGAAGGTTTTTTAGCATTATATCAAATAGAAATACCAACTGTAGAATTCCAAGCAACTCGTAAAGAGTTCGAAGGCGATATTACAGTTGTTGTTTTCCCTTTATTACGTTACAAAAAGGGTAATCCTGTTCAGATTGGCGAAGATTTAGGTAAATATATTGTAGAAAATGTAACTGAAATTACAAACTACAATGTGGTAAAAGGTTTTTTAAATTTGGTGATAGACGACAGCTATTACACAAATTTTTTCAATACAATTTACGATAATTCAACTTATGGTTTTGTATCGCCAAAGGCGGATGAAAAAGCAGTAATGGTAGAATATTCATCGCCAAACACCAACAAACCTTTACATTTAGGTCACGTTCGTAATAATTTATTAGGATATTCTGTTGCAGAAATTATTAAAGCTGCAGGTAAAAAAGTATATAAAACTCAGATTATAAACGATAGAGGAATACACATTTGTAAATCGATGTTGGCTTGGCAAAAATTCGGAGAAGGAGAAACTCCAGAATCTACAGGTTTAAAAGGCGATAAATTGGTTGGTAATTATTACGTAAAATTCGACCAAGAATACAAAAAAGAAATTGCTGATTTAATAGCAACTGGTGTATCTGAAGAAGAAGCTAAAAAACAAGCCCCACTTTTATTAGAAGCACAACAAATGCTTTTAAAATGGGAAGCTGGAGATGAAGATGTAGTAAAACTTTGGCAAACTATGAATTCTTGGGTTTACAATGGTTTTGATACTACTTACAAAAACTTAGGCGTAGATTTTGACAATCTTTACTACGAAAGCAACACTTATTTATTAGGTAAAGATGTTGTTGCAGAAGGTTTAGAAAAAGGTGTTTTTTACAGAAAAGAAGATGGTTCTGTTTGGTGCGATTTAACTGAGGATGGTTTAGATGAAAAAATCGTTTTAAGATCTGATGGAACTGCTGTTTATATGACTCAAGATATTGGTACTGCCATACAACGTGTAAAAGATTACACAGATGTAGGTGGTATGGTTTATACAGTTGGTAATGAGCAAGATTATCATTTTCAGGTTTTGTTTTTAATCCTTAAAAAACTAGGTTTTGATTGGGCTAAGCAATTGCATCATTTGAGTTATGGAATGGTCGATTTACCATCAGGAAAAATGAAATCTAGAGAAGGAACAGTTGTAGATGCAGATGATTTAATGGTAGAAATGACAACAACTGCCAAAGATATTTCAGAAGAATTAGGTAAATTAGATGGGTATTCTGATGATGAAAAAAATGAATTGTATAAAACCATTGGTTTAGGTGCATTAAAATATTTTATTTTAAAAGTAGACCCTAAAAAAAGAATTTTATTCGACCCAAAATCTTCTGTAGATTTTCAAGGAAACACAGGCCCTTTTATACAATATACTTACGCTAGAATTCAATCAATAATTAGAAAAGCAAACTTTGATTATTCAAAACCAGTTGCTAGTGATTTGCACGAAAAAGAGAAAGAACTATTAAAACAATTAGAATTATTTCCTGAAACTGTACAGCAAGCTGCTGCTAATTATTCACCAGCAGTTATTGCAAACTATACGTATGATTTGGTTAAGGAATTTAACTCTTTTTATCAAAATGTTTCTATCCTTGGAGAAGAGCATCAAGATAAAAAAATATTCAGAGTTCAGTTGGCAAAAAAAGTAGCAGACACTATAAAACAATCATTTTCATTATTAGGAATTAAAGTACCTAATAGAATGTAAATTGTTAAAAAAATACTTCAAATAAATTAAATTCATTATTTTTAAAATATATAAACTAATTATTTGAACAGATTTGGAATTATAACTAAATTTGAGCTAATTTTTTAATTTATATTAACGCTAAATTTAATTTTAAAAAATTAAAATAAATAACATTTTATGAAATACGACATCATTATTATCGGGAGTGGCCCTGGAGGTTATGTAACAGGAATTAGAGCATCTCAATTAGGCTTTAAAGTTGCAATTGTAGAAAAAGAATCTTTGGGTGGTATTTGTTTAAACTGGGGATGTATCCCTACAAAAGCATTATTAAAATCTGCTCAAGTTTATGATTATTTAAAACATGTAGATCAATATGGATTAAAAGTAGAAGCTTTTGATAAAGATTTTGATGCCGTAATTAAACGTAGTAGAGGTGTTGCAGAAGGAATGAGCAAAGGTGTTCAGTTCTTAATGAAAAAAAATAAAATTGATGTAATTAACGGTTTTGGTAAAATTAAAAACGGTAAAAAAGTAGATGTTACTGCAGAAGATGGTACGGTTACAGAATATGCTGCAGATCATATTATAATTGCAACTGGTGCTCGCTCTAGAGAATTACCAAGCTTACCACAAGATGGTAAAAAAGTTATTGGTTATAGACAAGCCATGACGTTACCAGAACAACCAAAATCTATGATTGTTGTAGGTTCTGGAGCTATTGGAGTAGAATTTGCACATTTTTATAATGCAATGGGTACAGAAGTTACTATTGTAGAATATATGCCCAACATAGTGCCTGTAGAAGATATCGATATTTCTAAACAATTCGAACGCTCTATTAAAAAAGCAGGTATTAAAGTAATGACAAATTCTTCTGTAGAATCTGTAGACACTTCTGGTGATGGAGTTGTTGCTACTGTAAAAACTAAAAAAGGAGAAGAAACTTTAGAAGCTGATATTTTATTATCTGCTGTGGGTATTAAATCGAACATCGAAAACATTGGTTTAGAAGATGTAGGTATTATTGTTGATAGAGATAAAATTTTAGTTAACGATTATTACCAAACAAACATACCTGGTTATTATGCTATTGGTGATGTTGTTCCTGGCCAAGCTTTAGCACACGTTGCTTCTGCAGAAGGAATAACTTGTGTAGAAAAAATAGCGGGTTTACATACAGAACCAATCGATTATGGTAATGTACCTGGTTGTACTTATGCTACCCCAGAAATTGCATCTGTAGGTTTAACTGAAGCCAAAGCAAAAGAAGCTGGTTACGAATTAAAAGTTGGTAAATTTCCATTCTCAGCTTCTGGTAAAGCAAAAGCAGCTGGTACACCAGATGGTTTTGTAAAAGTAATTTTTGATGCCAAATATGGCGAGTGGTTAGGTTGCCATATGATTGGTGCTGGAGTTACAGATATGATTGCTGAAGCAGTTTTAGGTCGTAAGTTAGAAACTACAGGTCATGAAGTACTAAAAACAATACATCCACACCCAACAATGAGCGAAGCAGTTATGGAAGCTGTCGCAGATGCCTACGATGAAGTTATTCACCTATAAAATTTGTTAATTCATAGAATAAATAATTAAAAGCTATATTTTTACTTATTTTTGTACCAGTTACATTTATTAAATCCCTCGCTTTAACGATTAATTAATATTACAATATAAATGGGTTTCGTTGAGTGGTTACTTTCTTTTATCTATAAGATAAAAACTTTTCCTCTGATTATACAGATTACTATTGTTTTAACAATGGTTTTTATAATAGCTACACTAGCTCTTATGATTACAATCTATACAATTAGAAGAAGACACAATAGACTGCAAAAAACACTTAAAAATAGTGTTCCAGAAATTGTAAAATTATTTGATGATATTCTATTTACAGAAAAGAGCTATTCAGAACAAGAAATCTTTACAAAATTCGAAGATATTGTAGATGAAGTTAATCGAGAATCTTTAGATATTGGTGTTGGCGTTTTAGTAGATTTTAAAAACGACAACAGAGAATCAGAAAAATATCCTCTAATTATAAGTGCTCTAGGTATTGTAGAGCACTTAGAGGCAAAATTCGATTCAAGATCTAACAGCGAAAAAATTGATGCATTTCAAGAAGCATTTGTATTAGATTTAAACAAATTTGATTCAAAAGTATTAAGATACGCCTACAGTAAAAACAAATTGATTCGTAGTGAAGCTAGAAACTCCTATTTAGCACTGAGCACCAACGACCCTTATCGTTTTTTCGACGAATTTGATCGTGACTTAAGTAAATGGGATCAAATTGAATTAATGCAATACCTCGAACTACAAAAAGAAAGAGGAAACTTAGAGGGGTTAGGGAAATGGATCAACTACTCTAAAAATGACTCACTAGTTGTTTTCTTAATTAAAATGGTAGGCTTTTTTAAACAAAAAGGTATCAACGAAATTTTAATAGAAAAATTAGAAGACGATAACGAATACGTAAGAGCAGAAGCAATTAACACGCTAGGAGAATTAAACATTTCTGAAACAGAGCAAAATTTAATTGATAGATATTATACTGAGCCAGAAATTTGTCAAGTTGCTATCGTAAAAACAATTAGAAAATTTAACACAGGTAAATCGCTTAAGTTTTTGCAAGAAATCTTTTCGGATTCTAACAATACAGATACCAAAAAGATTATTGCAGAAGCAATTTTAAATTATAGTTACGAAGGTAAAATTGCTTTTCAAAACTTAAAAAATACATTAAAAGGATTTGATTTAACGATATTAAAACACGTTGAAACACCTTTAATAAAATACAAGTAAATGTTTGAAATTTTTGTAAAAATTTATGAGTACTTTATATTTTTCTATGCAACTTCCCTAATTCTAAGTTACATAGTATTAGCTATATTCTCTTTTATAGCCATTAATAAATACAAAAGTTATAATACTGATATTGATGACGAAGAGTTATTAAGCTCACATTTAGCTCCTGGTATTTCCGTAATTGCACCAGCATATAACGAAGAGAAAACAATTATTGTAAACGTAAAATCTTTACTTACATTAAACTACCCACTTTTCGAAGTAATTATTGTAAATGATGGTAGTAAAGATGATACGCTTAAATTACTTATCGAAGAATTCGATTTAATTGAAGCTCCTTTTGCCTACGTAGAAAAAATTAAAACCAAACCTTACAAAAGAACATTTAAATCTCAAAATCCTAAATACGATATCTTAACAGTTATCGATAAAGAAAATGGGGGTACAAAGGCTGATGCCTTTAACGCAGGATTAAATGCATCCGTATTTCCATATTATTTAAATACAGACGTAGATTGTATTTTGGCAAGAAATACATTAACAAAAATGATTAAGCCAATCTTAAGTTCTAAAACAACTGTTATTGCTGTTGGTGCAACATTAAGAATGTCTAATAACTGTGAAATTGAAGAAGGAATTATTACCAGAGTAAGACCTCCAAAAGCATTAATACCTCGTTTTCAAGAGCTAGAATATATTAGATCGTATTTATTAGGAAAAATGGGTTGGGAATTAATTAACTCTGTACCAAACGTTTCTGGCGGATTAGGTATGTTTGATAAAGATATAGCCATTAAAGCCGGTGGTTATGGAGCAGATTCTCATGCAGAAGATATGGATATGATGACAAGGATGGCTGCACACATGATGAACAACAGACTTGATTATAAAATTGGATATATCCCTCTTTCTTGTTGTTGGACAGAAGGACCACCAAATATTCAAATTTTAGGTAGACAGCGTACTAGATGGGCCAGTGGATTATTTCAAATGTTTAGTGAACACAGAAAAATTCTATTCAATCCAAACTATAAAAGATTGGGTTTAATAACATTTCCATACATTTTTATTTTTGAGTTTTTAGCGCCAATTATAGAAGCCTTTGGTATTTTATTCTCAATATTTCTATTATTTTATGGATATGTAAACTGGAATTTTGCACCATTAATCTTATTGTATTCTTATACTTTTGCCATAATGATTTCATCAATTGTAATTATTTGGGATCAAATGACGTTTAAGTATTACAATACCACAAGAGAGGTACTAACGCTATTTTTAACTGCATTTATAGAGCCATTTATTTATCACCCAATGATTATGTTTTTCTCTTTAAAAGGATATTTCAGTTACGTTACATCTAGAGAACTTGCTTGGGGAACAATGACAAGAAAAGGATTTGACAATGAAGATGAAAAAAAGAAAAAGTCTGATAGTGGCAATAATAATGATGGTGGAGATAACTCTGGAAATGCTGGAGGTAAAAAACAAAGTATTTTTGAAAAATTAAAAAAAGGAAAAAGTACAGACTCAGATTTTGAGCCTATAAAAACATAAATTACCATATAATTATTATGAAAATTAATAAGTTAACTTTACTTTTAATTGCGGTTATTCTATCACAATTAAATATATATTCTCAAGATGTTTACGATTCTTCCGATTTATATTTTGAAGAAGCTAAAAGAGATATTGCAGAACAAAACTTTACAAGAGCTGCAAAAATGAGTTGGAGAGGGCTACAATTAGCGCCAGACGACTTAGATTTAAAAACCTTATTGGGTAAAGCCAATTTACAATTAGGTAGATATGATACTGCTAGATATGTTTTAAAACAAGTATACGAGAGAAGAAGAAAAGATATCGATGTTTTAGGTTTTTTAGTAACTATAGAACACACTACAAAAAGATATTCTGATGCTATTTGTTTTGTAAATGAACTTTTAGAAATTACACCTTACAGTAGAGGCTGGTGGAGAAGAAAAATTTTGATTTATAAAGAAATGGGTAATTTAGAAGAAGCTGAAAGAGCTTTAAAAAGATTATACCAAATCTATCCAGATGACACTGAAATACAGAACGACTATAATTACATAATGCTTAATGATGGTAATAGTGCTGTTGAAAACCGAAGATATGATGATGCCAATCAAGTATACAAAACCGTAATCGACAATGATCCATCTAATAAACAATAGGTATTATTAGAAACGAATTGCTAAAAGGAGATCCTGAAATTGCTTTACAGTATACAAATAGAGCGTTATTAGAATTAAGATATGACCAAGAGTTAATAGAAAAGAAAATAGGTTTATTAGAGGAATTAGGCAGGCATGAAGAAGCAATTGTTTACATAAAAACCAAAGTAGATAAAGATAAATTCCCAACGATACATTCTGAAACTTTACCCTATTTAATGCAGCAATCTGCAAATTTTAATGTATATAATGATTCTTATGAAATTCAAAAAAAGTTATTAGATCTTAATGGTAATTCAGAATCACAAACCTATGTAATTAACAATGCATTAGGTAAGGGTTATGATGTTGATGCTGAATATTTCCTTAAAAAAGGGATTAAAAGAAGTCCGAATAATAAAAAGCTTTTAGTACAATTAAAAGAATTATACAGACCAATTAAAGATAAAGAAAGGTTTGAAAAAGAAGTTTTAAAACTACACGAAAAATTCCCAAATGATGCTGATATTACATACGATTATAATTTAGTAATGTATGGTAGAGCAAAAACTTTAGTAGAAAACAGACAATTCGATGAAGCCTTGCCAATTTTTGAAGACTTAGTATCATCACCAGATTTTCAAAAAGAATCAGAGCTTCAAATTTTCGGAATTTATTTAGCCTTACAAAAGTATGATGAAGCTACAGATCAAATTGATAAATTGATTGGTTTAGAACCAGATAATCCAGATTATTTGGTAAAAAAATCTACTTTATATCAAGAAATGGAATTGTTTGAAGACGCTCTAGAAATTACAAGAGGTTTAGAACAACAATATCCTTTAGAAGATAAATATCCCAGAATTTACGTTTCTCAAACAGAAGCCTATGCTACTTATTTAATGAGAGAACAAAGATATCGTGCAGTTTTACCAGTTGTAGAAGATGGCCTTACAAGAGAAAACAATAACAAAAGATTGTTAGAAATTGCCATAAATGCATCCTCTGCAATTCCTGATTACGAACAAGGCGTAAATTATAGTAAAAGTGCTTTAAGTTTTTATCCAAATAACAAAAACTTTAAACTAAAGTTATCTAATTTATTAGCTCAAAACAAACAATATGATGATGCTATAAGTGTTTTAGATTCTTTAAAAACAGTTTATAAATACGATAGAAAAATAAAAAATTCTTTAGCAGAAGTACTTTGGTTTAGAGGTAAAAATAAAGAAGAAGAAGGTTTAATTGATGAAGCCATAGAAGATTATCGAATTTCTGATTCGTTAAACTCAACAGAGGGTTATGCTTTACAAAGAATGATAAATTTATATATTGAAAAAAAACCTAATGATGAGGCTTTAGAAATTGTAAATGAAAAATTAGAAGAATATCCAAATGACAATTTCTTAAAATACAAAAAAGGAATCGTTTTTGAGTTAATGGAGCAATATGATTCTGCTTATTATTACCAAAGTTTTAGAGAAATAGAAGATCCTTTTGAAAGAAATAGCTGGAACAACGCTTTAGAAGTTTTAAAAGCGGCTAAACTTAAAAACAAATTAGCAGCCACTTACACACAAGCTTCATCAGATTCAATAGCTTTTAGTACATCTTTGGCAAGTTTAGGATATAGCCACAGATATGATGAAAAAAACACCTTTGGTGCAGATTTAAATTATGCAGCTAGAAGATCTGGTGTTGGTGTTCAAGGAGGTTTAAATTATTCAAGAGTTTTTTCTCCTACACTTTATGCTGATGTTGGTGTATTGCTTGGTTCTAAGTTTTTTCCTAAATTTATTTTATATGGTAATGCCTATAAGGGTTTAAAAAATGGTTATGAAGCTAATGCTGGTTTAAAATTTACACGTTTTTCAATTACAGAAGTAAACACATCAGTTACACCTAATGAAACCACGATTGTTGATAAAAACTTTATTACTTTAAACCTTGGTGCATCTAAAACTTGGGAAGATATATGGTTAAATGCTAAGGTTCAATTAATGAGGGATGATCTGTACAACTATTTTAACTTTGCTACACAAACACGTATAAATATAAATACTAGGATGGATTATGTGAGCTTTATTGTCTCCTTTGGTAGTGCACCTTTTAACGATCAATTAGCAGAGGGTGAAACTGCTTTCTTAGATTTTTCTAATGTTTTAGTTGGTGCTGGGTATGGTTACAACATATCTCCAAAAACGTTGTTATTAGTAAACGGTTCTTGGATTAATTTTAAAAGTCCTATAACAGATAGTACAGCTTTAGCATTTATAAATCAATATAATTTATCTGTATCAATAATAACAAGATTCTAAGGAATCTATCTTAATTCCCCAAAAACACTATGTTTAAAAAATACATATTCTTATTTATATTTTTTTTAAGCTTGACATCTTGTGCACAAAATAAAATAACACTGTATTCTAAAGAAGCTAAAATATCGCCTAAAATAAATATTCCATTTGCTGCAGGTATTTTAGTGAGTAAGGCTGCTGAAGATTTTAATAAAAAATTTAAAACAGTTACAGGCGAAATTTTAAAAATAGAAAGAAGTAATAGTTTAAATAAAAATTATAATTACATATTACTTAGAATTAATCCTACTCAAAAAGATAATTTTTGTATTTACAAAAAAGATAAAAACATAACCATACAAGGTTCTAATGCGCAACATTTAATGTATGGCATTAGCGATTTTTTTAAAAGATATACCAATCTAACTTTTAACGATTTAAACACTGTTAGCGATAACTATATTTCAGAAATTAATATTCCTGAGCAGTTTAGCATTTGTTCTTCTCCTGAATTCGAATATAGAGAACCGTATTATGCTTCTAACCTAAATCCAGAATTTAGAGCTTGGCACAAAACCAGTTCTTTAGAGTTAGAATGGGGAATTTGGGGCCATAATTTGCCTAAGTTACTTAAAGATTACAATCTACCAGAATCTGTTTATGCAAAAGTGGGTAGTGCAAGAACTAAAAAACAGTTCTGTTTTACAAGCGATAGTTTGTACAAATATGTAAATGAAAATGTAAAAAGAATTTTTGATAGCGATCATGCTTTTAACAAATACATGATTTTACCAAATGATAACAATATTGTCTGTACTTGTAATACTTGTAAAGCTGTGGGTAATACTTCTCAAGATGCAGCACCTGCTGTGTTTACATTTTTAAATAAATTGGCAAAAGACAATATAAGATCTACTTTTTTTACAACAGCTTACATCACCGTAAAAAATGTTCCGAAATTTAAAGCAGAAAGCAATACAGGAATTTTTTACAGTACAATTGATGTACAAAAAGGAATTCCTTTAGAAAATACCAAAAAATTTAAAAACTTTGAAAGGGACATCAAAAAATGGAGCAATTATTTAAACAACGTTTACGTTTGGGATTATACTGTAAATTATGATAATTATTTTGATGTTTATCCAACATTAAAAGTTACACAACAGAATTTAAAACTGTACAAAAAGTTAGGCATTAATGGCGTTTTTTTGCATGGAAGCGAATATGATTACAGCACTTTTCAAGAGTTAAAATCCACAATTTTTGCCAAACTTTTATGGAGTCCAAATATTGATGTTGATCAAGAAATAAAAAATTATTTCAACGAAAAATACTCCAATAAATTAGCGAGTATTTTAACAAATTATTACACACATATAGACAACTCTTTTTACACAAGTAATAAAGAATTAAGCATTTACAGTGGTATAGATAAAACTGTAAAAAAATATTTAGACCCTAAAGTGTTTTTTGATTTTTATGATGAATTCAACACACACACTCAAAGTAATAAATACGATAAAGAATATTTAAAATTGGCTACTGCCCTTACTTTTCTTAAATTAGAAATTATGAGAGATTATGGTTTGGGAATTTATGGTTTTGGTACTTTAAATAACGATCGAGAAATTATTGTTAAAAACGAAGCAGGCATTCTTTTAGATAATTTAGCCGCTTATAGCAGATCTGCAAATCTAAAAACATATAACGAAAGAAAATATAATATTAGTGATTATATTAATAGTTGGCGAAAAACGATTTACAAATATCACAAAAGAAAACATTATTTTTACAAGAAAAATTTTGAGGTTTTATCTAAGTTAGATGAAGATTATACCAATATAAAAATGCTTAATGATGGTGCTTTTGGTTTAAATGATTATAACACAAATTGGCACATTTCTTCTGTGGATAATCTGGTTTTAAAAATTGATAAAGCTGGTATTTCTAAATCTAAAAAAATTACTTTTTCTTTTTTGCAAGATGTAAAACACCATATTTATTATCCTGGAGTGATAGAAATTTTAGATACCAATAACAACATCATTAAAAAATTAAAAGTAAAAAAAGACGATTCTAATTTAGATATAAAAGAAGTTTCTATAGAACTTCCTACAAAATTCGATGATGAGCAACTATCAGACAGTTTTATAATTAAAGTAAAAAAACAAAATATTGGAGGTAAAAATGCTTTGGCTTGTGATGAAATTATATTTAATTAAAAAATATTAAATTTACAACAATGAAAAAATTACTCATACTTTTTATTTTAACATTAACTATTAGCGCTTGCGATTTTAGAAAGCCTGATATTAATAACGTTAGAAAAACAAAAATGGAAATTGAAAATCCAGATAGACATTACTATCCAATATTACGTGGATCTGAACTAACAGCAGAATACAAGTTTTATAATAGAGGTAATGAGCCATTAATCATTTACGATGTACAAGCTTCTTGTGGTTGTATAGATATCGATTATCCATCAACATCGATTGGTAAAGATGATTTTGGTTATATAACATTAGATTATGATAGTGCTAAAAATATTGGCTATGTTGAGTTTTATGTAACTATAGTTGCCAATACAGAAAAAGACATTTTTACAACTATTAAATTCGATTTAAATGTGGTTACTTCTCCACATTATACGCAAGATTACGAAGAAATCTATTTACAAAGAAGAAAAGAAAAATTAGCAGGAGAAGTTGATGGTGACCTTACACAACAAGGCTACTATGTAGATGAAGAAAGAACAATTAGATAACAGAAACAATTTAAAAATCAAAAATAAATGAAAGCAAAATATCAAAGTGTACTAGACTTAGGCGAACAATTAAACATTCAAGATGGAGAGGTTAAAGAAGAAAATGGTAAATTAATTGTTAAAGGAACAGCTAAAAACCAGTACGAAAAAAACATTCTTTGGGATGAAATAAAAAAGATTGGTGGAGAAAATCCTACAGATATTATGGCAGACATTAGAGTTGCTGATACTTCTATTTACGCAACGCATACTGTAGAAAAAGGAGAAACTTTAGGAAAAATAGCAAAGCATTATTATGGAAAACCAATGAAATATGTTGCTATTTTTGAAGCAAATAAAGATATTTTAAGCAACCCAGATGTAATTCATCCAGGTCAAGAATTGGTGATTCCTAATTTGTAAGAATCCATAAATTAGAAAATAAAAAAGCCGAAGTTTAAAAACTTCGGCTTTACTTTTTCTAAAAAACTATAACAACGATTTTTGCAAACCATTCTCAATACTTATCCATAAATAATTCCAAAAAGATTTAGTTTTATTTCTTTCTACTTCTTTAACATCTACTTTTACCATTCCGTTTTTAGAAGAATCTTTTACAAAAAGATTAATAACCCAACTTATAATTGTTTTCTTCTTTTTTTCATCGTCTAAAACTTGAATATCAAAATTTTTGAAATCCATTTCCATTTTTCCGTTAGAAAAATTCTTGTCCCCTTCAAAATCAAAATACATTTTATTAATTTGCCCTTTAATTTTTACATTTGTTGTAGGCTGAATAAACGCACTCATATTTTTAGAACTTACATTCAATAAACTTCCAGTTATTCTAAAATCATCATTTTTATTATTAATATCAAACGTCCAAATAATATCTAAAGCAGACGTTTTCATAAATTTAGATTGAATATTAACCGTTGTTAATTTTTCTATTTTATTTTCTTTATTATTAATATTTTGAATTTGCGCTTTCAAATCATCAAACACCAAAATACCAGCATCATTACCTTTTTTGGTATATTCTTCATAAACAATCTCTGAGTTTATAATATCAATATTTTTTACATCAATATCAAAAGGTAGTTCTCTTAAACTTTTGCTGTATAAATTTTTAATTCTGGTTCTCTCCTTTAGATGTGTTGCATCCAAATATAAATTAAAGAAAATACCATCTAATAAAATGTTATCTATAGAAAAACTCAATTTTTTCTTTTGAGTAAGCAAAATATTATCAACTTTAATTTCTTTTGCAAGTAACGTTAATAATTCTTTTTCTTTTTTAAGATGATAAATATAATCCTCTGTTGATTTTAGCGGAACAATTTCTAAACTATCTACAGTAATTTCATCAGTTTCAAAAAGTAATTTTTTAAACTTTACTTTCTGAACTTTAGAAAATTGAGATTCAAAACCAATTACAGAAGTTTTAATATCTGAGTATTTAAAAGGAATAGAATTCTTTAAAATAGTATCTAGTTCAAAATCATTAATTTCAATTGCAATATTTTTTACAGTTAAAGGATACTTATCTTTTTTTAAAACATTTATTTCGATAGTATTTAAATCAATTTCCTTTATTTTAATTTTTGGTAATTTTTTAGTCTTCGTATTTTTTTCAACCTTAATTGTATCCTTTTTTTTTGATTGATGTAAAAAATTTCCAGAGATCTTTAAATGATCTGTCTCTAAATCAGAAAATATAATTTCCTTATTTTGAAAATAAGTAAAATAAGAAAAACCATCTAAGGCAATTTTAGTTGCTTTAAAATTCAAGCTATCTTTTTGGTAATTTACATCTTTAAGAGAAAGATTACCTAATAAAAAATTTACAGAAACCTCTTTGTAAGCAATGTTTTTAGATTTTAAAAAACTGTCTATTTTATTAGTTCCATAAACATCTGCAATTTTATAGAGTATTATAATAGATGCTATAATAAGTGCTATGTTAATATATCTTTTCTTGTTCATAAGCTTAAATCTTCTATACAAATTTAAGTTTCAAATTTAATTTTTATTAAACCATATAGAATAATCTTTAACTGATTCAGTTTTTTTATATTTGAAAAAAAGTATGGATCCAAATAATTATATGGATAAAAGGAATCAAAAATTCCTGAAATATTGGGAAGAAAAGAGGAAAAACAAAAAAGAGTATACCATAAAAAATAGTGCCGTATTTAGCTTTATTTTTAGTGCATTGTATTGTGTTATTAAATATGGTTTTACCACAGAAGCTTTTAAAGTATTTCCTATTTGTTTTCTAATGATTTCTGTTATTTACGGACTCTATGTGTATTTTATCGAATTTAATTTACACGAAAAGAAATATCAAAAATTAAAAAAAGAGCGCTAAAATTTGATTACAAATAAAAAGAAATTCTACACAGAAATTTTAAAAGCACTTCTAAAACTTGTTATAGCAGGTGTTTTAATTGGTATTTTAAAGCAATACGATTTGGCAATTGCCATTCTTTTAATCCTAAAAATTATTCATAATATTTATAAAGAAATACTAAAACCTAAAACCGATAAAAATTGGTTATTGTTAGCAGGTATGTTATTAACGGGATTTGGAGGCGTAGTTGGCGAAACTTGGGGAGTTGCCAATGGTTATTGGGAATATCATCAAGTATCTAGAGAAATCCCTTTATGGGTGCCTTTTGCTTGGATGTTGGCTTTTCATTATTTATACAAATTAGAACGAAATATAATTCCGTATTTACAACATCCAACGCAAAAAAATAAAATTATTTTAGCCATTATATTAGCGCTAATTCTACCTGCTTTTGGAGAAGTAATTACCATTCTTTTAGGTGTTTGGACCTATTATTGGCCTTATCAAATTTTTGGAGTGCCTTTGTACGCCTTTTTATGCTTACTTTTTGTACACATGCTAGTTTACAGCATATTACATTATGCGTGTAAAAAATATAAAATTGATGATATTGTGTACAACTAAAAAATATTGATTAATGAATCAACAAAATCATCAATTTAAAATTGCCAACAAACAATTCTAGTTACTTTATTCCCTTGATGTAAAGGAATAATTTTAAACTCTTTTACCCCCAATTTTTTGGCTGATTTTTGCAAACTTTCTACGTTTTCTTTTTTAGAAACCAAGCTTGTAAACCATTCACTCTTATCTTTATAAAGTGAACTTTCGTATAAATAATTATGTAAAAATGCTTTTTCACCTCCTACATACCACAATTCATTATTGTTTCCAGAAAAATTACGAACAGCATTATTGCCCAAATTTCTTGACTTTCTTCTATTAGCTCCTCTAGCCTCTTCTGCAGATTTGTAAAAAGGCGGATTGCACATTGTTGCAAAAAAAGCATCATCTTCCTCTAAAATATCTTTTAAAATATGTTGCTCATCAAACTGTTGTCTTAACTCAATTTTTGCATCTAAATCATTATCATCAATAATATCTTGTGCTGAATCTAAAGAATCTAAATCGATATCTGTAGCTACAAAATTCCAATTGTATTCTGCAACACCCAAAAGCGGATAAATACAAGTTGCCCCAGTTCCAATATCTAAAACTGTTTTGTTTTCTTTGGATGAATTTAAGTCTGATAAATGATGAATATAATCTAATCGTCCAGGAATTGGAGGACATAAATTTTCATCAGGAAAATCCCAAACAGAAATTTTATCATAAGTAAATAATAGTGCTTTATTAAGCTCTTTTACAGCTTTCGGATTCGAAAAATCAATCGAAATTTTATCGAATTTATTCTGAGTTACAAACTTAGATAAATTTGGATTTTGTTTTACCAATTCATCAAAATTATACCCTTGGTTGAATTTATTTTTTGGGTGAAGTCCTTTGTCTTTCATTATAATTCGAGAATTGTAAATTCTAATGTCAATGGTTTTAATGTTTGTTTTAAAGCCGTAATAAATCCAGCACCATATTCTAAATAATACTCAGAAAAATTACGCTGACGCTCTTCTAAAGATTGATTTGGTAAAATTTCATTTTGTAATAAAGTAATTCGTTCTACTAAATCTTTCTGTCTTCTTTTTTCAGCTTTTAACAAACGTTTTTCTAAATTTTCTAAACCTTTAATTTGTTTTCTTTCTTGTGCATTTACTGCATTTAAGAACGTAACATCAGTTTTTAAAGCGACTTCTTTTAAATCTGAAAATTGATTTTTTAAAAATTCTATTTTCTCAGAAAAATTGGTTTCAATAGCCGTATTTTCAGTTACTTTTTTACTGATTAAATCATATTGATTTAAAAACATTTCTTCTAAAGAAATATCTAATTTAGATAGTTTCTTAGCTTGTTTTTCTGATACTACTTGAACAGAATTACGCAACAATAAAATAGGAAAAGGAACATTTACTGTATTAAAATAATCTTTTAGTTCTAACCAATAAGCCATCTCTCCTCCTCCACCAAGATAACATAGATTTGGTAAAATTACTTCTTGATACAAAGGTCTCATAATTACATTTGGCGAAAAAGCCAAAGGATTTTTATCTATTTCTTTTAAAATTTCATCCTTAGAAAAACGAATAGCTGTATTATTTACTTTGTAACAATTATCCTCATAAATAATTCGTTCTCTAAAATCATCACCCAAATAAAAAAGGTTAATTTCTCTAGGATTTACTTGAATTTTATAGTTTTTCTCTAACTCAATAATCGTTTTAGAAACCACATGAAAGGAAGTTTCATTTTCTAATTCATCTTTTACAAATGGCGCAAATAATTCTTTAAGCGATTTATCATCGCCATCAACAATAAGTAAACCAAATTCTTTAAACAACTCATTAGCAATAAAACGAGTTGCATCTGCTAAATTATTATGTTTAATATAGGCATCAGAAAAAAGATTTTTTAAATATTTTGCATTGTTAGAATTGCCTAAATGTTCAGAAAAAACTTCGAAAACTTCGTCTAAACCTTCTGTAGAAAAACGACCAACTGCACCACCATCATTTCTGTTCCAAGTTACTTTTTTACCATCAAAATTAAAATAATTGATTTCATCAAAATCATGATCTTCAGTTGCCATCCAATAAATGGGTACAAAATTCTGTTCAGGAAATTTCTCTGACAATTCTTCAGCTAAATTAATCGTAGAAATAATTTTATACAAAAAATAAAGTGGCCCTGTAAATAAGTTTAGTTGATGACCTGTAGTTATACTAAATGTATTTTCTTGCTTTAACAAGTCAATATTTGCAGCAGTTTTATCTGAGATATCAAAAGATTGATATTGCTTTTTTAAAGCATCAGCCAACACCAACCTTGTTTCTAAAGCAAACGATTTTTGTTTTTCTTCAATTTGTTTTTGGAATCCATTGATATCTGGAAAATTGTTATAAAATGGATGTATAGTATTCTTTTGCTCTAAATAATCTAGCATTGTTTTAGAGAAAAAACCTGTCTTTTTAAATGGAATTTGTGTTACTTTCATCATTAAAGTACACATTTTAAACAACAATCAGTATCTGATGTAGAATTCATAAAATTTACTAAATTTCGATAAAAATACAACTATTTTAAATTCTGTAAAGAATAGAAAATCATACTAACAAATTTTTAACGTGTCTAAAACAAATCAGCTTTAAATAGTGGGTTTTATTCCTTACTTTTGATAAAATTCAAATTCTTATCAATGAAAATTAAAGCACTTCTCATTATTTCCATTTTCTCATTTTGTTCCTTAATCTCTCAAGAAATTCAATCTCCTCAAGAATTTTTAGGCTACGAAATTGGCACACGTTTTACAAGACATCATAAAGTTGTTGATTATTTTAAATATGTAAGCAACACTTTAACAAATGTACAATTAGAAAAATATGGAGAAACTAACGAACACAGACCTCTTTATGTAACCTATATTTCATCGCAAGAAAATATAGATAATTTAGAAGAAATTAGAAAAGCAAACCTTTCTCAAGCAGGTATTTTAACAACAAATACAGAGAATAACAAAGCCATTGTTTGGTTAAGTTATAACGTACATGGTAATGAAGCCTCTAGTACAGAAGCCTCTATGTTAACACTTTATGATTTGGTAACTAACAAAAAAGATTGGTTAAAAAACACGGTGGTTATTATAGATCCGTGTATCAATCCTGATGGTAGAGACAGGTATGTAAACTGGTACAATCAAGTTCAAAATTCACCATATAATAGCTCACAAGATTCTAAAGAACACCATGAACCTTGGCCTGGAGGAAGACCAAACCATTATTTATTCGATTTAAATAGAGATTGGGCTTGGGCAACACAAGTAGAAACCCAGCAACGTTTAAAGGTTTACAACAAATGGTTGCCTCATGTACATGTAGATTTTCATGAACAAGGCATAAATAGTCCTTATTATTTTGCACCTGCAGCTAAACCTTTTCATGAAGATATTACTGATTGGCAAATTGATTTTCAAACACAAATAGGTAAAAATCACGCTTCTTATTTCGATAAAAACAATTGGATGTATTTTACCAAAGAATCTTTCGATTTATTATACCCAAGTTATGGTGACACTTACCCAACTTTTATGGGAGCAATTGGTATGACATACGAACAAGCAGGTCATGGAAGAGCTGGTTTAGGTATTGATAATGATGAAGGTATTGAATTAACTTTAATAGATAGAGCACAACATCATTATACAACTGGTTTATCTACAGTAGAAATATCATCTAAAAATGCAGAAAAACTAAATACAGAGTTTAAAAAATTCTTTGCTGATAAAAATTACAAATACAAAAGTTATGTGTTAAAGAACGAAAATTCTGATAAAACACAACGTTTAATTAATTTACTTGATAAGCATGAAATTGCGTATGAATTTGCAAATTCTGGAAAAGTAAAAGGATACAATTATGCTACCTTAAAAGAAGAAAGCCTAAATGTAACTTCAAGCGATTTGGTTGTACACACCAATCAACCAAAAGGAAGAATGGTAAAAGTTTTGTTTGAGCCACAAACTAAAATCTTAGATTCTTTAACTTATGATAGTACTGCTTGGGCTTTACCTTATGCACATGGTTTTAATGCAGTAGCTTCTGAAAATACAGTAAGTTCATCAAAAAAAGAAATGAATAATAGTGTTTTAAATTCAGAAAATACTTCTTCTTACGCATATATTTCTAAATGGAATAGTATAGACGATGCTACTTTTTTAGCTCAATTATTAAACGCAGGTATTAAAGTTCGTTTTTCTGAAAAAGATTTTTCTTTAGAAGGTAAAAATTACCAAAAAGGTTCTTTAATTATTTTAAGACACGATAACCTAAAAAATAAAAAATTTGATACAAAAGTAGTTGCAATTGCCAACAAATTGGGCAGAAAAGTTACACCTGTTTCTACTGGTTTTGTAGATTCTGGTAAAGATTTTGGTTCTGGTAATGTAAAACCAATTTTTAAACAAAGAGTTGCATTGCTCTCTGGCTCTGGAACTTCTTCTTTGTCATTTGGTCAAATTTGGCATTATTTTGAAACCGAATTAAAGTACCCTGTTTCTATTTTAGATACTGATTATTTTAGTAGAGTCGATTTTTCTAATTATGATGTAATTATTTTACCTGACGGATATTACAGTAGGGTTTTAAACAAAAGCACTTTAGACAAACTAAAAAGCTGGGTTAGATCTGGTGGAACATTAATAGCCATTAAAAACGCATTAAATAGTTTTGCAGACAAAGAAGGCTTTTCTTTAAAATCGAAAAAGAGTGATGATAAAGATAAAGCTGACAAAGCCAACCTAATACCTTACGAAGATTTAGAAAGAGAAAGAACAAATAATATAATTATAGGCGCCATTTTTAATAGTAAAGTAGATGCTAGCCATCCTTTAGCATTTGGTTATGCTGATAGTTATTTCTCTTTAAAATCTAGTAGTAGAAGTTACGAATACTTAAAAAATGGTGGAAATGTGGCTTACTTTACCAAAGATGCAAAAAACGTAGCTGGTTTTGCAGGAGTAAAAGCTTTAGAAAATGTACCAGAATCTTTACTTTTTGGTGAAGACCAAATGGGAAGAGGAAGTATTATTTATATGGTTGATAACCCATTATTTAGAGCATTTTGGGAAAATGGTAAACTATTTTTTGCCAATGCAATTTTCTTAAGAAATTCGAGTCATTTTTAATTAATTTTAAAACTTATTTAAGAATTACTGCTATGATTATAAATATTTTAAGTAATAATAAAATTTTAAAAGAAAAACTAGGGCTAACCCTACCCGATTTCACAATTTTAACAGGAGGAAATGGTTCTGGAAAAACACAACTATTAGAATCTTTAAGATTCCCAAATGAATATCGCATAAAAGTTGAGAGGTATGAAAAGCAACAATCAGAAAGTGATTATAAGATAGTATTTCCTATTACTGATAATGGAGAAAATAGGTTAAATAATATAGTTTATTCTTCGCCTGGATTATTAGATAACGAAAATAGAGTTTCAAGTAATAATACTTTGATAAATCAAATTCGAGATAAATGGAATAACTTAAATTATTTAGCTAGGTCATATAATTCTTTGAAATATAAAACATTTGAAAGTGAACAATTAGAATTAGAAGCATTAAATAAAGAGATTATAAACTTAGCTATGGGTTTAAATAATCGTAGTAATTTTTCCTCTAATAACACAAAGAAGGCTAGTATTTCCCAACTAAGACAATTAAAAGAAATTAGTACAAAATCAAATAAGACAATTGATGATATCTACTTTTTAGATTTTTTAATATTCTTTGAAGCTCCATCTCAGTTGTTTTCTTCAGCTTTAGATTTATTATTTCATCAATTTCATTTAAAAACAATATACTATCCAAATTTAACTAAAGATGTAACACCACCTTGGGAAGTTTTTAATCAGATACTTGAAAATGCTAATTATAGATACAGAACTAGATATACACCTTCAAAAAATAATGAAACTCCACCTCCTGTTAGACTAATTGATAAGGAAACAGGAATTGAAAATGTTACTTTTAAAAGTTTGTCATCGGGCGAAAAAACTATTATGTCCTTGATTTTCGTTTTATATCACGCATCAAATTACGGTAAATTTCCTGAAGTTGTGTTATTTGACGAACCCGATGCTCATTTACACCCTCAATTAACAGACCTATTTCTCTCAGTAATTCAGGAAGTTTTAGTTAAAGAACACAACGTTAAAGTAATTTTAACTACACATTCACCTTCAACTGTGGCTCTCGCTCCTGAAAATTCAATTTTTAGAATGGATAGGACTTTAGGATATCCAATAAAAGAATCTAAAAGTAAAGCATTAAAAAGTTTAACAACAGGTGTTCCATATTTGAATATAAATTATGAAGATAGAAGACAAGTTTTTGTTGAGAGTGATTATGATGTCGAATTCTATGAAAAAATTTATTTAATATTACAACCTTTTCTAAACTCAGAAATAACTTTAAATTTCATTTCTTCTGGCGATTCCAAATTACATCATAATGGAAGTTGTAATCAAGTTGAAATTATAACTGATGTTTTAAGAAAATCTGGAAATAATACTGTTTGGGGTATTATTGATTATGATGGTAAAAACCCCTCAAATGAATATATTAAGGTTTTAGGTGTTGATGAAAGATATAGTATTGAAAATTTTATCTTAGATCCATTATTAATTTCTGCCCTGTTAATTAGAGAAAAAATCATAGAAAAGGAATATTTCAATTTAACATCAAAAGAAAATTACTATGATTTTAAATCTTTTGATAACGAAAAATTACAACAAATCATAGATAGATACTTTTTAAAATTTTGGGAAAATAAAAATCTCGAAATCAAAGAAGTTACATTATTGAATGATAAAATTATTAAAATCCCTGAGTGGTATTTAAATCATCAAGGTCATAACTTAGAAGATAAAATTTTACAAGTATTTCCTGAATTAAACTCTATAAAAAGACAAAAAGAAAAAGCTTTAAAGGTTGCAATTATAGAAAAAGTTATGGATGATGTTCCAGAAATTATGCCGAAAGCATTTTTCAATATTTTCAAAATTTTGCAAGAATAAAATTACTTACTTTCTTTTCTGATTTAAAGAAGTAGGTTTTTCTAATTTTTTAACAGGTGTTCCATATAAATCGTAATCTCCAGCTTCGTGAATTTCTATATCAATAAATTCACCAATTTTTATGTAATGTTCTCTAGCATCTACTAAAACATCATTATCTACATCTGGTGAATCGAATTCTGTACGTCCATAGAAATACTCGCCATCTTTTCTATCAAACAAACAACGAAAAGTTTTTCCTATTTTTTGTTGATTTAATTCCCAAGAAATTTGAGATTGTACTTCCATAATTTCGTTAACTCTTTTAAACTTAACCTCATCAGGAACATCATCTTCTAAAACATAAGCACCCGTATTTTCTTCGTGCGAATATTCGAAAGCACCTAATCTTTCAAAACGCATTTCTTCTACCCAATCTTTTAATTCTTGAAACATCTCTTCAGTTTCTCCTGGATAACCAACAATTAAAGTAGTTCTGATTGCCATTTCTGGCACAACTTCTCTAAATTTACGGATTAACGCTGTTGTTTTTTCGTGAGTTGTTCCTCTTTTCATCGATTTTAACAACTCAGAATTGATATGTTGCAAAGGAATATCTAAATAATTACACACTTTTGGCTCACGTTTCATCACCTCTAAAACATCCATAGGAAAACCAGTAGGAAAAGCATAATGCATTCTAATCCATTCTATTCCATCTACTTTTGCAAGTGCTTCTAATAATTGTGCTAATGCTCTTTTTTTATAAATATCTAAACCATAATAGGTTAAATCTTGTGCAATTAACATAATTTCTTTGATGCCTTTTTCTGCTAACTTTTCTGCTTCAGTAACAATATCTTCTATTGGAGTTGAAACATGTTTTCCTCTCATTAAAGGTATTGCACAGAAAGAACAAGGTCTATCACAACCTTCTGCAATTTTTAAATACGCATAATGTTTTGGTGTGGTTGTTAAGCGTTCCCCTATTAATTCGTGTTTATAATCTGCTTCTAAAACTTTTAATAAATTTGGTAAATCGTGAGTACCAAAATATTGATCTACATTGGTAATTTCTTTTTCTAGATCTGGTTTATAACGCTCGCTTAAACATCCAGAAACAAAAACTTTATCAATTTCACCAGCTTCTTTTCTTTGCGCATAATGTAAAATAGTATCAATAGATTCTTCTTTGGCTTTACCAATAAATCCACAAGTATTAATTACAACAATATTACCATCGTCATTTTCATCTTCATGTACTACATTTTTACCATTAGCTTTTAACTGCCCCATTAAAACTTCACTATCGTAAATGTTTTTAGAGCAACCTAAAGTAACAACGTTAATCTTATTTTGTTTGATGGATTTTGTACGCATAACTTTTTAAATTCGATTTGCAAATATAAGTCTTAATTATATGTTTTTTTAAGTTGATTGTGTTTATTTATAACAACTTCTTAAAATAGCAAATTTATTTTTACTCTGTAAAATAGATTGTATCTTTAAAATATTTCAACAATTTAAAAATTACTTTATGGAATGGATTTATAGCCCAAAAGACCCACTTTTAGAAACCTTAATTGGCAGTATAATTATTTTCTTTTTAATTATAATACTAACAAGAATTATTGGTCTTAGAAGTTTTGCAAAATTTACAGCGTATGATTTTGCTTTTACAATTGCAATTGGTAGCATTTTAGCAGCTATACTAACTTCTAGTACAAGTATTGTACATGGTAGTATTGCAATTTCTAGCTTACTTGCTTTAACGTTTACATTTTCTTATTTGCAAAAAAAATATCCAAAATTAGATGCAGCAATAGCTAATAAACCTCTATTGTTAATGGATGAAGATAAAATTTTATATGAAAATTTAAAATCTGCTAGAATTCAGAAAAGTCAATTAATAGCTAAACTAAGAGAAGCCAATGTTTTGGATTACAAGCAAGTAAAAGCTGTGGTTTTAGAAACTACTGGAGATATTTCTGTGCTTCATTCTTCTGATAAAAACAGCAAATTAAATGATGAAATATTAGAAGGCGTTTTAAGAAAACCCTTTTAAACAGTTTTATATTTTTTAATTTTTACTTAAAAAAAGAATCTACAAACTCAACTTTGTTAAAAACTTGTAAGTCGTCTATACCTTCTCCTACTCCAATGTATTTTACAGGGATTTGAAACTGATCTGATATACCAATTACAACTCCGCCTTTTGCTGTACCATCTAATTTAGTTACTGCCAACGATGTTACTTCTGTTGCTTTTGTAAATTGTTTGGCTTGTTCAAAAGCATTTTGACCTGTTGAACCGTCTAAAACAAGTAAGACATCATGAGGAGCGTCATCTACCACTTTTTGCATTACACGTTTAATTTTAGTCAACTCATTCATTAAGTTAACTTTATTGTGTAAACGACCAGCAGTATCTATAATTACCACATCTGCATCTTGATTTACTGCAGATTTCAACGTATCAAAAGCTACAGAAGCAGGATCAGAACCCATTTCTTGACGAATAATTGGCACATCTGTTCTGTCTGCCCAAACTTGTAATTGATCTATAGCAGCTGCTCTAAATGTATCTGCTGCACCTAAAACAACTTTTAAACCTTGGTTTTTAAATTGGCTTGCTAATTTACCAATGGTTGTCGTTTTACCTACTCCATTTACACCAACTACCATTAAGACATAAGGCATTTTTTGACCTTCTTTTTTTGGTATTTCTGGAATTGTAAATTCGGTTTCGTTACCAATATTGGTTTCTGACAATAAACCAGCAATTTCTTCGCGAAGAATTTTGTTTAACTCGTCTGTACCTACATATTTATCTTTGGCAACTCGTTCTTCTATTCTATCAATAATTTTTAAAGTGGTATTTACACCAACATCAGATGCTACTAAAACCTCTTCTAAATTATCTAAAACATCTTCATCTACTTTAGATTTACCAGCAACAGCTTTGGTTAGTTTACCAAAAAAACTTTCTTTAGATTTCTCTAAACCTTTATCTAATGTTTCCTTTTTTTCTTTCGAAAAAATCTTTTTAAAAAAACTCATATTTTTGAGTTGTTAATTTTTAGTTCCTATTATTTGGTTGTCTAAAATTATACCAAATTAAAATTTTGTCAAATTGGCTGATTATCAATTAAAATGGCAGACAAGTTGCGTTAGGGATTGAAGCGATATCCTTTTTTTGTAAAGTAATAGCGCCAGCAGTTACTTTATAAAAAAAGATTTAGCGTAAAGCCCGACCTTTAGGTAACGCCCATCTTAAAAAATAAGCTTTAAATGACTCAAATGTAAAGATATAAAAAAAGCTACTCTCTAAAAGAAAGTAGCTTTAAAATATTGTTTAGTAGTTTATTACTTTTTAGATAAAAAAGCGTCTACTTTAGATGGATCCATAATTGCTTCTACAAACATATAAGCTCCTGTTTTTGGAGATTTAACCATTTTGATTGCTTTACTTAATCTTTTTGATCCTGTTTGTAACGATGCTACTGATTTTTTTGCCATTTTGTAAATGTTTTATATCTATGTGCTCTATTCTGAGTTCTAGATAGTTGTATTATTTAATTTCTTTGTGAACAGTCATTTTCTTTAAGATAGGATTGAATTTTTTAATTTCCATTCTATCTGGAGTGTTCTTTTTGTTCTTGGTAGTAATGTATCTAGAAGTACCTGGTTGACCACTAGCTTTGTGCTCTGTGCACTCTAAAATTACTTGAACTCTGTTTCCTTTTTTTGCCATCTCTATATAAAATTTTAGTTAGCCTAAGCTTATTTAGTTAAAAAACCGTTAGCTCTAGCTTCTTTTATAACTGCAGAAATTCCTTTCTTGTTAATATTTTTTAAAGCAGATGCAGATACTTTTAAAGTAATCCATTTATCTTCCTCTGGAATGTAAAAACGCTTTGTCATTAAATTAGCGTCAAACTTTCTTTTAGTTTTATTCATAGCGTGAGAAACGTTGTTCCCAACCATTGCTTTTTTTCCTGTTAATTCACAAACTCTAGACATCTTCTTGACAGTTTTATAGTGTTATCTCTAAACGAGGTGCAAATCTACAAATAATTCTAGATCTGAACAAAAGAAATTTACTAATTTTTTAATATTTCTTTTTGAAGTAATTCTAAGGATTTGCTTACAGTTCTATTAATAACCTTTTCACGTGGTTGACCAAAATTAAATTCGCCCACAAACTCATTATTATCAGAAACAATTGCAATATATACCAAACCTACACTTTTGTCATTATGATCTGTTGTTGGCCCTGCGTTACCAGTAACTGAAATAGCGTAATTAGTGTTTAGCTTTTCTTTAGCTCCTTTAGCCATTTCTAAAGCAACTTCTTTGCTTACCACTGTGTATTTTTCTATAGTTTGTGGCAAAACACCTAATAAATCGATCTTGGTTGCTGCTGAATACGTTACAAAACTCCCTTTATAATAGCCAGATGAACCTGCAACTGAAACTAAATTGGATGCTATTTTACCACCAGTTACACTTTCTGCTGTACATATTGTTTGATTATTTTGTTGCAACAACAAGCCCACTCTTTTTTCTAAAGAACTATCATCATCTAAACCTGTTATAATACCCGGAATTAATTTATAAACTTCAGCAACTTTGTCATTAAGTTCTTTTTCTAATTTTATTTTGTTTTTGCCTATAGCAGACAAACGCAAACGAACTTTACCAAAAGAGGGTAAATAGGCTAATTTAATATGCTTTGGCAAACTGTCTTCAAAATCTTCTATAATTTCTGCAATGGTACTTTCTCCCTGTCCATATGTCATAATTGTTTTATGGATGATGAAAGGTAGTTTAAACTGTTTTTGAATTTTAGGCAACACCTTATTTATGATTAAGCCTTTCATTTCATAAGGTACTCCTGGAAGTGATACAAACACAGTTTCGTTTTCATAAAACCACATGCCTGGTGCTGTTCCAAAATTATTCATTAACAAGGTTGCTTTTGATGGCAATTGCGCTTGATAAAGTTGCACTTCTTTAAAAGGATGATTTATTTTTTTAAATAGTTCTTTTATGTGTGCAATTACCTCTGGATATTCTACAACTTCATCATCATTAAAAAATTGTGCAATTGTTTTTTTGGTGATGTCGTCTTTGGTTGGTCCTAAACCACCTGTTATGATTACAATATCTACTCGATTTTGTGCTTCTTCTAAAGCATTTAAAATATGTTGCTGATCGTCTTGAATAGAAGTAATCTGATATACAGAAACTCCGATTTTATTTAATTGTTGCCCAATAAACTGCGAATTGGTATCTACAATTTGCCCGATTAAAATTTCATCTCCTATCGTTATTATTTCTGCCTTCATTATTTATTTAACAACTTTGCTTAAAGTTAATGTATGTAGGTTATAAAACTATTTTTTATTCTTTTCCTATTTCGTTAATATTGGGAGTTTCTGAATTATTATCCTGCAATGCACTTCGCAATAATCGAAACAAAACATAAGCAACAATAATACTTAATACGATTGACAAGTTTTTATGATGATTTAAATCTTGATCTACTTTAAAATCTGTAATAACTCCATAAAAAAACAGATATCCAATTCTAAATATCAAACAAATAAAAAAGCCGATACAAAAATAAATGATTTTACTTTTTTTATATTTCTGTGCTAAATATACATAGCTCCAACCTATAAAAACAGCTACAATTATTTGAATTAAAAAATTGATCATTAACTGTAAAACAATTGAATAGAAATTATTTGTTATAACTATTTCACTCTAATTTGAAACGCCTCTTTACCTTCTATAACCCCTTTTAAAGTATCATTTTCTACAACTTTACCTACACCTGCAGGTGTTCCTGTAAAAATAATATCTCCTTTTTTTAAGGTAAAGTATTGAGATACATAAGCGATTAATTCATCAGTTTTCCACAACATTGCATTTGTATTTCCATCTTGTACTAGCTCATCATTTTTGTACAATTGAAATTTTAAATTCTCTAAATCGAATTCTTCTTTTGGATAAAATTCACCCACTACAGCACTACCATCAAAAGCTTTTGCTTTTTCCCAAGGCAAACCTTTTGCTTTGCATTTTGCTTGTACATCTCTGGCTGTAAAATCGATTCCTAATCCGATTTCATCATAATATTTGTAAGCAAATTTTGGGTCTATATATTTACCCACTTTATTTATTTTGACTAAAACCTCTACTTCGTAATGAATATCATCAGAAAAAGGAGGTGTAAAAAACGGATTTTTTCGTGGTAAAATAGCAGAATCTGGTTTTAAAAAAACAACAGGATTTTCTGGTTTTTCGTTTGCCAATTCTTCTATATGCTTTGCGTAATTGCGCCCAATACAGATTATTTTCATTACAAAATCCCATCCTAGCCTTCCCAAAAAGAAGGAACTCCAATCTGGGTGAAATTTGAGTTTTTAAATTACTATTACGTTTTATTTTTTCCCCTTTAGGGAAATTAAAAGAGTTATTACTCTCCAGCTTCTGGAAAAACAATGGCTCTATTTCCAGAAACAATAATTTGATTGTTTAAATGGCATTTAACTGCTCTTGCTAAAACTAATTTTTCGATATCTGCCCCAATTCTTTTTAAAGTCTGAGTAGTACTTTCGTGAGTAACTGGTTTAACATCTTGCTCAATTATTGGCCCTTCATCTAAGTCTTCTGTAGCATAATGTGCAGTTGCTCCAATTAACTTCACTCCTCTTTCGTAAGCTCTTTTGTATGGATTTGCTCCTTGAAAAGCTGGTAAAAATGAATGATGAATATTAATGATTCTATCTTTATAATAATTGATAAAATCTGATGATAAAATCTGCATATACCTTGCCATTACAACCAAATCAATGTCATTTACTTCTAACAATTCTTTTACTTGTGCTTCTTGATCTGATTTAGTCTCTTTTGTTACTGGTAAGTGATAATAGGGAACATTAAACATTTCTGCTATATGTCTTAATTTATCATGATTACTGATAATCATTTTTACATTACAATTTAAACTGCCTTCTTTATAACGCTCTAATAAATCGTATAAATTATGACTTGTATGCGACACCATAATTGCCACATTCTGCTTTTCATCTCCATAATTTACAGACCAATTGAATTGTAAAGGTGCTGCTAATTCTAAAAAACTGCTTTCCAATTCCACTTTAGAGATATTTGTACCTTCTGCATTTAAACGAATACGCATAAAATACATGTCTTCTACTGAATTTACGTATTGCTGACAACTTAAAATATTGAAGCCCTTTTCATAAAAAAAACTGGTAATTTTTGCAACCAATCCTTTTTGATCTGGACATTTTATTAAAAAAGTTACTACTTGTGATTTCATTCTATTTAATTATGAATTATTAATTTTAAATTACGAATTCAATATTCGTAATTCATAATTCTAAAATTTACAATTGTCTATGGTATCCATTTTTTAGGAAAATTTGGTTTTCTTTTTTCAAGAAAAGCATCTCTACCTTCTTTGGCTTCGTCTGTCATATAGGCTAAACGTGTGGCTTCACCTGCAAAAACTTGCTGCCCAACCATTCCATCATCAGTTAAATTCATTGCAAATTTTAGCATTTTTATAGAAGTAGGACTTTTTGCTAAAATTTCTTGTGCCCATTCATAAGCAGTGTCTTCTAACTCATCATGAGGAATTACAGCATTTACCATTCCCATTTCATAGGCTTCTTGCGCAGAATAATTTCTACCCAAAAAGAAGATTTCTCGTGCTTTTTTCTGACCTACCATTTTTGCCAAATATGCAGATCCATAACCACCATCAAAAGAAGTTACATCTGCATCAGTTTGTTTAAAAATAGCATGTTCTTTTGATGCTAAAGTTAAATCGCAAACTACATGTAAACTATGGCCACCACCAACTGCCCAACCAGGAACCACAGCAATAACTGCTTTAGGCATAAATCTGATTAAACGTTGAACTTCTAAAATATTTAATCTGTGATAACCATCATCACCCACATAACCTTGATGACCTCTTGCTTTTTGATCGCCTCCAGAACAAAAAGAATACACACCATCTTTGGTACTTGGGCCTTCTGCAGAAAGTAAAACTACGCCAATAGAAGTATCTTCGCCTGCATCATAAAAAGCATCATACAATTCTATGGTAGTTTTTGGCCTAAAAGCATTTCTAACATTGGGTCTGTTAAAAGCAATTCTGGCTACTCCATTACATTTTTTATACGTTATATCTTCGTAAACTTTGGCAGTTTCCCATTCAGGTTGTATCATATTTTTGTATTTTGTACGTTCTTATAAAGAATAAAAATCATCATCAGCAAAAATAAACATTCTAACTTATGATTAAGAAAACACTCTCATTATTATTTTTACTTTTTTCTGTTTTAGGTTTTTCGCAAAAAACAATAGAAACTAGTTTAGAGTCTGATATTTTAGAAACCACTAGAAATATTAAAATTTATTTACCACAAGGTTATGAGAGCGACAGTATTAAAAACTATCCTTTAACCATTGTTTTTGATGAAGAGTATATGTTTGATGCTTATGTAGGCACTTCTAAATTATTTGCAAAAAGGGACAAAGCTCCTAAACAAATTGTGGTGGGTATTGCTATGGAAGAAACCAAACAAGAAGACATTTCTTTTAATAGATCTAATGGATCACTTACAGCTAAAGCCAATTATTTTTACGAATTTATAAGAGATGAAGTTATTTTGCATATGGAAAGTAATTACAGAACCTCTCCTTACATTTCTTTAGTTGGCCAAGGTTATTCTGCAAATATGGTGTCTCATTTTCTTAAAGAAGACACTGCTTTTATCAACTCATTTATTTGTATAAATCCTAGTTTTTCTGATTTTGTAATTGGCGAATTACAAACTTATAATTTACCAAAGTTCGCAAAAGAAGACAATACCTTTTATTTTTACACTAATAATTCTAATTCATTTTCTAAAAACAAAGAAGAAAAAATTAGTAAAGTTCAGCAGGCTTTGTCAGAATTAGAGATTAAAAACTTTAATGTTATTAATGATGTAATCAACACAGATAGTGCAATTTCTGCTACGCACGAAGCAATACCAAGAGCAATGACAAAAATGTTTGAAGTATATTCTGCCATTTCTAAAGAAGAATATGATGAAAACATTAAAGATTTATCGCCAAAAGATGCCATTTTTTATTTAGAAAATAAATATTTAGAAATTGAATTTTTATTTGGCACCAATTTGGGTATTAGAGAAAAAGACATTTATGCCATAGAAAACATTATTATCGAAAAGGAAAATGGCGATAAACTAAGAGATTTTGGTAAAATGATTTTAAAATTATTTCCTACTTCTCCTTTAGGTGAATATTATATTGGTCGTTATTACGAATCTAGACAAATGACAAAACAAGCAATAAAATATTATAAAATTGGGTATGGAAAAATGGATCCTGCAGATCCTAATTCTGATGCTTATTACGAAAATATTTTAAGACTTGGTGGTCAATAATAAAAGTTGGCAGTACTAATTTTATTCAAAAAAAATAACTGCCAACTTTAAACTGTATTCTGATTACTGATTTATAAGCTCTATTCTATCTTCTTTAATAAGAATCAGTTTTTGTCTGTATAAATTACCAACAGCCTTTTTAAATGCTTTTTTACTCATTTTCATATGAAAACGAATAGAATCTGGAGAACTTTTATCAGTTAACAACAAAAAACCTTCTTTACTATTTTTAAGTTTTTCTAAAACCTGTTCTACATCAGAACCAATTACATTTCTAAAACCTTGTGGACGGAGAGAAACATCGATTTTACCATCTTCACGAATTTGTTTGATGTATCCATCAACTTCCATTTCTTCTTCTAAATCCTGAAAAACTTCGCTTCTAAAAAGCAAACCTTCGTATTCTTCATTTATTAAAACAGTATACCCTAAGCCCGTTTCTTTTTCTATAATTAACTGAACTTTTTCTCCTTCTTTTAAATTGATATCTCCTTCTTGATACTCTTCTTGTAAATCCATTATTTTATATATTTAAAATATGCTTTTAAAATTAAATCATTTTCTGCACTTGGCGTAAAAATTTCTAAAATTTTTGGTTTGTCTGATTCTGCATAAAAACCATTTAATGCTTTTGTAACTGTTTCTTTAGATGATGCTTGCAAATAATCGAAACCATGCATTTTACACAAATATTCTGCTGTTAAACAATGTGGGGTTTCAAAATATTTTGATGCATTTGTTGTAGATGGTCCAGGAATAATTTTAAAAATTCCTCCACCTGAATTATTTATTAAAACTATTCTAAAATTATTAGGAATATTTTTATTCCATAGCGCATTAGAATCGTAAAAAAAACTTAAATCGCCTGTAATAAAAATAGTTTGATTTTTACTTGCAAAAGCGGCTCCAATTGCTGTTGATGTGCTACCATCAATTCCGCTTGTACCTCGATTACAAAAAACACGTAGGGTATTTTTTATTTGAAATAACTGTGCATATCTAATAATTGCACTATTACTAATTTGTAAATCTGAATTATGAGGAATACTCTCTAAAACCTGCTCAAAAACTTTAAAATCTGAATGTTTTATTTCTGATAAATATTCTGAGTGCTTTTCTCTTCTATAATCCCTGATTTTTAACCATTTAGACTGATAATCGCTTTCTTTTTTTGTGATGATTTTATTAAAATTCGAGAAAAAATCAACAGGTTTCGTTTGTATAAATTCACTTAAACAGAAAAAAGTATTGGTTGCTTTTTTCTCATCAATATTCCAATGATGTTTTGGTTGATATTCTCTTAGAAATTTCTTAATTCTTTTCGAAACAATCATACCACCAAACGTGATTAATATATCTGGTTGTAATTCTTGAAATTGAGCATCATCTAAAGAAAAAATTAACTGATCTATAGAATTCACTGCCTTTTTATGATATAAGTTTGATGTTGTTTCTGTAAAAATCATTACAGACTCATCATCAGAATATAAATCCATTAAATTGTGCAATTCTTCATCAGGATAATTAACACCAATTACTAACATTTTTTTATCAGAAGTATTCCAAATTTTTGCTAATTTTTTATAGTTGATATTGGCATTATCTAAAGAACTTGTAGAAATATTAGGAAAATGAAACGTTTTTAATTCAGATACAGTTTCATACAAAGGTTCATCAAAAGGAACATTAATGTGAACAGGACCTTTTTGCGCTGTTGCTATTTGTAAAGCTTCACCAATTAATTGCGAATTTCTTGCAATAAATTTGGGGTTTTCTATGAGATTTGCTGAAAATAATATATGGTTTTCAAACACATTTTCTTGACGAATGGTTTGTCCATCTCCGATATCTATTAAATGTTTTGGTCTGTCTGCAGAGATTACCACAAGTGGGATATTACTGTAAAAAGCCTCTGCAATTGCAGGATAATAATTTAACAAAGCAGAACCAGAAGTGCATAAAACTGCCACTGGTTTTTGTTTTTGCTGAGCAATCCCTAACGCAAAAAAAGCAGCACATCTTTCATCTACAACACTTAAGGTTTCTATTTCTGAATGATTAGAAAAACCAATAGTTAATGGGGCATTTCTAGAACCAGGAGAAATAACAATAGTATCAATATTAAATTGATGACAGGCAGATATTACAAGTTGTGCGAGTTCTTTTTTTGGAAAAACGGCCTCTGCTAACCTCTCCAAAGGAGAGGAACTGTTACTAGATAAAATTTGCTGTTCTATTTGTTTCATTTAGAAATATTTTATTTCTAACTTATATATTTTGGTAAAAAAGAAACTCCAAATTACATTAATTTAGAGTTTCTGTATCTTTTAAATGAGCTATTAATTAGCAAACAACTTTAGCCCTGATTGAAACGACATCCTTTTTGTTTTTTGGGCAAAAAGATATCGTGGAAAGCAGGAAATAGCTTCAAACAAACATTTTCCACACTCAATTCCCACAACAGTTTCTTCCCTTTGGCAAGGCTAGGATGAGCTTCTAGTTTCCTTTTTGGTAATCTGCTAAAAATTTAGCTAAACCACTATCTGTTAAAGGGTGTTTTAACAATCCTTCTATTGCACTTAAAGGTCCAGTCATTACATCTGATCCTAATTTTGCACAATTAACAATATGCATAGTATTTCTTACTGAAGCTGCTAAAATTTCAGTATCAAAGTTATAGTTATCATAAACCAATCTAATTTCAGAAATTAAGTTCATTCCGTCTGTAGAAATATCATCTAAACGTCCTAAAAAAGGAGAAACATAAGTAGCACCTGCTTTTGCAGCCAATAATGCTTGCCCAACAGAAAAAACTAAAGTTACGTTGGTTTTAATCCCTTTTGATGAAAAATATTTACATGCTTTTACACCATCTTTTATCATTGGTAATTTTACCACAATCTGCGGATTTAAAGCAGCTAAAGCCTCGCCTTCTCTTACCATTCCATCAAAATCTGTAGAGATAACTTCTGCAGAAACATCACCTTCAACTACATCACAAATTGCTTTGTAATGATTTATTATATTTTCTTGACCAGTAATACCTTCTTTAGCCATTAAAGACGGGTTTGTAGTTACACCATCTAAAACACCTAAGTCTTGTGCTTCTTTTATTTGTTCTAAATTTGCAGTATCAATAAAAAATTTCATTCTTTTTAAAAATTTATAATTAATTTGTAGCAAAGATAGTTACAATCATTTCTTTAAGAGAAAAAATAATTATAAGTTTTACAATTAATTGGTTAAAAACATAACAAATATGACCTTTTTTAGATTTAAATTTAAACTTTGTTGTTTTTTATGTGTCTAACTTTATCAAATACCTTTTTTTGAGTCTAAAAAACAATTTTATAAATGAAAATAAATTATTTAGCATTCCTTTTCTTTTTATCAACTTTAATTTCTTGCGATTCTGTAAACACAGAAGAAGGTATAGAAGGCACCATTTTATGTGATTTATCAGATATTGGTGTTACAACATCAGACAATATAATTATTCTAGACAACTCAGCATCTGCTGTCTGGCAAGGCAGTTATTCTGATAATTCTGTTAGCATAAGTTACACCAAAGATTTAAATGATAACAACACTACAGAAACTCTAAATTTTGTTTTTAATAAGATAAACGATTGCTTACAGATAGATCGAGGTTACGAATTTTACGATGGTAGCACTGCAGATATTAGTGCCATAACTCAAGTTTATGTGTTAGAAGTTACGATACAAGATTGGGAAATGGACAAAAAATTTTCTGGACAAATTATTTATAGAGATCATCATGATAAATTAATTAAAACGATTACTTTTTGGGTAGAATTTACCGTTGATGACTATATAGCAGAAGACACAAATTACACTTATTTTTCTACTTGTTTTGCAGATAAACTACCTATAGAAATAGATTTAGATAAAGACGGAACAACAGATTACACCTTACTTGCTGATGAAGTTGTAGACTTTGCAAACACACCAAATTTTGTGGCGTATAACATAAAGCTGGTTTCTACAGACGAAGAAATTAATGAAATTCTTTCTCCTAAAGGAGTTAGCATTCCTTTTCCTGTAATTTTTGAACCTCCTTTTTCTACAGAAAATACAAGAAGTTATGCTGCAAATAAATTTGATTCTGCTGATGTTAGAAACTCTCTAGATGTTTTTTATGAATTTGATGCACCTTATGAAAACTACAACTTTTTTCTTCAGAATAATTTAACTTACAAAAAGGAATTTGCAAACGAAAAAGATGATTATTACGCACTAAGACTCATTAGAAATGATGAAAATTTCTATGGTTATATAAAATTAGATTTTGATTCCTTAAATTGCGAAATAAACATTTTAGAAACTTATTTAAGCGAAACTGCAGAAGAACATATTAGTATAGAAGACTAGAGCTTATAATGATTCATTAATAATTTCTGATACATTTTATCTGGTAAAATACGTTTTAAAACAATAGAAAATTTCTGCATAAAATCGCCCACTTTATAGTGAATTTTAGGATTCTTATTGTTGATAATTTTGTAAACTGTTTTTGCCATTTCTATAGGATCCATTCCATGATCTACATGAGCGTCCATTAAATCTAGACACGCTTGATATTTTTCTTTGTAAGCAGAATTGTCAAAAACTGGTGTGTGGTATCTGCCAGCTGCAATGTTTGTTGCAAAATCTCCAGGAGCTACATTTACAACGTTAATTCCGAAGTTTTTAACCTCCATACTTGTTGCTTCTGTAACTAATTCTAAAGCACCTTTAGAGGCAGAATATGCCGCTCTAAAAGGCAAACCCATATAACCTGCGATCGAGGTTACATTTATAATAGTCCCTGAGTTTTGCTTACGCATTTGTGGTAAAACTGCTTTCATAACATCAATTGCACCAAAAAGATTGGTGTTAAAAACTGCGCGCATTTCATCTGTAGGAGTGTCTTCTACAGGACCAGTAATCCCCATTCCTGCATTATTTACTAAAACATCTAATCTGCCTTCTTTTTCTATAATTAAATCTACTGCACTATTAATAGTTGCTGTATTTAAAACATCTAAAGCAATTAATTGAAAAGAAAAACTCTCTATGTTTTTTGGATTTCTACTTGTACCGTAAACAGTAAAGCCTTTTTTGCTTAAAAAAGTTGCAATCGATTTTCCTATTCCAGAAGAAGCTCCAGTAACTAAGACTACTTTAGACATGTTTTTTTAAAATTATAATTATGAAACAAATATCAGAAAAGATAAAAGAAGAAACGTAAATTTAGGGCACAAAAAATGGCAAGCTATCTACATCACACTGCTACAACCTAATACCCTTGCTGTGTTCCCACCCTGGGGGATTCAAAGGGAGCTAGTTGTGTAGGACTTGCCACTGCAAATTTACAATCTATTTTTATACTAACAATTAAAAATTAATATTTATTTAATGTAACATTTCTAAAGTATTGTATACTAATAAGATGTTTTGAATATTTTTTTTAAAAAAAGTATCAAACTGAATTCATTTATATTTGTACAACTAACTAAATTTAAAAACACAAATGGAAAATCAAGCAAGTAGTAAAAACATTATTCTAAACTATGGATTATATTATGGTGTAATATCTGTAATTTTAAGTCTTATTATGTATGCCACAGGTAATCATTTAGAACAAAACATGATTGGTATGCTATTAGGATTTGTTATTATGATAACCTTTATAGTTTTAGCAACTAAAAAATTTAAAGATGATAACCAAGGATTTTTATCTTGGGGACAAGGAGTTAAAACTGGAATGGGTGTTGTTTTAATTGGTATTATAATTTCAGGGATATATACTTATCTTTTTGCTAACTTTATTGAACCTGATTTTAAAAATCAAATAATTGAAAAATCTATAGTTCAATGGCAAGATGCAGGTATGACATCTGATCAAATTGAAATGTCAACTAAAATGACAGAAGATTATTTTTATCTATCTCTTTATGGAGGAATGATTATAGGTGGTCTAGTATTAGGTTTTATTTTTTCTGCAATTACAGCAGCAATTATGAAAAAATCTGAAGAAGAAACTTACTAAAATTTAAAGTTTAGCGTTCAATAATTCATAAAAGTGTAACTTTGACTTTTAGAAATTAAATTTTTTGAACTCAATATATGGAAATTTCGGTAGTAATACCACTTCTTAACGAAGAAGAATCCTTAAAAGAATTATTCGATTGGATTGCAAAAGTTATGCAATCCAATCGTTATTTATATGAAGTTATTTTTATTGATGATGGTAGCACAGATTCTTCTTGGAATGTTATTGAGCAACTATCAAAAAAAAATAATGAAGTTAAAGGAATTCGTTTTCAAAAAAATTATGGAAAAAGCCAAGCTTTAGATGCTGGTTTTGAGCTAGCTCAAGGTAAAGTGGTAATTACAATGGATGCTGATTTACAAGACAATCCTGAAGAAATTCCTGAATTATACCAACTAATTACTCAAGAAGATTTCGATTTAATTTCTGGCTGGAAAAAGAAAAGATACGATAATGTAATCACCAAAAACATACCTTCTAAACTTTTTAATGCTGCTGCCAGAAAAACATCAGGATTAAAATTAAACGACTTTAATTGTGGCTTAAAAGCCTATAAAAAAGAAGTTATAAAAACCGTAAATGTTAGTGGAGAAATGCATAGATATATCCCAGTTTTAGCTAAAAACGAAGGCTTTACTAAAATAGGCGAAAAAGTTGTGCAACATCAAGCCAGAAAATATGGCGAAACCAAATTTGGTATGGATCGTTTTATCAATGGTTTTTTAGACCTAATTACCATTTCCTTTTTGTCTAAATTTGGTAAAAGACCCATGCATTTTTTCGGACTTTGGGGTACATTAATGTTTATTTTTGGAACAACATCAGCTTTTTACATTGGCGCTTACAAACTTTACAAAGTTTTTAACGGAATAAAAACAATTTTGGTAACCGATAATCCTTGGTTTTATATTGCTTTAACTTCTATGATTCTAGGAACTTTATTATTTTTAGCTGGTTTTATAGGAGAGCTAATCATAAAAACAAAAAGCAACGAAAAACACTACAAAATTAAAGAAAAACTCAATTTCTAAATAGTATATTTGTATCACATAAAATACCATCACTAAAAAAAACTATTAAAAATGAACGAAATTTTAGACAAAGCAAAACAATGGTTAACTCCAATTTTTGATGAAGAAACTCAAACAGAAATTCAAGAATTAATTGCTAATAATCCTGATGATTTAGCAGATAGATTCTACAAAGATATGGCTTTTGGAACTGGAGGAATGAGAGGTTTAATGGGTGCTGGTACTAATAGAATTAACAAATATACATTAGGTAGAGCTACACAAGGTTTGTCTAATTATTTAATAGAAAATGTAAAAAAAGATGAATTAAGTGTTGTTATTGCTTACGATTGTAGACATAACAGTAAAAAATTCGCAAAGGTTGTGGCTGATGTTTTATCAGCAAATAATATTAAAGTTTTTCTTTTCGAAGATTTAAGACCAACTCCAGAATTGTCTTTTGCAGTTCGTCATTTAGGTTGTGATGCAGGTATTGTATTAACAGCTTCACACAATCCGCCAGAATATAATGGTTATAAAGTATATTGGGCAGATGGTGGTCAAATTGTTCCGCCAAATGATGGTGGAATTATCAACAAAGTAAATTCGTTAGATTTTTCTGAAATTAAATTTGATGCAAACGAAGATTTAATTGAAGTTATTGGTAAAGATGTAGATGATGTTTTTATTAAAGAATCTATTAAAAATGGTTCTTTAGCTGATGATATTAAAAGAGAAGATTTAAAAATTGTTTTTACTTCTTTACACGGAACTTCAATAATGTCTGTACCAGATGCTTTAGCTGGTGCTGGTTATAATGATGTTCATATTGTTGAAGAACAAAGAAAACCTGATGGAGATTTCCCAACTGTAAAATCGCCAAACCCAGAAGAACCAGAAGCACTAAAAATGGCTACTGATTTAGCTGATAAAATAGGTGCAGATATTGTAATTGGTACAGACCCTGATTGTGATAGATTAGGTGTTGCTGTAAGAGATTTAGAAGGTAATATGAAGTTAATGAATGGTAACCAAACTATGGTTGTGATGACAGAATTTTTATTACGCAAATGGAAAGAAGAAGGCAAATTAAATGGCAAACAATTTGTAGGTTCTACTATTGTTTCTACAGAATTGGTAAATGATGTAGCTGCTCAAAAAGGAGTTGAAACTAAAGTAGGTTTAACTGGATTTAAATGGATTGCCAAAATGGTAAAAGATTTCCCTGAGTTAGATTTTATTGGTGGTGGAGAAGAAAGTTTTGGGTATATGGTTGGTGGTTTTGTTCGCGATAAAGATGCTGTAACAGCTACTCTTTTAGCTTGCGAAGTTGCTGCTTATGCAAAACAAAACGGAAGTTCTTTTTATCAAGAATTATTAAATATTTATGTAGAAAATAAATATTACAAAGAGCACTTAATTTCTATCGTTAAAAAAGGAATGGATGGCGCTGCTGAAATTCAACAAATTTTAAGTGATATGCGTAACAATCCATTAACCGAAATTGATGGAGAAAAAATAGAATCGCTTTCTGATTATGATGCATCAACAAAAAAGAATTTAATTACTGGAGAAGTTACTGAAATAGATTTACCAAAATCTAATGTATTAATTTATCAAACAGCTTCTGGTACTAGAATTGCAGCTAGACCTAGTGGAACTGAACCTAAAATTAAATTCTATTTTAGTGTAAATAGCGAATTAGATGCCACCGAAAATGCTGATAAAGTTGAGGCTGAATTAGACGCAAAAATTCAACGAATTATAAAAGAGATGAAATTAAATTAATGAGTCACTTTAAGGACATTCTTAAATATGAAAGAGAATATAGAAAGTTTACGCTTTTAAATATTCTCTTTAATATTTTTTACGCCATATTTAATGTTTTATCTGTCTTGGCTTTTATACCCCTACTAAATATTCTGTTTGGTGTAAAAAAAGCGATTATTAAAAAACCTACTTATGAAGGCATTACCAATTTAGGATCGTATTTAGAAGGCAGTTTTAATTATTTTATATCAAACAAAATAGAAGAAGATGGTCAGATAAATGTATTGCTATTTATCTGTTTGTTATCGCTTTCTTTATTCTTTTTCAAAAACTTGTTTCGTTATTTGGCATCTTATGTCATTACTTTTTTAAGAACAGGAATTGTTAAAGATTTAAGAGATAATTTATATCGTAAAATTGTAGAATTGCCAATCTCTTACTTTACAGAAAAAAGAAAAGGAGACATTATTGCAAGGATGACTGCTGATGTGCAAGAAGTAGAAAACTCAATTTTAACATCAATAGAAACCTTAGTTAGAGAGCCTTTAACAGTGATAATTTCTATTGGAATAATGCTTTTTATAAGTGTAGAATTAACTTTATTTGTCTTTGTTCTTTTGCCTGTTTCTGGTTTTATTATTTCATCTATCAGTAAAAAATTAAAGTCACAATCAATTAAAGCACAAAAAGAAACCGGTACATTTTTATCTTTTATAGAAGAAACTTTGAGTGGTTTAAGGGTGATAAAAGGCTTTAATTCAGAAAGAATTATTGAAAGAAAATTCAACGAATCTACAACTACATTTAGAAGGCTAATGACTAGTGTTTTTCATAGACAAACTTTGGCATCGCCTATGAGTGAATTTTTAGGATCTGCAACTATAATTACCATTCTTTGGTATGGAGGTACAGATGTTTTAGAAAAAACAAGCTCTTTAGAAGCTGGTAAATTCATGGGGTATATTGTGTTATTTTATACTGTTCTAAATCCTATAAAACTAATAACAACTACATTTTACAACATAAAAAAGGGAGAAGCGTCTGCAGAAAGAATTATGCAAGTTTTAAATACTGAAAACAGCATAAAAGACAAACCTGAGGCTATTGTGAAACAAGATTTTTTAAGCGAAATTGAGTTTAAAAACATTTCTTTTAAATACAAAAAAGAATATGTTTTAAAAGATTTTTCTTTAACAATAAAAAAAGGACAAACAGTTGCTTTGGTTGGCCAATCTGGAAGTGGAAAATCTACACTTGCCAATTTAATTACCCGTTTTTACGATGTTAATAAAGGTGATATTTTAGTAGATGGCATCAGCATAAAAGATGTTACTAAAAAATCTTTAAGAGGTTTAATGGGTATTGTTACGCAAGAATCTATTTTGTTTAACGATTCTGTTGAAAATAATATCAAATTAGGTTCAGAAAATGCATCAGAAACCGAAGTTATAGAGGCTGCAGAAATTGCAAATGCTATGGAATTTATTAAGGATTTACCAGAAAAACTTAAAACAAATATTGGTGATAGTGGAAACTCTCTTTCAGGTGGACAAAAACAACGTTTATCTATTGCCAGAGCTGTTTTAAAAAATCCACCAATAATGATTTTAGACGAAGCTACTTCTGCCTTAGACACAGAATCTGAACAATTGGTACAAGTGGCTTTAGAAAAAATGATGCAAAACAGAACATCTTTAGTAATTGCGCACAGATTATCTACCATTCAAAAAGCAGATATAATTGTAGTAATGAAAAAAGGGAAAATTGTAGAGCAAGGAAAACACGACGTTTTATTAACCAAAAAAGGTGAATACTTTAAGTTAGTTTCTATGCAAAGTTTAGGTTAAAATATAGATCTAACTAATCTATATCTTGATGTGTTTTAAAACCAAATTTTCTGTACGTCATTTTTTTGCCAATATCAAATAGATGTTTAAAACTAAAACAGATAAAATTGCTTGATCTTGTCTGTGATTCTCTCTGCTGCTTCCTTGTGGAGCAATACAATCTTTAGTTTTTGCAGCATCGCTCCAATTTTTAATTACCTGTCTAGCTTTTATATTATTATAATCAACAGCAACACAAGCACCATTTAAATTCTTCTGTTTCAATAAATTCTTATCATTTAAAACGTCTAAATACTTTAATGATTTTGGGTGAGTCCAATCAGAAGTTATCCCTTTAGAAAAAGGGGAATAAAGTCCGTAAAATTCTATCACTTTTCTAAGTAAAATTAGTGGTTTTGTTACTTTATTACCTCCATCTAACCAACAAACAGATGTTTTACATTCATTTAAAACATCATTAATAATTACAGGTTTCCAAGCATATTCTCCTGCGTTTATTTTAATATTAAAATAAGATGGGTATTTAGAATAGTCAAATTTTCTTAGCTCAAAATCAGAAAAATCATTTTTTAAAATTTCACTTTCTTGAGCTGTTATTCCCAAATCGTAAATTAAAACTTTGGTATTTTTTTCATACAGATATAAACTAACTAAAAGTTGGTATAAGCTTTTAAAATGTGAACTATCAGAACCTGTAACAATTACCAACTCTTGTTTACTTTAAAAAAAAAGCAATCTTAACTCTAAAACTACTGTTCTAAGTTCTGTAAATAATTTCATAAGCTTTTTATTGAGAAATTGTTAAGCCTAAAGATTTCCCTTTTTCAAGCATAAAGTCATAAGAAGCTTGGTGTTCATTAGGTATTTTACCATCTAAAATTGCTTCTTTAATCGCTTCTTTAATTTGACCAATTTCTCTACAAGGTTTTAAATTAAAGGCTTCCATAATTTCTTCGCCAGTAACAGGTGGCTGAAAATTACGAACACGATCTCGTTCTTCTACTTCTTTTATTTTTTTTCTAACTAAATCGAAATTTTGATGATAACGTTTAAATTTTCTCGGATTTTTAGTGGTAATATCTGCCTCGCACAATGTCATTAATGCATTAATATCATCACCAGCATCAAAAACCAAACGTCTTACAGCAGAATCATTTACATCCGAAGCTAACACAATAGGTCTAGAACTTAATAACACCATTTTTTGCACAAATTTCATCTTGTTATTCAAAGGCATTTTTAATCTTTTAAAAATTTTATACACCATTTTAGAACCCACAAATTCATGTGAATGGAAGGTCCAACCTACTTTTTTAGAAAATCTTTTTGTAGGTGCTTTTCCAATATCGTGCAATAATGCAGCCCATCTTAACCAAACATCATCTGTATGTTTTGCAATATTATCTACAACCTCGAAAGTATGGTAAAAATTATCTTTATGCTTCTGCCCTTCTACTTCTTCTACTCCTTTTAAAGCTATCAATTCTGGTAAAATTTGCGGCAATAATTTTGTTTTTTCTAACAATAAAAATCCAATAGAAGGTTTTGGCGATGATAAAATTTTGTTCAATTCATCTACAATTCTTTCTCTAGTAATAATTTTAAGTCTATGTGAGTTTTCACCTATAGCTTTAAGAGACTCTTCTTCTATTTTAAAATTTAATTGTGTTGCAAAACGGATGGCACGCATCATACGTAAAGGATCATCAGAATAGGTAATATTAGGATCTAAAGGTGTTCTAATCACCTTATTTTGTAAATCTTCTATTCCGTTAAAAGGATCTAAAAGTTCGCCAAAATTACCTTCATTTAAACTTAAAGCTAATGCATTAATGGTAAAATCTCTTCTATTTTGATCGTCTTTTAAAGTCCCTGCTGTAACTTCAGGATTTCTGCTTTCTTCTGTGTACGATTCTTTTCTTGCACCAACAAACTCAATTTCTACATCTTTAAAACGCAACATTGCTGTGCCATAGGTTTTAAAAACCTGAACTTTAGGTTTATTGGGTAATAATTTAGACACTTGTAATGCCAAATCGATTCCACTACCTACAGCAACTACATCTATATCTTTTGCTGTACCTCTTTTCAGAAAAAAATCGCGCACAAAACCGCCAATCACGTAAGAATCGATATTGATTTCTTTTGATGCTTTAGAAATTACGCTAAATATTTCTGATGAAATTGCTTCTGTATACTTCATATTTATAAAAGTGAAGCAAATTTATAATTTTCTATCCTTTTAAACCTAAAATTGATAAAAGAATATCGTGATAACATTTGTACTTTTGTGTTAAATTGATGTCAGAAATTCGAATTTAAATGATTATTGTTAGAATAGTTGGTGGTCTTGGAAATCAAATGTTTCAATATGCATATGCAAAATCGCTGCAACAGCAAGGTTTTGAAGTGCAAATTGATATTTCTAAGTTTAAAACCTATACACTACATGGTGGATATCAATTAGATAAATATAAGATTGATTTAGATACGGCTGATGAATTTTCTACTTTTTTAGGTAAAATTAAACTCAAAAAAAACATTAGAGAAAAAAGCCTTTTGTTTGATGAAAAATTATTCCGTTTATCGGGTAATGAATACGTAAAAGGATATTTTCAAACCGAAAAATATTTTAAAGAAATAAGAGCAATTTTATTAGAGCAATTTACCATTCAACAAAAATTATCAGAAACTACCATCAATTATAAAAAAGAAATAAATAATTGCACAAATTCTTGTGCTGTACATATTAGGAGAGGAGATTACATTTCTGATAAAAAAGCCAATAAAATTCACGGAACTTGCGATTTAACCTATTACAACAAGGCCATAAAACGGATTAAAGAAAAACAGAAAAACATTTATTTCTTTGTTTTTTCTGATGATATTGCTTGGACAAAAGCTAATCTGAATATTAAAAATGCAACCTATATAAACCATAAAACAATACCTCACGAAGATTTGTATTTAATGAGTTTATGTCACCATAATATTACTGCAAACAGCAGTTTTTCTTGGTGGGGAGCTTGGTTAAATCAGCATCTTGATAAAATAGTAATAGCTCCAAAACAATGGTTTGTAAATAAAGAAAATGAGGTGGCTTGTAAAAATTGGATACAATTATGATGTCTTATAAAGTCTATTATATCAACCTAGATAAAAGCACAGAAAGACGTGATTTTATGGAAGATCAGTTTGCCAAATTGAAAATTCCAATTACAAGAATTTCTGCAGTTTATGGCAAAGAGCTAGGTGTAGATGTTTTAAAAGAAGAAAAAAAGAAACATAATATTTTAGCTCATTTTCCTTATCCAAATGATGGTGAAATTGGTATATGCTTAACACATTTTAAATTGTGGGAATTTCTCTCTCATCAACCTGAAGATTTTTCGATTATTTTAGAAGATGATGCTCTGATTCAAAATGGTTTTTTTAACGATTTAGAGCAACTGTTATCAAAAATAACCATTAATGATTTTTTAGATATTTCTGGTAAAAAAGGATTTTATCCTCTAGAAAAAGACCAATTTAAAACCAAATTTTTAATGCCACCAGTTTTAATGATTGGGCAAATAATTGGCAAAAATGCAGCCAAAAAACTTTCTGATAATTTAAGTGATTATTACGCGCCTATAGATGTAATGAAACAAGACGTTTACAAACATAAAGTGCAATTATTTTCTACTAATAAACAATATGTAATTAGTGTTGATAAAAAAATGGGAGGCAGCACCATTCAACAAAATAATATGATTGCTTGGAAAAAAGTAATTCGAGAAATTTTACGTCCTTTTTGGCAATTCTTTACTCTATTTACCTATAAGCTAAATAGATGTGTAAGAAATTACTTTTTTTACAAGTCTAATAAATAAAATTTATTTTTCGCTTCTGTTAAGCAACCAAAGCTTAATATATCTTGTTAAAACAGCATAACCTTGAGTTATGGATAGTACTAAACCAACATAACCATCTAAAAACCCTTTTTTTAATACAAAGTGAGAAAAAACTCTAAAAGGTGGTTTTACTAATAAATGAAATGCATTTACAGTTTTACCTTTTTCGTGTAATTCTTTAGCCTTTAGTTCTCCATATTGATGAATTTTAGATATAAAATGATTGTAATCTTTATAACCAAAATGATCTATTTTGTTTTTAAAAAAACCTAATTCACCATTCGCTTTTATAGTTTCATGAACAATACCTTGATACCTACAATCCTTCTTTAAAAACAAACGCACTACTTTATCTCTTTGCCAACCAGAATACTTAATTTTTTTACCAACAAAATAAAAGCATCTTCTTACATAAAACCCAACTTTATCTTTAGGGTTTTGTACCGCTTTTAAAATTTCTTTTTCTACTTCTGGAGTAACTCTTTCGTCCGCATCTAAAATATAAATCCAAGGATGTTTTGCTTGGTCTATAGCAAAGTTTTTTTGAGAAGAAAAATCATCAAACTCTCGTTTGATGATTTTTACATTATGTTTTTCAGCTAAAACTACTGTTTTATCTGTGCTATATGAATCAATTACAATAATTTCATCAGCAAATTGCACAGATTTTATAGCTGCTTCTATATGAATTTCTTCATTTAAAGTAGGAATAATAGCAGTAATCTTAGTCATAGAATTTTTAATCTTTAAACAGCCACATCATACTCACGTAGCGCATCATTTAAAGAGGTTTTTTTGTTGGTACTTTCTTTTCTTTTTCCAATAATTAATGCACAAGGTACATTGTATTCTCCTGCGGCAAATTTTTTGGTATAGCTACCTGGAATTACAACAGATCTTGCTGGTACAACTCCTTTTGTTTCAACAGGTTCATCACCAGTAACATCTATAATTTTAGTACTCATTGTTAACACAACATTAGCACCTAAAACCGCTTCTTTTTCTACTCTAACACCTTCTACAACAATACATCTAGAACCAATAAAAGCGCCATCTTCTATAATTACAGGTGCAGCTTGTAATGGTTCTAAAACACCACCAATACCAACACCACCAGATAAATGTACATTTTTACCAATTTGCGCACAAGAACCCACTGTAGCCCAAGTATCGACCATAGTACCTTCGTCTACATACGCACCAATATTTACATAACTAGGCATTAAAATTGTACCTGGAGAAATATACGCTCCATGTCTTGCAACTGCATTTGGCACTACTCTAATACCTCTTTCTGCGAAGTTTTTCTTTAAAGGAATTTTATCATGATATTCAAAAATACCAGCTTCTAAAGTTTCCATTTTTTGAATTGGGAAATATAAAACCACAGCTTTTTTTACCCATTCGTTAACTTGCCAACCTCCTTCTGTTGGTTCTGCAACTCTTAATTCTCCTTTATCTAATAAATCAACAACTTTTCTTATGGTATTAATCGTATTTTCTTCTTGTAATAATTCACGATTTTCCCAAGCAGATTCTATAATTTTTCTAATATCTTCCATCTTAATAAATTATTTTTTGCAAATATAATTTGAATGCTAAAAAACTAAGCGAATATACGTTTTTTAAACAGATATAAATGGTTTGTTTAAAATACAAAAAGCACTTTATTTTTAACTAATTGATTTTATTCGCTTTAATTTATATTATTAAAAGTTTAAACTTTATTTTTGCAAAAAAAGTATATAATTTGGGAAGAATTTTAGCCATCGATTATGGAAAAATAAGAACAGGTATTGCAGTTACAGATCAATTACAAATTATTGCTTCTGGGTTAACTACTGTAAATACTACTGAGCTTTTTTCTTTTTTAAAAGACTATATATCAAAAGAAAAGGTAGAACTTTTTTTAGTTGGCAAACCCAAACAAATGAATAATTCTGATAGCGAAAGTGAGGCTTTAATACTTCCTTTTTTAGAGAAATTGGCTAAAGAAATTCCGCAAATTCCTGTAAAAAGAGTAGATGAACGATTTACCTCTAAAATGGCTTTTCAAACCATGATTGATGGTGGCCTAAAGAAAAAACAACGCAGAAACAAAGCTTTGGTTGATGAAATTAGTGCTACCATTATTTTACAATCGTACTTGTACAATCAATAATTATTTAGGATGAATTTATGAATCCAAAATTTGGGATTACGGATTTCTAAATCGTACTTTTGCAAACAATAAAAAACACAAAATGATATTACCAATTGTAGCTTATGGAGACCCTGTTCTTCGTAAAGAATGCACAGAAATAACTGCTGATTACCCTAATTTAAAAGAGTTAATTAGCAATATGAAAGAGACTATGTATAATGCTTCTGGTGTTGGTTTGGCTGCCCCTCAAATTGGCAAAGCCATTCGTTTATTTGTCATAGATGCATCTCCTTTTGCAGAAGATGAAGATTTAGATGATAGTGATAGAACTGCTTTAAAAAACTTTAATAAAGTATTTATAAATGCACAAATTTTAGAAGAAGAAGGAGAAGAATGGGCTTTTAACGAAGGTTGTTTAAGTATTCCTGATGTTCGTCAAGATGTTTATCGTCAGCCAAAAGTTACCATAGAATATCAAGATGAAGATTTTAATACTCATACCGAAGTTTTAGATGGTTTAGCTGCAAGAGTTTTTCAGCACGAATACGATCATATAGAAGGTATTTTATTTACAGACAAATTATCATCACTTAAAAAAAGATTGATAAAAAAGAAGTTAGAAAACATTTCTAAAGGGAAAATAAATGCAGATTATAGAATGCGTTTCCCAAATTTAAAAAAAGGTAAATAGTCTTAAAAAAAGACAAAAAATATACAAATGGAATTTAGTAAAATTATATCAGTAACTGGTAAACCAGGATTATTTTTAGTAGTAACACAATCTAAAAATGCAATTATTGCAGAAAATATTTCAGATAAAAAACGCTTGGCAATCAACTCTACACAAAATGTAAGTTTGTTAGAAAATATAGCCATTTATACTTACGAAGAAGACATGCCATTATTAGATGTTTTTAAAGCCATAGCAGAAAAAACAGAAGGTAAAAAAGCGATTTCTCACAAAGAAAGTGGTAATAAATTAGCAGCTTTTTTTGCTGAAGTTTTACCAAATTACGATGATGAAAGAGTGTACACTTCTAACATTAAAAAAGTAATTCAGTGGTTTAATTTACTAATAGACGCTGGTTTTGATTTTTCTAAAACAGAAGAAACTGTTTCTGACGAAGAAGAATAAATAGCAAATCGATTTTAATATTAAAATCGATTCGCTTTAGTATTTTTACTGCTAATGTTTTGCAAATTGGCAACTTTATAAAACTATGAATTCTAGAAAAGAACAACTTGCTGCATTTAATCGTCTGTTAGATATTATGGACGAGCTTCGTGAAAAATGTCCTTGGGATAAAAAACAAACTTTAGAAAGTTTACGTCATTTAACCATAGAAGAAACTTACGAATTGGCAGATGCTATTCTTGATAACGACTTGCCTGAAATTAAAAAAGAACTGGGTGATGTTTTGTTGCACATTGTTTTTTACGCAAAAATTGGTAGCGAAAAAAAAGCTTTCGATATTGCTGATGTTGCCAATTCAATTTCTGATAAATTAATAGACAGACATCCTCATATTTATGGTGATGTAAAAGTTGAAAACGAGGAAGATGTAAAACGCAATTGGGAACAACTAAAATTAAAAGAAGGTAAAAAATCGGTTTTAGAAGGTGTGCCCAAAAGTTTACCAGCTGTTGTAAAAGCCAATAGAATTCAAGATAAAGTTGCTGGAGTTGGTTTTGATTGGGAAAAACCCGAACAAGTTTGGGCAAAAGTACAAGAAGAACTTACAGAATTAAATGCTGAAATTAAAGCTGGCCATAAAGAAAATATAGAAAAAGAATTTGGAGATGTTTTATTTTCTATGATTAATTACGCTCGTTTTATTGATGTAAATCCTGAAAATGCATTAGAAAAAACGAATAAAAAATTCATAAATCGTTTTCAATATTTAGAGCAAGCTGCGCAAAAAGAAGGTAAAAATCTTTCGGATATGTCTTTAACTGAAATGGATGTATATTGGGAAAAATCGAAAGAATTTTTTAAATAATTTTTTTATATATTTATTCAAATCACTTTTAAAGGTAAGTTTTGAATAAAAAAAGAAAAATTATAATTGCAGCTATTGTTTTAATTGTCTTACTAATTATTTACGTAGAATTGGCTGTTGGTATTTTTGGTAGTCCATTTGCAGGCTCTTAACACCTAATTGTTTTCTAAACCATACTCGCCAGATAAAGAGGTTACACATCTTTCATCGCTAATAAATTTAGAAATAAATAAAGTATAATCCATTAACCAATTGTTTTGAGAATATTTCACAAAACGATTTTGTGCTCTTTTAGAGCGTTGGTAATTTAACAGAAATCTGTTTTTCCAATCTTTTTCATATTCAGTTAAAAGCGTAATATTATTTTCTTCTAAAGCTGTATGTATAGCTTTACTTGCCATAATTGCAGCTTCGAAAATAAACTTATACCCTTCGCCTACAATTGGGTTTACTTGCGAAACAGAATCGCCAACACAAACTAAATTGTTAATCACAAATTTATCTAAAACTGGAGTTATTGGTATACTTCCTCCTTCTACTTTATCATTATCTTTTTCTACCAACTTTTTAATTTTAGGGAATTCTAAAATTTTATGCAAACGGTTTTTTAAATCTTTCACAATCTCATCATCAAAAGAACCAAAACCAATAATTGCTCTTTTATTTTTTAGAGGAAAAATCCAACCATAACCTCCTTGATACTCTTTACCCATTAATAAATGCAAATCAGTTTTGTTGCCTTTGTATGCAACATTATACTCAACACCAGTGGCTAATTCCGTCTTTTTTGCAATTAACCCCACCTTTTTACTAAGTACACCATTTGTACCAGAAGCATCAACAAAAATTGTAGCTGAATATTCGTTTTTATTTTTATCAACTACAGCTATAAAATTTCCATTTTTATCTTGATGAATGTTTTTAATGTTGATATTCGTTAAAAATGTAACATAATTAGTATCTACATTATTTAAAATTTCTTGATGGACTTTTTTCTTATCTAAGACGTATAAATCTGTTTTAAGTTTTCTGGTAACATTTTTAGAATGAAAACAAACTGTATTAATATCTTGAGCTACAACATCTTTAGTAAGTTCAAATTTTTCTAAATTGATAAAACTACCCAAAGTGTTAAAAGAGAATTCTAAAAGGTCTTTTTTTCGATCTAAGACTAAGGTTTTCTTTTTAAGTTTCCCTAATTCTCTTGCCAAAATTATACCTGCTGTACCAGCACCAACAATAACAACATCAAACTTTTTCATACTTTTATTTTGTAATTGCAAAGTAGTTTTATTTTTACAAGTCTCAAAAAAATGACTTCAATTTTAATAAATTATAAGTTGATTTTTTTATTTGAATAAAACTTTGCTTTTATCCGAATAAAAAAAGCACCCAAATTTAATATGGATGCTTTTTTTTAATTATGGCCTTTTTAATCTAGTAAATCTGGTTTACTTAAAATTAAATCTATTTTCTTAATAATTACTGTTATTTGATCCATTTGTAATTCTATATTTCTAAAATACATACTAATATCTCTATTTACCCAACTTTCAGATATTACTCTTGCTCCTAAACTAATTCTTAAAACTGCACTTTGTAAATCATCTCCATATTTTACATTTACAGCTTGACCTATATGACATTTTTGAGCAGCTAATCTTACAATTTCTAAAGGTGCGTTTTTAAACTCTTTAGAAATATCAGCATTTAATAATAAATACAATTTTTTTACTTTATCAACTGGTAATGCTTGGTTATTTTTAAGAATAAAAAACGGAAAAATTGTTCGTATATTTCTAATACTAAATTCTTTATTATTAAAATCATTTACTCTGGTTTCATTGCTATAAATAGGTTCTAAAAAAGAAGCGTCTTTTATAGAATCTTCAACAAAATTGCAAAACATTTCTATTCCCATATTTCTATAAAGAACTGGTGTTTTAAAATATCTTTCCATTTCTACAATGGCAGCTTTCCAACGCATATATGAGCCGTAATTAAATCCTTCAGATAAATCTTTAGAACAAACCCATTTTGCTGGCCAATCTGAATGATTAAAATACTCTGTTAACCCTTTTGGCAATTGTTTTTTTGATGCTTGTATGGATTTACTTACACTTTCTGGAAAAATTAATGCTCCAGAATAAGGAGGTCCTGTAAAATATTTACTACCTGTAATACTTACAATATATCCTTTGTTTAAATTATCTTGAATATCTTTTGGATCTAACCTAACTTGAGCAGCATCTACAACTACTTGAATTGATAAATTATTTAAACTATTAATTTTTTGCATCATTTCTTCGCTAGGGGATTGATATCCTAATTTAGAATGATCCATTATATGCAAAACAATATGCTTGCCTAAATTGTTTGTTTCTGAAATAGCAGAAAACACTTCTGTATCTAATAAGGTTTGAGATTTCAACTCTCCTTTTTCATCTCTAAAAGGAATTTTAATCAACTCAATATCTTTAAAACCATCAATTTTATCACCTTTCTTTATTGACAAATTAAGCGCTGTTGTGTTTTCGAAATGACAACCTTTTAAGGCTGCAGGAACTCCACTACCAGTTTCATCAGAAGCTACTAAAATATGTGTAATTTCTTTGTTTGTAACTATTTGTGTTAACGCTGCTATTTGTAATGATGAATCTGTACCTGAAGGCGAAAATATAATTTCTGAAGCTTGGTTTAATTTAAAAACACTTCTAAGATTGTCTTTTAAAGACTCAGAAAAATTAGTAGTAGTTTTTTTAAAATCGTCTTTTAAACTATTTTTTATTAAAATACTTCTTACTTTATCTGCTTTATCAAAAGCAAAATTTGAGACACTTGTTGCTGTTGATGAGGCAAAAGTAAATGCATCTGGTCTTGGAAAAGGCCTACAACCATATTTATTTAACAAATAAACTTCATCAATATTTAGTCTTAAATCTCCACCATCCATCAATAAATATTCTGTTGGTTTTGCTAAATTTTCTAAAATCGGTTCCCAACTTTCTTTAAATACATTTTTATTCTTTTGTTTATGCATCCCTTCTAAATCTTTATATTTTTCTAAAGATTTAGTATCTATATGTTCTTCTTTAGTAATAAAATTTAATAAACAGAAGTCTAAATTCTCTAACTTTTCTTTATCCTTTTTAGTTAATAATTTATAAAAAATACGTGTTACTTTTAAAGCAGCAACATCACATAAAATAGTATCTTTTTTATCGCTTAAATTTTTATACCAAAGTTGCCATTCAATACCATATCTTAAATAAACTAAAGCTAAAACTGGTTTTTTTAAATACAAAGAGCCAATAATAATAGATTCGTTTGGTATAATTTTAAAAACATCTTCTACTGTATTAGAGGTAATAATATTGATGTTGTTTATTTTAGGTACAGTGTTAAACCGTTTTAAAACATGAACCAGATAATTCACATTTTCTTTTTCAAACAAACTTGTTCTATTATATTGATTTTCTAAGGATATATTATTTGTCATAATTATTTTCATTAAAGCTCTTTCAAGCTCACTTCTTTTAGGATATTTATTGTTATTTTAATGTTTCTTTAAATATGCAAAGTCATTCCTGTTTTTTATTGTTCCATTTCAAAACTTTCTACAAAAGCAGCTAGTGCTGGTAATTGTGTACAATGTGAAGGATAAATATTATTAATATTTTTTTCTTTTAAATATTTAATAGTTTGTTTCGTTTGTACACCATTTTGTTTTAGATGAAAGCCACCCAAAACCGTTTTTACTTTATTTATACCAGTAATTTTACAAGCATACTCAATTATATTGCAAATACCAGCGTGAGAACAACCTGTTATAATTATTATTTCGTTATTTTGAATTACCGCTAAAGCTGAATCGTCTTCTACAAAATCTGGTTGATTAAAATCATCTATAAAATTTGTTGATTTTGCTTCAAAAGAATTGTTTCTAGGTATTGAACCTAAAAATATAATGTCTTTTGTAAGATAGTAAGGTTCAGAACTTTCAATCAAATTAAATTTTTCTTGAATTTCTTCTTTTGATAATTTCAATTCTATGTTAGAATTATCTTTTTCTCTGTACCTTTTTATAAAACTTTTTGGATGTGTAATTAAAGTTTTATTTTTTAAATATCGCAAACCATTTCCATGATCCCAATGTCTATGACTAAGCACTACTGTTTCAAGATCATCTATGTTAATATCTAAGGCTTTAGCATTTTTTATAAAAACATCTGTATTACCAACATCAAATAAAAATTTCACATTTTTATATTCAATAAAATAAGATAAACCATGTTCTCCTAAAAAGCCAGAACCAGCAAAATTTTCTGTAAGAATGGTTATTTTCATCCTACAAAACTTTTAAATTTATTAGCAATAACATTTTCTATAAAATGTGGAATCTTTTTAGGTAATCGCGATTTACTATCAACAAATACAACAGTAGATTTAGCTTTACTTAAAATTGTGTTTTGATCGTTTATAATTTCGAACTCAAAACTAAATCTAACTTTTGGTATCTTTTTAATTATTGTTTTTATAAAAATTTTTTCATCATAATGAGCAGGTTTTTTGTAAACGATATCAAAAGAAATTACAGGTAAAAGTATCTGATTTTTCTCTAAATTATTATCATCCAAATCTAATTTTCTTAACAACTCTGTACGCGCTTGATGACAATAAGACACATAATTTGCATGATAAACATACCCCATTTGATCCACTTCTCCATAACGTGGTCTTAGTTCAAAAATATCCGTAATCATTATAATAATTATATTTTTAAAACACTTAATATTACAATTGTTTTATTAAAGTACAATTCGATTTTTTTCTTCGACATTGACTAAAAGGTCTATTTTCTGGATACTTAAACTTTTCATCATCAGATTTTTTACATTTACCCAATTTCATACCTGTTTTAGGACCTAAATTTTCTGGACCACGTCTATTACAATTTGGCATAATTATTTATTTAAATTTATTAATTCATTTTTTTCATTATCAGGACAATCACCACAAATCTTAGGATCTTTAATTCCATCTATTAATTTGTAGCAAGTTTTACATTTAAACCAATTTTTATTAAACTCAAAATCTCCACCAGTTATTAAAATTGATTTTCCTTCTACAAAACCTTGTGCTACTTTTTTTATTGCACTATTATAAATTCTGGTAAGTGTTGGCCTAGAAACTTCCATTTTTGTGGCTGCCTCATCATGAGATAAATTATCATAAACAACTAACTTAACAGCCTCATATTCTTCATACTGCATAAAAATACGCTCTGTATTTCTAAACCTTATACCAAAAGGCTTAAACCCTAGCATTTTAGGGGGGTTATTAACTTTACGTTTTTTCTTTGGACGAGGCATTTTATAATTTTCTTACAAATATAATGAACTCACGTTCATTATAAACTTTTTTAGAGATTCAATTCTGAATAAAAAGTTAAAATGTTAATGAAACTTTTATCCATAAAAAAAGCATCCAATTTTAATTTGGATGCTTTTTTAAAATATCAAAAATAGAAAACTCTATTTACTCAAATACATTTTTCTGCGTGAGTATAAATCGTAAAAATCGTCGTCTTTTAAACTATCTATAAATAAAATACTTTCTCCTGTAGATTTCATTTCTGGTCCTAAACGTTTGTCTACATTTGGAAACTTATTAAAAGAAAAAACAGGTTGTTTTATTGCATAACCTTCTAATTGTGGGTTAAAATTAAAGTCAGTTACTTTCTTTTCTCCTAACATTACTTTTGTTGCAAAATTAACATAAGGTTCTTTGTACGCTTTTGCAATAAAAGGTACAGTTCTAGAGGCTCTTGGGTTTGCTTCTATAATGTAAACAATATCGTCTTTAATGGCAAATTGAATGTTTATTAAACCTACTGTTTTTAACTCTCTTGCAATAGTATGTGTATGGTCTATAATCTGTTGCATTACCAAATCTCCTAAATTAAAAGCGGGTAAAGTAGCGTTAGAATCTCCTGAGTGAATTCCACAAGGTTCAATATGCTCCATAATTCCGATAATGTACACATTACCATCAGCATCGCAAATTGCATCAGCTTCTGCTTCTATTGCACCATCTAAATAATGATCTAACAACAATTTGTTATTTGGTATTTTACGTAATAAATCTACTACATGTTCTACCAATTCTTCTTTGTTGATTACAATTTTCATTCCTTGGCCTCCTAAAACGTAAGAAGGTCTTACCAAAATTGGGAAATCTAATTGATCTGCCAATTCTAAAGCTTCGTCTGCATTTTCTGCCACACCAAACTCTGGATAAGGAATATTATTTTCTTTTAATAAAGTAGAGAATCTTCCTCTATCTTCTGCAATATCTAGAGCTTCAAAAGAAGTTCCTATAATTTTAATTCCGTATTTGGTTAACTTTTCTGCTAATTTTAGTGCAGTTTGTCCACCTAATTGTACAATTACACCTTCTGGTTTTTCGTGTCTGATGATATCGTAAATGTGTTCCCAAAATACTGGTTCGAAATATAATTTATCAGCTGTATCAAAATCCGTAGAAACAGTTTCAGGATTACAGTTGATCATAATAGTTTCGTAACCACATTCTGCAGCTGCTAAAACTCCATGCACACAACAATAATCGAACTCAATTCCTTGTCCAATTCTATTTGGTCCAGAACCTAAAACAACTATTTTCTTTTTATCTGTAACTATACTTTCGTTAGCAATTACAATATCTCCATTAGGAGTTTCGATCTCATTTTCGAAAGTTGAATAATAATAAGGTGTTTTTGCTTTAAATTCGGCAGCACAAGTATCTACTAATTTAAAAACACGTTGTACTTTTAGTTCGTCTCTTTTAGCATAAACTTCACTTTCTAAACAATCTAGCATGTGTGCTATTTGTCTATCTCCATAACCTTTTTGCTTGGCTTCTAAAAGTAAATCTCTTTGAATAGTGTCTATAGTATATGTAGATATTTCTTTTTGCAATTGAAATAACTCTTCATATTGCTTTAAATACCACATGTCAATTTTAGTGATAGCATAGATTTTACTCAAAGGAATTCCCATAGCAATGGCATCATAAATAGCAAAAATACGATCCCAACTTGCATTGGTTAATTTTTCTATGATTTCATTGTAATTGGTATATCCTTTACCATCTGCGCCCAATCCATTTCTTTTAATTTCAAGAGATTGTGTTGCTTTGTGTAATGCTTCTTGAAAAGAACGTCCAATACCCATTACCTCTCCAACAGCTTTCATTTGTAAACCTAAAGTTCTGTCTGAACCTTCGAATTTATCGAAATTCCAACGTGGTATTTTTACAATTACATAATCTAATGTTGGCTCAAATAAAGCTGATGTAGATTTTGTAATTCCATTTTCTAATTCATCTAAAGAATAACCAATGGCTAATTTCGTTGCCACTTTTGCAATAGGATAACCAGTTGCTTTACTCGCTAATGCTGATGAACGAGATACACGTGGATTAATTTCTATAGCAATAATATCTTCTTTTTCGTCTGGAGAAACTGCGAATTGCACATTACATCCACCTTCAAAATCTCCAATAGAACGCATCATATGTATAGCCATATCACGCATTTTTTGGTATGTTTTATCAGAAAGTGTCATTGCAGGAGCTACTGTAATAGAATCTCCTGTATGAATACCCATTGGATCCATATTTTCGATAGAACAAATAATTACAACATTATCATTCTTATCGCGTAACAATTCTAACTCATACTCTTTCCAACCCATCATGGCTTTATCAATCATCACTTCATGAATTGGTGATGCTTCTAAACCTCTTCTTAACAATTCATCAAAATCTTTTGGGTCGTATACAATTGATGCACCTGCACCTCCTAAGGTATAAGAAGATCTAATTACTAATGGAAAACCAAAGTCTTGCGCTATTTCTTTTCCTTTTAAGAAAGAAGTTGCAGTTTCTTGTGGCGCCATTGGAACTCCAATTTTACCCATTAGTTCTCTAAACTGCTCTCTATCTTCTGTAACATTAATGGCATTAATGTCTACACCTATCATTTTAACATCGAAGTCTTTCCAAATTCCTTTATCATCTGCTTCAATACATAAATTTAAAGCAGTTTGCCCACCCATTGTAGGTAAAACAGCATCAATTTGTGGATGCTCTTTTAAAATTTGAATAATTGATTTTGTAGTTAATGGCAACAAATAGACATGATCTGCCATTGATGGATCTGTCATAATAGTTGCTGGATTAGAATTGATTAAAATAGTTTCAATTCCGTCTTCTCTTAAAGAACGTAAAGATTGTGATCCAGAGTAATCGAATTCACAGGCCTGACCAATTACAATAGGTCCAGAACCAATAATTAAAATGGATTTAAGGTCTTCTCTTTTTGGCATTGTGTGTTATTAAAATGTTAAGTAATACAAAAATAGTTAGTGTTTGGGTATAAAAAAAGGCGTTACTAAAAAAGTAACACCTTATATATTAACAATTGTTAATCATTTATTTTTTATGTCTAGTTTCAGATGAAACAGAAATTTTCTTTCTTCCTTTTGCTCTTCTACGAGCTAATACTTTTCTACCATTAGCAGAAGCCATTCTCTCCATGAAACCGTGTTTGTTTCTTCTCTTTCTCTTTGATGGTTGATACGTTCTTTTTGGCATTATAATGTATTTTTAAAATCTTCTTTATTATTTTTTTGCTTAACGTTTTACCCCGTTAAAAGCGTGGGCAAATATACAACTGTTTTTATTTATGACAAACACAAATTAAAAAAAAATTAAAATATTTTTTAGAAGCACAAAATTAAGGATTTTTTGAATGTTTTTAGCTTTTTTATTTGTGATAAAAACAAGAGTTACTACTTTTGTACAAACCTAAAGTAAACATGCATAAAACTAAATACGTTTTTGTAACAGGAGGCGTAACATCTTCACTTGGAAAAGGAATTATTGCAGCTTCATTAGCTAAATTATTGCAAGAAAGAGGCTTTTCTGTAACTATTCAAAAACTAGATCCTTATATTAATATAGACCCAGGAACATTAAATCCGTACGAACATGGAGAATGTTATGTTACTGATGATGGTGCTGAAACCGATTTAGATCTAGGGCATTATGAACGTTATTTAAACATACCTACAAGTCAGGCTAATAACGTAACTACTGGTAGAATTTATCAATCTGTCATCAACAAAGAAAGAAAAGGAGACTTTTTAGGAAAAACGGTTCAAGTTATTCCTCATATTACTGATGAAATTAAACACAGAATCCAAATTTTAGGAGAAACTGGCGATTACGATATTGTAATTACAGAAATTGGTGGAACTGTTGGTGATATAGAATCTTTACCATATGTTGAGTCTGTAAGACAAATGTTGTGGGAAAAAGGAGAAGAAAATGCTATTGTTATTCACTTAACTTTAGTACCATATCTTGCTGCTGCTGGAGAGTTAAAAACAAAACCAACACAACACTCTGTAAAAATGTTAATGCAAAGTGGAGTGAGCCCTGATATTTTAGTATGTAGAACAGAACACGATATTTCTGATGACATTAAAAGAAAATTAGCATTATTCTGTAATGTTAAAAAAGAAGATGTTATACAATCTATAGATGCAGAAACTATTTATGATGTACCTAACTTAATGTTAGAAGAAGGTTTAGATACTGTAGTTTTAAAGAAATTACATTTAGAGTCTAAAAAAGAACCTAAATTAGAAACTTGGAACAACTTTTTACAAAAGCATAAAAATCCGACTTCTGAAGTAGAAATTGCTTTGATTGGTAAATATATAGAGTTACAAGATTCTTACAAATCTATTACAGAAGCATTTATTCATGCAGGTTCATCTAACGAAACCAAAGTAAATGTACGTTGGATTCACTCAGAAAGTTTAACCATTGACAATTACGAAGATCTATTAAAAGGTGTAAACGGAGTTTTAGTAGCACCAGGTTTTGGTGATCGTGGAATTGATGGTAAAATTAAAGCTGTACAATATGCAAGAGAAAATAATATTCCTTTCTTCGGAATTTGTTTAGGAATGCAAATGGCAGTAATTGAGTTTTCTAAAAATGTTTTAGGTTTAGTTGATGCTTTTTCTACAGAAATGAAAAAGAATTGTAAAAATCCAGTAATTAACTTAATGGAAAGCCAAGAAGATGTAACTGAAAAAGGGGGTACAATGCGTTTAGGTGCTTGGGACTGCACCCTTTTAGAAGGATCTAAGGCTTATAATGCTTATCAATCAGAAAAAATTAGCGAACGCCACAGACATCGTTATGAATTTAATAACGATTATAAAGATCAAATAGAACTAAAAGGAATGAAAGCAACTGGTATTAACCCAAAAACAGGTTTGGTAGAAGTTGTAGAAGTTACGAATCATCCTTGGTTTGTTGGTGTTCAATATCATCCAGAATATAAAAGTACGGTTCTAAAACCTCATCCTTTATTTGTAGATTTTATTAAAGCTGCCTTAAAACAATCTAAATTATAATTTTCGGAATACTAATTGAACTACTAAAAAGTATATAATTTAAAGCATAAAAATCAACCTAAATTCTGCTTTTTAACTACATTTGTCGCGATTTTCTCGAGAGATTTTCTTGAGTTAATGACAAATTGACATTTAACTTACACATGGAACAAAAAAAATTCGATTATAATTCTTTTATTGGAATGATTCTTCTTGGTGCAATAATGCTTTGGTATTTAAACACCAACAAACCAGAAGATATTGAGCAAAAATCTACTCCAGAAGTAGAAGAAACCACTGTTAACAATACAAACACAGCTAAAAGTGTTGCTCCTAGTTTTGCAAACGATTCTTTAAAACAAGTAGCTTTAACCAATAAATTGGGTGCGTTTGCACAAAGTGCCATTAATGGTACAGAAGGTACAACTGTAATTCAAAACAATCTTGTAAAATTAACGATTGATAATAAAGGTGGACAGATTGTAAAGGCTTTAATTAAGAATTATAAAACGCACGATTCACTTCCTTTATATATGATAAATGATAATAACGCATCATTTAACATCAATTTTGGAACAACAGACAACAGAATTTTAAATACGAAAGATTTATTTTTTGAGCCAAATTTATCTAAAAACGGAGAAAACTCAGTGTTATCAATGAAACTTAAAGTTTCTGATACTCAGTTTTTAGAATATAGATATGAAATTAAGCCTAAAAAATATATGGTCGATTTTTCTATACGATCGCAAGGTTTAAACTCGGTAATTAATTCTTCTAATCCTATTCATTTAGATTGGTCTTTAAAAGGATTTAGACACGAAAAAAGTATTAAAACTGAGAATACGATGTATACTAACTTATATTATAAATCTGAAGATGATGTAGATAATGTAAGTGCTGGTAATACTGAAGTTTTAAATGATGTAGATTGGGTTGCTTATAAACAACACTTTTTTACGTCGAATTTATTAACAGATACTCCTTTCGAAAATGCAACTGTAACTTCTAAAGACTTAGTAGAAAACGAAGAAATTGATACAGTTTTTACTAAAAGTTTTGCATTAAAAACACCATTGACTTTAGCTGGTGGAGAGTTGAATTATAATATGAAATGGTTTTACGGGCCAAGTGATTATAATTTATTAAAAACTTACGAAGGCACAGATTTAGACGAAACAGCAGATTTAGGTTGGGGAATTTTCGGTTTCTTAAACAGAACTGTTTTTTATCCTGTATTTAATTTCTTACAAGGCTTTTTATCAAACTACGGATTAATTATCATTTTAATGACGATTGTTGTAAGAATCTTAATGTCTCCTTTAGTATATAAATCATATTTGTCTAGTGCAAAAATGAAGGTCATCAGACCAGAGTTAACTGCCTTAAATGAAAAATATCCAGGAAAAGAAAATGCGATGAAGCGTCAACAAGAAACCATGGCAATTCAGCGAAAAGCTGGTGTTAATATGCTTTCTGGTTGTATACCAGCCTTATTACAAATGCCAGTATTCTTTGCATTATTTAAATTTTTCCCTACAAATTTAGCTTTAAGACAAGAAAGTTTTTTATGGGCACCAGATTTATCTTCTTACGATATTATTTTTAAATTACCATTCTCTATTCCTTTTTATGGAGACCATGTAAGTTTATTTCCAATTTTGGCATCTGTAGCTATTTTCTTTTATATGAAAATGAACCAAAGTCAGCAAGCAAATATGCAAGCGCCAACACAAGAAGGTATGCCAGATATGAGTAAGATGATGAAGTACATGATTTACTTCTCTCCTATTATGATGTTATTTTTCTTTAACAACTATGCAAGTTCATTGAGTTTGTATTACTTTATTTCTAACTTATTAACCATTACAATTATGTTAGTAATTAAGAATTATGTTATTGATGAAGATAAAATTCATGCACAAATAGAAGAAAATAAAAAACGTCCAGAAAAGAAGAAAAGTAAATTCAGACAACGTATAGATGATGCCATGAAGCAAGCTCAAGAACAACAAGCAAGACAACAAAAAAAATAAAGGGCAAAGCCTTTAGATTAGTTAAAACCCAAAGCAGTATTGTTTTGGGTTTTTTGATGACATTTATTACCAACATTTTAGATGCAAATCGTATTTTAGTAATCCAAAATTTAAGCATTTATGCAATCAAATCGTACATTAACGCTTTCTGAAGAAGAAATGAGAGCTTATGGTTATAAAGTAGTTGATACTATTGTAAATCACTTTAAAAATCAACATAAAAAAGACCCCATTTTTAATGCAAGCAGAAAAGAAATGGACTCTTTATTTTTAGAGCAAGCTCCAGAAGAAGGCAAAGACGCTGCAGAAGTTTTAGATTTTGTAATTGACAATGTTTTAGAAGCTACTGATATTTTATCACATCCTAAATCGTATTCTTTTGTTCCTGGGCCAAGCAACTATATTAGTGCAATGTCGGATAGTTTAGCTACCGGATTTAATATTTTTTCTGGTGGATGGGTTAATGCTCCTGCAGCTGCAGAATTAGAAATTGTTACTATAAATTGGCTTTTAAAATTATTTAAATTTCCAACTAAAAAAGGAGGAGGAATTTTTACAAGTGGTGGTTCTATGGCTAACTTAACTGCTTTAGTAACAGCTAGAAGACAAAAATGTGGAGATGATTTCTCTAAAGCTGTAATTTACCTTTCTGACCAAACGCATTCATCAAACATAAAAGCCATTAGAACTATTGGTTTTCGTAAAGAGCAAATACGAATTATACCCACAGATATTGAGTTTAAAGTTTCTATAAACAAATTAAAAAATGCTATTGCTAAAGACAAATTAGAAGGTTTACAACCTTTTTGCTTGATTGGAACTGCTGGTGCAACCAATACAGGAACTGTAGACCCTTTAGTAGCCATGAGTAAAATTTGTAAAGAAGAAAATATTTGGTTTCATGTTGATGCTGCTTATGGAGGTGCTGCTATTTTGGCAAAAAACGGACAACAATTATTAAAAGGAATACAAAAAGCAGATTCGATTACTGTAGATCCGCATAAATGGTTTTTTCAACCCTATGAGATGGGCTGTTTGTTGGTAAGAAATCACAAATGGTTGAGTGCTACATTTACAGAAAAACCAGAATATTTAAGAGATATTGAAGGTAATACTTCTGAGATAAATTTTTATGACCATGGGATACAACTAACAAGACGATTTAGAGCCTTAAAATTCTATATGTCTATTAAAACATTTGGTTTACAATCTTTTAGAGAAGCCATTGATTACTCAATTCAACTTGCAGAAAAAACAGAAGCTTTTCTAAGAAAAAGTGCCAATTGGGAAATTGTATCTCCTGCTACTTTAGGAATTATTAATTTTAGGTATAACCCGATTGTAAAAAAGCTATCAGAAAAAGATTTAGATCAACTCAATCAAAAAATATCTCAAGAAATTATAAATGCTAAAGAAGCCATGTTGGTTACAACTGTTTTACAAAAGCAAATTGTTTTACGAATGTGTTTGATAAACCCAAGAACTACTTTTGATGATGTAAAACAAACCTTAAAGCAATGTGAGGTTTATGGAAGAAATTTAACCGAATAAATTAGGCTTTATTATAAAAATCTGATGGAATATTTTTATTTTGTTTGTTCTTATACAAATTATAGCTAAAATGTTTGTGAATAGAATACGCACCAATTTCCCCCTGTTTATTTACAGCAATGTAACCCACTTGAAAATTTTTATAATTACTATTAGGTTTACTAACAATTCTAGCAATAGCTTCTTCGCAAGCTTCTTGTGGCGATTTTCCTTGTCGCATTAACTCTACAATTAAAAAGCTACCTACAGTTTTTAAAACTTCTTCTCCTAAACCTGTTGCAGCTGCTCCTCCAATTTCATTATCAACAAAAAGTCCACCTCCAATTATTGGAGAATCTCCTACTCTTCCTGCCATTTTAAACGCCAATCCACTTGTGGTACAAGCACCAGAAATATTTCCGTTTTTATCAATTGCTAACATTCCAATAGTATCATGATTTTCGATATTAATGATAGGTTTATATTCTGATTTTACTTTCCATTCTTCCCAAGCTCTTTTACTATTTTCAGTTAATAAATTTTCTCTTTTAAAACCTTTAGAAACTGCAAATTGTTCTGCTCCATCACCAATTAACATTACATGAGGCGTATCTTCCATTACTTTTCTAGCCACAGATATTACATGAGTTATATTTTTAACACCCAAAACTGCTCCATAATTCCCTGTTTCATCCATAATACAAGCATCTAAAGTTACATTTCCATCTCTATCTGGTAATCCTCCTTTACCAACAGTTTGATTTTTAATGTTAGCTTCTTCAATTCTACAGCCTTGCTCTACAACATCTAAGGCAGAAGCTCCTTTTTCTAAAAGTGCTGCTGCAGTATCTACAGCTAAAGGAGTTCTCCATGTAGCAATTACCAAAGGTTTAATTGCTTTATTTTGAGGCAAAAGTTTTTTTTCTTCTAGTTTAGAATTGGCTTTCCCCATAAATGATGATGCCATTGTTAACAAACCCAAACTTGTTACAGACGTCTTTTTTATAAAATTTCTTCTCTTCATTATAACTTCTTTAGTCACTAAAATCTAAAATACAATCCTAAAGTTAAATTAAAGATAAAAAAAACTTAAATTCTCATTAAATTCAACTAAAAACTTAGTTTTATGAATGAATACTAATTATATTAGCTATATAAATTAATTTAAACCCAAAATTCTATGAAAAAAACATTATTAATTTTATTTCTAGCTGTTTGTACAAAATCTTTTTATGCACAAACTAAAATGGATAACAAAATACCAATTGATGCAAGCGTTAAAATTGGAAAACTTTCTAACGGATTAACCTATTACATTAAAAACAATGGCAAACCAGCCAATAAAGTAGAACTTCGTTTGGCTATAAATGCAGGTTCTATTTTAGAAGACGAAGATCAATTGGGTGTTGCACATTTTATGGAGCACATGAATTTTAATGGAACTAAAAACTTTAAAAAAAATGAATTAATAGATTATTTACAATCTATAGGAGTAAAGTTTGGTGCAGATTTAAATGCTTACACTGGCTTTGACCAAACTGTTTATATTTTACCTATTCCCAGTGATGATGAAGCCAAACTAGACAAAGGATTTCAAATTATTAGAGATTGGGCTGGTAGTGCATTGTTAGAAGATAAAGATATTGATGACGAACGTGGTGTAGTTTTAGAAGAATATAGATCTAGACGTGGTGCAGACAGCAGAATGATGGAAAAATATTTACCAAAATTAATGTACGGTTCTAAATATGCAGATCGATTACCTATTGGAACTGAAGAAAGCATTAAAAACTTTTCGTACGAAAGCATCAGACGTTTTCAAAAAGATTGGTACAGACCAGATTTAATGGCTGTAATTGCTGTGGGTGATGTTGATGTTGCGCAACTAGAAAACAAAATTCAAAAGTATTTTAGTGATATACCTACACAAGAAAACCCAAGAGAAAGACCTTCGTTTTCTATAAAAAATCACGAAGAAACTTTTATCTCTATAGAAGCAGACAAAGAATCTCCTTTTTCTAGAGTACAATTAATGTATAAAGATTACGAAGACGCTAAACCAACAGAAACTGTTGTAGCTTTCAGAAAATCTATCATAGAATCTTTATTTTCTCAAATGCTAAATAATCGTTTAGACGAATTAAGAAATGGAGAAAATCCGCCATTTATTTTTGGTTTCAGTTATCATGGAGGCACTTATGCAAGAAACAGAGAAGCTTATCAATCTGTAGCAAACACAAGTGCAGATGGTCAATTAAAAGGTCTTGAAGCTTTGTTAGAAGAAAGTGAACGCGTTAAACGTTATGGTTTTACAAGTGGCGAATTAGAAAGAGCCAAAAAGAATGTTTTATCGCGTTTAGAAAAATCTTATAATGATCGTGATAAAAATGAATCTGGTAGAATTATAAGCGCATATATCAATCACTTTTTAGATAAAAGTCCGATTCCAGGAATAGCTTGGACTTTTGAGATGAATAAAAAATTATTACCGACAATTAATCTAGAAGAAGTAAATAAAGTTATCCAAAATTTTATTCATGATGATAATAGAGTAATCATTATTACAGGGCCAAAAAAGGTTGTTACAGATCAGCAAGTTTTAGATGCTTTAAACAATGTAAAAACTAAAGAATTAAAACCTTACGAAGACAAAGAAGTTGCAGCATCTTTAATTACAGATCTACCAACAATGGGTAAAATTGTTAGCGCTTTTAAAAATGATGAATTAGGCACAAAAACTTTTGTTTTAGAAAATGGAGCAAAAATAACTTACAAAAAAACTGATTTTAAAAATGATGAAATCTTATTTACAGCCTTCAGTTTTGGTGGAACTTCTTTATATTCTGATGACGAATTAAAAGCAACTTCGTTTGCCAATGGCGCTTTAACTGATGCTGGTGTAAATGGCTATACCATTTCTGATATGAGAAAAATGATGTCTGGTAAAATTGCTCGTGTAAGACCTTACATTAGTGGTTTAAGCGAAGGTTTTAATGGTTCTGCTTCACCTAAAAATTTAGAAGAACTTTTTCAGTTGGTACATTTATATTTTACAGCTTTAAATAAAGATGATAAAGCTTTTAAATCTTCTATAAATAAAAACAAAAGCTTTTTAGGCAACTTATTAGCAAGCCCTAATTTCTATTTCCAGAAAGAAATGTCAGATTTTATGAACAAAGGCAATACTAGATATACAGGTTTTCCTTCTGAAGAAAAATACGATGCTGCAGATTATGATTTAGCTTACGCCAAATACAAAGAGCGTTTTGCAGATGCTGGAGATTTTAATTTTTATTTTGTTGGTAATATTGATGAAAGAAAATTAGCAGAATATGCAATGAAATATATTGCAAGTTTACCTGGCAAAAATGCTAATGAAACCTATAAAGTAAGTACTTTTAGACCTCTAAAAGGTTCTCATACCAAAATAGTAGAAAAAGGAAAAGACCCAAAAAGTAATGTAAGAATTACTTATCAAGGAGAAACTACTTTTGATAAAAAAGAGGCTTTGGCTTTTAAAAGTTTAAGTGATATTGTTGGTATAAAATTAACCGAAAAATTACGCGAAGAAGAAGGTGGCGTGTACTCTTCTAGAACAAGTGGAACTATTTCTAAAATTCCTTATGGACGATATAGCTTTACCATTTCTTTTCCTTGTGCTCCAGAAAATGTAGACAAACTTAAAGATATTGCCATCGCAGAAATTAATGCTATTGTTAAAAATGGGCCTTCTGAAGAAGATTTAATGAAAACTAAAAAAGCACAAATTTTAGATCATAAAGAAAGTGTTAAGAGAAATAGATATTGGCTAAACTTGATTAAAAATATCGATTATTTAAAAAATGATGTTGCTGATGCTTCTAATTTTGAAGAAAAAGTAAACGCTTTAACCAAAGAAGATATACAATTGGTAGCTAAAAAATATTTAACTAAAGGTTATATTTTAGGAATATTAAATCCGGAGAAATAACAGACAAACATTTTTACAAATATAAGCTCTCAAGAAATTGGGAGCTTTATTTTTTACGCAAAAACTGACTTTGTAAAAAACCCAAACCATAACCAAAAAACTGAGTGACTGAAGTTATAATACTTAAAACAGCAACTAATACTCCGTTTTTAAAAAGTGAATCGAAAAATATAGCTAAGAAATACAAATAATAACAACTAAATAAGGTTAAAGAACCAAATAATGCTAATAAAATACTTAGGGTAAAACCAACAATAAAAACACTTGGAAACCAATAGGTTATTTTTGCTGATGTTGGATATTTCCGATTTAAAATAGGTCTTGCTGTTCCAAAACCAAAAGTTTGTTTAAAAAATTGTGGAATAGAACTTCTGCGTTTATGATACACAAAAGCAGTTTCTATTAATTGAGTTTCGAAATTATTTTCCCAAAGTCTAAAAGTTAAATCGATATCTTCTCCGTTTTTCATTTTAGAAAAACCTTGTGTTTTTTCGAATGCTATTTTAGACAAACCAAAATTAAAACTTCTTAGTTGAAATTTACCCACTGATTTTTTTTTGCCTCGAATTCCGCCAGTAGTTAATACAGAAGTCATGGAATAATTAATGGCTTTTTGTAAAACTGTAAAATTTTTATGTGCTGCATCTGGACCACCAAAAGCATCTGTATAATTAGTTTGTAGTGTTTTTGCTACTTCTGACAAATAGTGTTCTGGAACAATTACATCCGAATCTAAAACAATATAATAATTGCCAGAAGCTTTTTGCATTCCGAAATTTCGGCTTGCTCCTGCTCCACTGTTTTCTTTAAAAAAGTATTTTAAATTTAATTTCGATTTGTACTTTTCTACAATTAATTCACTTTTTTCTGATGAACCATCTTCTATAATTAAAACTTGAAAATCTTCTGAATACGTTTGTTGTGTTAAACTTTCTAATAACTCGTCAATTTCTTTTGGACGATTATAAACAGGTATTATTAAAGAAAAGTTTAGTTTTTTCAAGTGTTCTGTGTTCTGTGTTCTGTGTTCAAAAGTAAAAAATGCAAACCGAAATTGATTTGCATTTTTTAATTTTTATAAAAAGTATTTATTAATTTGATGTAATGATTTAAAATTCATGAATCTAGTGAAAGTAATATTGAAATGATATTTTCGTATCTTTGATAAAAACGTTAAAAATGGATTTACAATCAAGAAAATTAGAACTTATACAAGAATTATTAAAGGTTCAAAGTGAAGATGTGATTATACGCCTTGAAAAAATCCTAAAAAAAGAAAATAAAAACTCTGAAAACTCTGATTTTAAACCAATGACAATTGAAGAATTTAATTCTCGAATTGACAAATCTATGAATGACTCCAGAAATGGTAAATTAATAGAGTCAAGTGAATTAAAAGCTGAAATTGATAAATGGAATTAAAATTATTTTGACCAGATTTCTCTAAAAAAGAACTTGCTAAAATTTATAAATACTACAGAGAAAAAGCAGGAATTAGAATTGCTAAAAAACTTGTAAACGGAATTCATTCTGAGGCTCTAAAACTTAAAAACCAACCAGAAATGGGGCAAGAAGAAGAACTTTTAAAAAATAGAGAAGAAGATTTTAGATACTTAGTCTATAAAAATTATAAAATCATTTACTGGATAAATTACAAACAGAATCAAATTGAAATAAATGATATTTTTGATACACGACAAAATCCAATAAAAATAGAACGAAAAACATAGCAACAAAATTATTAACTAATTAGATGATAATAGAGTTTTTTATATATTTTATTCTACCTGTAAATTTCAGAAATTACACAGCTTTACATTTATAAACTAAACAAGTTTGCAATTCGCTTGCAAACTTGTTTAGCCCAGATTGAAGTGGCATCCTTTTTTTGTTTTTTCAAAAAAAGATATAACGTAAAGCTGGAAATAGCTTCTAAAAATATTACTCAAACTTTTCCATTACAGGATCGCTTACTCCCATATTAGAGAATCCACCATCGTGAAATAAATTCTGTAAAGTAACTTTTCTAGTTAAATCTGAGAACATAGAAATGGTATAATCTGCACATTCTAAAGCTGTTGCATTACCTAAAGGACTCATTTTTTCGGCATATTCTATAAAACCATCAAAACCTTTTACTCCACTACCAGCTGTTGTTGGTGTTGGCGATTGAGAAATTGTGTTTACACGAACTTTATGATCTCTACCAAAAAAGTAACCAAAACTACGTGCAATACTCTCTAAATAAGCTTTGTTGTCTGCCATATCATTATAATCTGGAAAAACTCTTTGTGCAGCCATATAGGTTAATGCTACTATAGAACCCCACTCAGACATTGCTTTTTTGTTATATAAAACATTCATTACTTTATGAAAAGAAAGTGCTGAAATATCCCAACCTTTTGTGGTGAAATCGTAATTTGGATCTGTATAATGTTTTCCTTTTCTTACGTTTACAGACATACCTATAGAGTGTAAAACAAAGTCGATTTTACCTCCTAAAATTTCCATAGATTGTTCTACTAAAGCTGTTATATCTTCTAAAGAAGTTGCATCTGCAGCAATTACTTGAGAACCTGTTTTTTCTGCAAGTGCATTTAATTGCCCCATTCTTAAAGCAATTGGCGCATTTGTTAACACAAATTCTGCACCTTCTTCATGCGCTCTTTCTGCTACTTTCCAAGCAATAGATTGCTCGTTTAAAGCACCAAATATAATTCCTTTTTTTCCTTTTAATAAGTTGTACATAATACTAGTTATAGGCTTCTCTGTTTTTAATAATTTTTTAAACTGTAATAAAAAGAAGCGGTTTAGATTTGTTAATTTAATTGTGCAAATATATCTATTACTTGCTTTTATTAAAACATAAGTTGTTCAAAAAATTCGTTAAGAAATTTATAAACTTAAAAGTTCTTTTGCGTGTGTTAAAGCAGAATCAGAAATATCTTTACCACTTAACATTTCTGCAATTTCTTTAATTCTTTCTTCTGTAGTTAATTGCTTTAAATTGGTAGTTGTAACCCCTTTTACTTCTTTTTTAAATACCTTATAATGGTTTTTTCCTTGAGATGCAATTTGTGGTAAATGCGTTATTGCAATAACTTGCATATGTTTGCCCATTTGCTGCATTATTGCTGCAATTTTGTTTGAGACTTCACCTGAAACTCCTGTATCTATTTCATCGAAAATAATGGTTGGTAATTGTGTGTTTTCTGATAAAACTTTTTTTACAGACAGCATTATTCTTGATAACTCTCCACCAGAAGCTACTTTTTTCAATTCGCCAAAACTACCGCCTTTATTTGCAGAAAATAAAAATTCTAATTCGTCTTTTCCGTTAGAAAAATAGTTTTTAGTTGGGTTTATTTTGATAGAAAATCTTGCGTTTTCCATGCCTAATTCCGATAGTAAAAATTGCAATTCTTTAGTTAATTTAGGTATTGAAGCTACTCTGCTTTTTGTAATTAAACCTGCTAGTTTGTCTAATTTACTAGCAACATCATCAATCTCTTTTTGTTTGTTATTGATGGTTTCTTCTGCATTTTCTACTTGACTTACTTTTTCTGATAGATCTTCTAAAACTGATAGTAATTCTTTATTAGAAGCCACAGCATGTTTTTTCTGTAAATTGTAAATCAGTTGTAAACGATCGTTTAATTCTTCGATTTCATTCGGATTAAAATCGACGTTTTCATTGGCATTTTCTAGTTCAGAAATTACATCATCAATTTCAATTTTTACTGATGTTACTCTTTCTGATAATTCTTGATATTTTTTAGAAAAAGAAGCTATTTTTATCAATCTATTTTCTAAAGTATTTAATAAACTTTGTAAACCAATTTCTTCGTTTATAGAAATTTCTAAAGCTTCTGATAAATTGAGCTTTATGTCTTCTATATTATTTAATTGCTCTAGTTTTTCTTCTAACTCTTCTTGTTCATCAACTTTTAAATTGGCCTCTTCTAATTCATTAAACAAATGCAAATTGTATTCGTATTGCTGATTTGCTTCTTTTTGAACAGCTTCTAATTCTCTTAGTTCTTTTTTTAGCTGATTAAGTTTTGCATAACCTCTTTTGTAAGAAGCAATTTTCTCTTTGTTTTTTGCTAAAGCATCTAAAATAGAAAACTGAAAACTGTTGTCTGATAATTGCAAAGTTTGATGTTGTGAATGCACATCTATTAACTTTGTTCTTAATTCGTTTAACACAGATAAACGAACAGGTGTATCATTTACAAAAGCACGTGATTTACCTGATGGTAAAATTTCTCTTCTAATGATGGTTTCATTTTCATAATCTAAATCGACATCATTAAAAAAATCGTTTAGATTATAATTTGCAATATCTAACCTGGCTTCTACAACACATTTTTTAGAAGTATCTTTTAAAGAAGATAAATCTGCTCTATTACCTAAAACCAAACCAAGTGCACCCAACAAAATGGATTTACCTGCACCAGTTTCTCCAGTAATTATAGATAAACCAGAAGAAAAATCAATAGCTAATTGATTGATTAACGCGTAGTTATTTATAGAAAGTTGTGTAAGCAAGTTCTCTTAATTTTAAACAATAAAATTAGTGAAATTTTAAAGAATACTAAACTAGTTTTTTTAATAATCATTGTAAAAATTTGGTTAGATTATTTGGGTCTTGTAGGTTGTTAAAAAAAAAAGTAATAATTCTACATTCTTTGTAGTTATTTGGCAGTATAAAGTAATTTGTTTTAGAAATTCTACCTTATGAATAGTTATATCTTTTTCCCATTTTTTAAAAGTTTCTGGGCTTAATTTTAAAATTAATTTCTACTTTTTCTGATCAATGTGTTTCTAAATAATCAATATTTGTAAAAATGTACTTATTAGAAAACAAAAAAAGAGTGAAATAAAATTCACTCCTTAAAAATAATTATAAAATCAATTCAAAATACTATATAATATATTTTTAAAAATCAAAGTTTTAATCAGAACATTTAAGTAAGGACTAACATAGCAATGATACTGTAAATTTAAAACAGAAAAACTATTTTGTCAATATCAAAAAAATTATAAATTATAAGTTTATCAGCTCCCCATTTATAGGGAGGTTTCTCCCCATTTATGGGGAGAAAAAGAATTTACCTTCTATAGAGATTGCACAATTCGGTTTATCTTATTAAATTAGAAATAAAAAAATGGAAGAAAAATTAATTGCTATTAGAAAGAAAATAAAATTTGCTCGCTTAAAAAAAGAATACTCTCAATATTATATGGGCTGCAGATTAAGCACAAGTCAAATTGCTTATCATAATTTAGAAAACGGAAAAAGCAATATTAAAATAGATACATTGTTAAAAATAGCAACTATTTTAGAAGTGGATGTAAAAGATTTTTTTGATTTTGAAGAGTTAAAGAATAAGAGAAGTTAATTAATAGTATCAATCTCTATTTTATAGAGATAAACTACACAAAAATTAAGACTCAAGCCTCTTCTTACTATTTTTTAAGATCAGAAAACACGCACCTATTAGTATTACAGAAACGATTGCAGCTATAATCGTTTTTTGATAACTTATAGGAATTAGCACTTGATTTTTAGAATGAAAGTAATACGTAAAAGGATATTCTTTGGGTAGAAAAATAGATAAATACATTTTCTTATCAATATAATCCATGAGATTGGCCATAAAAAAACCAAAAACTGAAAATTTTAGATATTTTAAACCAAGAAAAAACATTAATACCAAAGACCATAAATAAACAGCAACTTCAATGAATAGCATTTCTTGCATGGTTTTATAAGGAGATTCACCAATGAAGTCTAAAATATAATGAGAGGCAAAAGCAAGAATTCCACCAATAATAAAAGTTTTCTTTTCGCTTTTAGTAATTATATAGCTTGCTGTTATAATAGCAATACCTATTGCTCCATGTGTGCTTGCATGCATTTTTTATTTTTATAAAATTTTGATTAAATACCTTAAAAGTTTACTGTTTTTTAGAAAATTTAAACTCTAAAAACCCAAAATAAAACTAATACAATTATTCAATATTTCTCCACTTAGAGTTATTGTTAGGAGAAATTCTTTTTAAGGTTGATGATAATTTTATGGCATTTCTTGTTCTAGGACCATCAGAATAAATGTTTACCAATTCATCAGCTTTGGCATCAAAAAACATTCTAATTAAATAATTACCAACAGTTTTGTTGTACAGATTTTCCATTTTAAAAGCACTATCTTCTATGGTCTGTTTTGCGTATTCTTTGTTTGTTCCAAAATTGTCTAAACCTTTTATATGATAATCATACATTACATCTCTGTAGGTTTTTAATTTTGGCGCTAATAAATTGTCTATCAACAAAAAACGATTTTGCTTACCTACCACATTTTGCCAAGCAGATAAACCACTTTGCTGTGCTTGCAACATAACATTTTGCGCTTCTTCTAATTCAGTTTGACCACCGTATTTAGAAAATGAATCTGCATCAACACCTAAAATTGTGTATACATAAAATACAATAGTAGATACTAAATTACTATCAAAAGAATTTCTATTGTAAATTAAAGGATCGTATTCATTGTATCTAAACGTAAAATCGTTGTCTTTTAAATTTAATAAAGGGCTTGCATAACTTGAGCCGTAAACAGGTCTTGTAGATTGTACTTGTAGTGTAGCAGTGTAATTATTGTCATTTCTTTCTGTAACAATAATATTCATAACACAGTCTACTTTTTCTTCTGTTTGTACAACTCTGTCTGTCCATTTTGTTTGATTTACAAACTCGGTTAAAGATTTTTGTAAAGTTTCAAATACTTGTCTGTTAGAACCTGCAATTTGATCGTAATTAATATTTACCAAACAGTTTAATTCTTGCGAATTTACATTCGCAATAGATAGAAATATGGCAATAAGTAAGACTATTTTACGCATTTCTGTTTTAATTGTACTTGATACTTTTTTTTACTTTATCAAAAAAATCACTCAAAATGGAAATGATATCAACCCTTAAGATGATTTACAATCTCATTCATTATATCTTCAGCTACTTCTACTTTCGACTTTAATTCGAATGGTTTTTCATTCAAATTTTTATCAATAATAGTAATTTTATTTGTGTTAGTGGCAAAACCAGCTCCTTTATCTTGCAAAGAATTTAAAACAATTAAATCTAAATTCTTACGTTTTAGTTTGCCTTTTGCATTCTCAATTTCATTATTTGTTTCTAATGCAAAACCAACCAAAAGCTGATGTTTTTTACTTTCACCTAAAGAAGCTAAAATATCTTTTGTAGGTGCTAACTCAATGGTTAACGAAGAATCTTTCTTTTTTATTTTCTGACTAGCAACATTTTTTGGTTTGTAATCTGCAACAGCTGCCGATAAAATAGCAACATCTACATCATTAAAATATTGGTGTGCTGCTTTATACATGTCTTCAGCAGAAACTACATCTATTCTTTTTATTGATGAATGTTGTATTTGTTGATGACTTGGCCCAGAAATTAAAAACACTTCTGCACCTAAATTTGCTGCCGATTTTGCTATGGCAAATCCCATTTTGCCTGATGAATGATTTCCAATAAAACGAACAGGGTCTATAGCCTCGTAAGTTGGGCCAGCTGTAATTAATACTTTTTTACCTTTTAAAGGCAGTTTGTTTAAAATATCATTTTCAATAAAGGTAACAATATCTTCTGGCTCTGCCATTCTACCTTCGCCAACTAAACCACTAGCTAATTCTCCTGAAGTTGCAGGAATTATAATATTACCAAAACTTTTTAATTTGTCTAAACTTTTTTTGGTGGAAGGATGAATATACATATCCAAGTCCATAGCTGGTGCTAAATACACAGGACATTTAGCAGATAAGTAAGTTGCCAGTAATAAATTATCGCAAGTACCATTTGCCATTTTAGACATGGTATTTGCAGTTGCAGGAGCTATTAAAAAATAGTCTGCCCATAAACCAAAATCAACATGATTATTCCAAAGTTCATTTTCTTCTTCTTTATCGAAAAAAGTAGAATGAACAGGATTTTTAGAAAGTGTAGAAAGAGTGAGAGGTGTTATAAAATCTTTAGACGCAGGTGTCATTATTACTTTAACATCTGCGCCTAATTTTATAAATAAACGAACTAAAGAAGCCGTTTTATATGCAGCTATACCAGCAGTAATGCCTAAAAGGATTTTCTTACCACTTAAAACAGACATTTATTCTGTTTCTGGAGTTCTAAAATATACTTTACCTTTTAACCATTCATCTACAGCAATTGCAGTTGGTTTTGGCAAACGCTCGTAAAATTTAGAAACTTCAATTTGTTCTTTGTTTTCAAAAACTTCTTCTAAACTGTCATTATACGTAGCAAACTCATCTAATTTATCTACTAATTCTTTCTTTAAATCAGCATTAATTTGATTTGCTCTTTTTGCAATAATAGATATCGCTTCGTAAATATTTTCTGTTGGAGCTTCTATGATATCTTTGTTGTAAGTAATAGTACTTAATGCAGCTTCTGTATCTTTATAATCCATAATATATATTATTTCTCTTTGGTGTTCTCTTTTTGTAATTCTTTAATCTGAGCAATAATGCCTTCAATTCTTTTTTGTTCTTCTTTAAGCGTTGCTAACATTTCATTAGATTCTTCCATATATTGAGATTCTGGAAAATTTCTTTCTAATTTTTCGTAAGCTTCAATAGCATCTTTAATTCTGCTTTCTTTTCTTCTGTCTGTGCTTTTTAACACAAAATCGTGCGCACATTTTAATCTATAGTACAAAGCTTCTTCTTTAAATTCAGAACCTAAATAATCTGATAAAAGATTATCGAAAGCTTGAATTGCTGCTTTGTAATTTCTAAAATCGTAATCTGCTGTTGTATAATAGGTTTTAGCGATTTCGAAGTATTTTTTCTGTAATTTATATCTTAAATCTTTATAATGTTGATTAGCTTCATCAATTTTATCAGAATTAGGATAAGTATTTATAAAGCTTTGAAAAGCTTCTAAGGCTTTATTGGTATCTGTAGGATCTTTGCTAAAAACAGGTGAAGCTAATTTGTAACTTAAAGCAGATAGAAAAGAAGCCTCTTCATTTTTAGAACTTTTTGGATAATTTTTTGTAAAACGATCAAAATAATAACCTGCAAGTCTATAATTTTTTTCGTTAAAATTAGCCTGAGACACCATAAACTGAACACGCTCCATTTGAGGTTTACCTCTGTAAGCAGGCGTTATTTTTTCAAATATGCGTAAAGCTTTTGCGTAATTATTAGTTTCGTACATTTTTACAGCCATCTTGTACTGCTCATCTACACTACCTTTATTTAGTACTTTTTGATACTCTCCACAAGAGAATAACATTACACTAAACACTACTAAATACGCTAAATTTTTAATTTTTTGCATCGGGCAAAATTACTAATTAATTATGGATAATAAAAGAATTTATTTTTTGTAAAATAATTCTTTTCTATTTGATACTGAAATCATTTCTGCTCAACAATTTAAAATAAAATTTAATCAGCTATTTTTAAAAAAAATGGTTTACTTTAAAACGCTTTTTAATACTTTAAATTGGGTCTTGCAATAATCATCAAAAAAGCCTTAAAAAAGTAATAAACTGATACTAAAAGTTTGTTAAGATTCAACCTATGTTTAAAAAGCTTTAACGTATGCCGCTATTTTTTCATGCAATTGTGTACTTGCTTTTACTAATGGCAAACGCACGTTGTTATTACAAATTTCTAACTCTTGTAAAACTGTTTTAATTCCTGCAGGATTGTTTTCTTCAAAAATATAATCAACAATATCCATCATTTTAAAATGGATTTTATAAGCTTCTTTGTTTTTACCTTCTAAACCTAATTGTATCATTTTAGAGAATTCTGCTGGAAAAGCCTGTCCAATTACAGAAATTACACCAGATCCACCAGCTAAAGTTACGCCTAATGCTAAATCATCATCACCAGAAATAATTAAGAAATCTTCTGGTTTATCTTTTAACAATGTATTGTATTGTTGTTGGTTGTTACCTGCTTCTTTTACAGCTACAATATTGCTAAAATCTTTTGCCAAACGCAATGTAGTTGCTGGCTCCATATTTTTAGCAGTTCTGCCAGGTACATTGTATAAAATTATTGGTAAATCTGTAGCTTCTGCAAGTGCTTTATAATGCTGATAAAAACCTTCTTGAGTTGGTTTACTATAATATGGTGCTACAGATAAAATACCATCTATACCTGTAAAATCTCTAGTTTTTAATTCTTTAACAACTTCTGATGTATTGTTACCACCAACTCCTAGAACTAAAGGCACACGCTTGTTTGTCGCTTTTATAATTACATCTATAATCAGCTGTTTTTCTTCTTTAGAAATTGTAGCACTCTCTGCTGTTGTACCATTAATTACTAAATAATTAGTGCCGTTTTCGATGTTAAAATTCACTAAATTTTCTAGTGCTTCTACATCTACAGATAAATCATTTTTAAACGGTGTAACCAAAGCAACACCTGTACCAATAAATTTTTGCATTATTTAATTTTTAAAGCGGCAAAATTACAATTTTCAAATTGAATTTGTATTGAAAAAATTATTTCTAATTAAGAAAACACAAGTTTTAATTTGAAGTTTAATTTTTGAGTTTATTTAAAACGATTAGATATTTTTTTAATTCAGATAAAAAACTATCAACATTTGTTGGTATTTCTGCAATTTCCATATCATATAAACTTGGGTTTACGTTTGCAAAACCTACTTTAAATTTTGCATTAGAACGTAAAACTGCATTTTCTAAATAGAGATTATTTTTATTAAAATACCCAATTAATAAATCGTGTGGTTCTTCTATAAAAGATTTAAAAGTTTTGTTTTTTGGTTCTCCTTTCCATGTAAAATCTTTTTCTGTAAAATACTTAAAAGAAGGAATATTTTTTTTGCTATAAGGCCTATAATTATAAACTCTTACATTACCTAAACCTAAAATACGCTCTATATCATCTTGAATTTTTAACCATTTTGTAACTTCATCAGAAGCAATTACACCAACTGTATACACCTCTTCATTACAGACTACTCTATTTTCTTCTTTTTCTTTTAATAATTTATTGAACCGTTTTTGAATAAAAGATTTTTTCAATTTGAAATATGAATGTTAAGATTAAGCTTGTGTAAAAATACTATTTATTTTCTTTTGATAAAAAGGCGACAAACTTATCATTTTTATTTTTTATTTAAGAATTTAAAGGTTTTAGATAAATAATCTTAAAATATTTACATCAATTTTATGAAAATCAGAATAATAAGATAGTAATACAATTTTAATAATCTTGCACTAAAACATCTGTAGGTATGTTTAGCTTTAAGCTTAAGCTTCTAATCATTTCTAGGGTTAATTTTCTTTTTTTGTTTAAAATTTCACTAACTCTACTTTTAAAACCAACAACTTCTGCTAAATCTTTTTGTTTTAATCCCATTTGCTCCATTCTAAACTTAATAGCTTCAATAGGATCTGGATAACCAATGGGAGTATTCTCATTTTCATACTTATCAATTAAAATTGAAAGTATTTCTAATTCATCTCCTTTTTTTGTATCTTTTTTTGAGTCGAAAATCACCTCAAGTCTCTTAAGAGCATTTTGGTAATCGGTTTCGTTTTTTATAGGTTTAATATTCATTTTAAATTTTGTTTGCGTCTATTTTATCATATTCTGCGTGAGTTCCTATAAATCTAATCCAACATAACTGATAATCTAAATTAAATTTAACAATTAATCGATAATGGTTACCCTTAATATTAAATACAACTCTGTTATCTTTTAAAATACTTGCACTTGGATATTCCTTTTTTAACTCATTTAAAGATTCCCAGTTTGCTTTTTCAGTTTCTCTAAACCAAGCTGTTAATTGTTGTTCAGAATCTGAGTGTTTTTCCCAGAAATCTCTTAAAGTCCTTTTTGAAATAATCCTCACAATATAATTCTATGATACAAAAATAATACAAAAAAGTTACCATTTTGGTATTTTATTAATTCTTTTTTTACCTTTAAACTTTAAAAAATTGTTCATCTAAATTGCCAATCAAAAATTAATTGATAAAATCTCAAATTTTAATATAAAAAATTAAAAACCTACAACTTCTGTCTGTTGTCTGCAGATTGCGTATCTATCAATTTATTATAAGGATCTATACCTACTTCTGTTGGTTTAGCATCAACAATAATTGAAACTGTATTGTTTATTTTCGTTATTTTATGTTTTTGTAAATACAGTTCTACTTCTTTATTTACGCCATCAATTTCTTGTTCGCCAAAAATACCAACATCAATATAATCTTCTAGTTTTACAGATAATATTGGTTTCTTTTTATCTTTTGGAGTATAACTTAAAGTGTCTCCTACTTTTTCGCCATAATATTTTTTTCCTTTTTCGTCATTTCTATATTTTGCCACCAGAAAATCGATATCAACTTGATATTTTCCATTTTCTAATGGAGTTGAAGTAACATCAATAATTTTGTTTTGATATAAAGTAATCGTCTCAAACATGTCTTTAATTACATATTGCAAAGAATCAGGAGTAACTTCTTTAATATAATCTACCATTTCTATGGATGTGGTATAGGGAGGTTCTTGAAATTTTACTTTTTCTACATATTGTTTTAATGCTGCATTTAATTTTTCTTCGCCAATATAATCGCTTAAAGCATAAAAAACCAACGATCCTTTTTGATAATGAATATAACCTTGTCCATCATTATACATCAGCGGTTTTTCTCTTTTGGTTTCGAAAGTTCTTTGCATTAAATAACCATCTAAAGCATCCTTTAAAAAAGTACGCATTTTAGTTTTTCCATTTTGATGTTCTAATACTTTTAAAGAAACGTATTCTGATAAACTTTCGGACAACATTGTAGCCCCCAAAACATCTGCCCCAATTACTTGATGCGCCCACCATTGATGTGCAACTTCGTGAACTGTAACTGCAAAAGGATAATCTACACCATCATCATTTTTATCGTCTACATCTGCTATAAAACCAAAACCTTCAGAAAATGGAATTGTATTTGCAAAAGATTGTGCAAAGGTTCCAAATGTTCTAGGAAACTCTAAAATTCTTAGTTGTTTGTGTTGATAAGGACTAAAATTCTTTTCGTTATAATCTAAAGAAGCTTTCATCCCTTTTAGCATTCTATCTAAATTAAACGTATGTGGTTTGTGATAATAAATTTCTAAACTCACACCTTTATACATTTCTTTTTTAACCTGATATTCTGCAGAATTAAACGCATAAAAATTTAAGATTTTACTATCCATTTTATAATGGAAATATTTACGATTGTCTTCTACCCATTCTTTTTGCAAATAACCTGGCGCAATTGCAATTTGATCTTTTGAAGTAGAAACTGTGGCTTCAAAATCTATCCAATCTGCATCTTTAGAAATATAAGTATCTCCTAAAGCAGTTGAATCTGAAGGATGTGCTTGTAAATCGTTTGGAGGTAAATCGTATTTTTTTCTTGTTTTATTGTCTGTTAATTCTCCTTGAGAAGAATATCCTAAAGAAGGAAACATCGAAAAATTATTGATAAACGTTCCGTTCTCGATTATAGGCGATTTTTGTCGAAAGGTAGAATTTTCTTCACTTTTTACATGAACAGTTAATTGTAAAGAATCTCCGGGATTTAATTTTTTAACTAATTGATAAATATCAAAATTAAAAACAGTGTCTTCTAAAACTAGATTGTTTGGTTTATTAAACTCAAACGTGTTTTCTAAAGAATTATGATTCAACAAAATACTATCTATAGCTTTATCTGTTTTGTTTACCATTGTATAAATGGCTTTGGCTTTGTACGTTCTTTTCTTTGGATAAATATCTACATCAGCCTTAACAGCCACAATTCTTGGTTGCTTGTAATTTTCGTATTTTTTATAGGTTTTTTCCCATTCAACTGCATCTAATTCTGCTTGTTTTGATGATGAGTTTTCGCTGTCGGATTTAATCTCTAAATAAATAAATGTTCCTAAGGTTACAAATGCCATAAAAACCACTGAAAATGTAATAATTTGCGGTAATTTAAAACGCTGTACTGCAATATGAATACGCTCTGCAAATGAGCTTGGCAAACCTCTAACCCAAAATAAAACACTTAAAATTAAAAGGATTGATCCGCCTAAAATCCAATAGATTTTGTACCATAAATATCTGGATAACGAAGTTCCATATCCATTCATATCAGAATAACTAAAACTAGGACCTTGATTGTATTTAAAAATGGACAATTCTATACCCACAATCGATAATAATGGCATAGAAACTGCAATAATCAACACAATAAAAAAGCCTAAATATTGATTTTTAACCAACGTCTGAATAAAAATAGACAACAAAGCCCAAACTAAATAATTCAAGAATTTTAAACCAAATAATTCTTGCAGATACTGTCCGATTTCAAAATTATAATAACCTCTGTAAACCTGAAATAATATACCAGCAACCATAATTACTGCCAACAACACAAGTTGCATTTTTAAAAGTGCAATTAACTTTGAGAAAAGCAATGTCCAATTTGGCACAGGTGTACTATCTACCAAATGATTTATTTTAGCAGTATTTGCTCTTTGCACTAACATACCTGCATATAAAAAGGTACACACATTTAATACAAAAAAAGTAAACACATTACCTCCACTCAACATTTGCCAAGTTACAGGCAAAGTATCTGTTCCAAAAATTTCGCTAGAAACAAACAAAGTAGCCACTAAAATAATAACACCAACAATTAAAATACATATAAAAGGCAAACTTTTAAAAATGTATTTAAAGTCGATATTAGACAACCTCCACATTGTTTTTAATTTCTGCAAAAAGGAATAATTGTAAGTTACTTTAGGCAAATTTATTCTTGTAATTCCGCTAAAATTTCTTTTTGTAACACGCTCAGCTTTTACTTTTCTGAATGATATTGTAATTGCATTTTGACTGAATTTAAAATACTTAAATACCAAACCAAAAACTAAGGAAGAAATGAACAACCATAACAATCTGTTGTAAATGATAAACTTTTCTAAAGGCACTTGCAATTCATTTTGCTCGGACATTGTCCAATATTTTGTGTATTTGTTTAAAGCGGAAAATCCAAAAGGATCTAATAAAGCTAAAAGTTCTTCTTGCTCTGGTTCAGAAAAAATTGCACCCATTGCACCTTGAAAAAACATTAAAATAATTACAGTAATAAAACCTGCACCTTCACTTCTAGAAAAAGTAACCACTGCAAAAACCACTGCTCCAAAAAACAACATATTTGGCAAAATATATACCAAATAAGCGTTTAAATAACTTGTTAAATTTAAATCGCCAACAATATCTGAATTGGTTCCTGGAAACCGAAAACCAATCATCATACCTAAAGCGATTGCAAAAAGAATAATTGAAACTACTACAATACCACTTAAAAATTTTGCAAATAAATAATTTGCCTTTGTAAAAGGATATGAAAACAAAATGGTATGCATTTCGCTCTTAAAATCTCTGTAAATAGAAACGCCAATTATAGAAGGGAATAAAAAGTACATAAAAGTGGTAAAAAGACTAAAATTACCAATGATATTTATGGGCGAATTTACGATTCTTGATGAACCAACTGTACCTGTAATATTATCCCATATACCAGCAGAAGTTGCCGAAATAAAAAAAGCAATTAAAACAAAAATTGCCATATAAATATAAAATAAAGGTCTTTTAAACCAATAGTTTAATTCTTGTTTGAATATTGTTGAAAACATAATTTTGTAAAGTGATGAGTGATGAGTTTCTGTTTTTTGAGAATATTTTTCAGAATTTTATCTCTGAACTTTTTAATTTTAAACTCTTAACTTGTTAAAACTGGTTCATCTTGTTTTAAAGCAATAAAATACACATCATCTAACTGAGGAGTAACCGCTTCAAAATCTTCACTAGGTTTTTCTGGCGAAAATACTCTTATGTTTAAAGTATTATCTTGATTGTAGTTCGATGATAAAATATTGAACATTTTTTCATTTTCTTCTAAATCATCTCTGTTGATTATTTTTTTCCAGATTTTACCTTCAATTTCTTTTGTAGCTTCTTGTGGAGTTGTGTGCTTTAAAATTTTTCCTCCATTTAAAATGGCCATTTCATTACACAACTCTTTAACATCTTCTACAATATGAGTCGAAAAAATAACGGTACAATTTGTACCTACTTCTCTTAAAACATTTAAAAAACGATGTCTTTCTGCAGGATCTAATCCAGCAGTTGGTTCATCAACAATAATTAATTTTGGGTTATTTAAAAGCAATTGTGCAATTCCAAAACGCTGTTTCATTCCTCCAGAATAACCTGCCACATATTTATGCCTAACTTCGTATAAATTGGTAATTTCTAAAACTTCTTTTATTAATTTTTGTTTATCAGATTTATTGGAAATTCCTTTTAAAGTGGCAAAATAATCTAACAATTCTTGTGCAGACATTTTAGGATACACCCCAAAAGATTGAGGCAAATAACCCAACACTTTTCTTAAAGACATGTTATCTTCTAAAACATTAATATCACCAAAAGTTATAGATCCAGAATCTGGACTTTGTAAAGTTGCAATGGTTCTCATTAAAGACGATTTACCAGCTCCATTTGGCCCTAACAAACCAAACATTCCTGTGCCAATTTCTATACTTAAATTATCTATTGCTTTTACTCCGTTTTTATAGGTTTTGGTTAAATTTTCAATTACTAGCTTCATTTTTGTTGATTTTATTATGTTTTCACATTTGTGACAAATGTAAAAATAAGAAGTTTAGTTCCTTTTTTTTATACTTTTTTAAATGATATTCCTAAAAATTCGTTTTATTTTTACACAAAACAGAAAAGATATTATGTCAGAAAAATCAATTTTAAACGAAAAATCATTAGAGTTTTTAGAAAAATACTTAAATAATGCTGCTCCAACTGGTTATGAGTGGGAAGGTCAGAAAATCTGGATGGATTATTTAAAACCTTATGTAGATACCTTTATTACAGACACCTATGGTTCTGCTGTTGGAGTTATTAATCCTGATGCAAAATACAAAGTTGTAATAGAAGGGCATGCAGATGAAATTTCTTGGTATGTAAACTATATTTCTGATGATGGATTAATTTATGTAATTAGAAATGGAGGTTCAGATCATCAAATTGCGCCAAGTAAAATTGTAAATATTCATACCAAAAACGGAATTGTAAAAGGTGTTTTTGGTTGGCCAGCCATTCATACAAGAGATAAAGCCAATGAACAAGCACCAAAACCAGATAATATTACTATAGATACAGGTTGTACTACCAAAGATGAAGTTTTAGCTTTAGGCATACATGTAGGTTGTGTAATTACTTATCCAGATGAATTCCATATTTTAAATGGAGATAAGTTTGTTTGTAGAGCCTTAGACAATAGAATGGGTGGTTTTATGATTGCTGAAGTTGCTCGTTTATTAAAAGAAAATAGTAAAGAATTACCTTTTGGTTTATATGTAACCAATTCTGTACAAGAAGAAATTGGTTTACGTGGCGCAGAAATGATTACACAAACAATTAAACCAAATGTTGCCATTGTTACTGATGTTACTCATGATACTACCACCCCAATGATTGAACCTAAAAAAGCAGGTTTAATGGAATTGGGTAAAGGACCAGTAATTGCTTATGCACCTGCTGTACAACAAAAATTACGCGATTTAATTATAGATACTGCAGAGGCTAAAAACATTCCTTTTCAACGTTCTGCATTATCTAGAGCAACTGGTACAGATACAGATGCCTTTGCATATAGCAATGGTGGTGTAGCTTCTGCATTAATTTCTTTGCCTTTAAGATACATGCACACAACTGTAGAAATGGTACATAGACAAGATGTAGAAAATGTAATTAAAATGATTTACGAATCGCTTTTAAACATTAAAGACGGAGATACTTTTTCTTATTTTGATTAAAATTAAACAGTTTCAAATTTCGCTAATTTTTCAATTAATTGATGTAAAATTAGCGAAATTTGAAATTGTATATTTTATGTACATCTGATAAAATAAGAAGCTCTAAAAGAAAGATAATCAAAGAATCCGTATTAGCTAATTCTTTTCTTAATCTTATTTTTATAGAGTTGTGATAAATTTAATTCAATCTAACAAATCCATTACATAGAAATTAAAGACTTGTTATCTATTTTATTATCTTTGTAGCACTACACTAATCCCCTAAATTATAAATGTATTATGGAAATCGAGAAAATTTTAACTAGTAACGTAGTTGATTTATCTTCTATTAAAAGTTTTTTTGCTAATGATAAAGATATGTTGATTCAATTAATTGGCGTTTATTTATCAGACACATCTCCAAGAATAGAAACCTTAGAAAAAAGTCTAGATACAGTAGATTATGAAGAAGTAAGAGGCATTTGTCATTTCTTAAAATCTTCTTTTGGCTTAATGGGCATAAGTTGTTTAGATGATGTTGCCAACTTAGAATTACTTGCCAAAGATTTTGAAAGCGAAACTATTATTAAAGAAAAACTAAACCATATTTTACCTATTTGTAAAGCAAGCATTACAGAATACCAATCTATTTTAAATAAATTAGAAGCATTATAATTTTAGTTTTTAAATGATAAAAGAAATACAGTTACGAGTAAATTTAATAGAAGAACGCAAAGAAAACATCCTAAACTACAAAGCTGCTAAACAGCTTTCTATTAATACCACAGAAATAACTGCTATTAAAGTTTTACGAAAATCTATAGATGCCCGTAAAAAAGACATCATTTTTAATTATAAAGTTGCAGTTTACATTAATGAAGAAATTCCTGAAAAATCGAAATATATTTTTGAATACAAAGATGTTTCTAAAGCTAAAGAAGTTCATATTGTTGGTTTTGGACCTGCAGGGATGTACGCTGCTTTGCGTTGTATAGAATTAGGGTACAAACCTATTGTTTTAGAACGAGGTAAAAACGTACAAGACCGAAGACGAGATTTAAGAGCCATTAATCAAGACCATTTTGTAAACGAAGATTCTAATTATTGTTTTGGCGAAGGTGGTGCAGGAACATATTCTGATGGGAAACTCTACACAAGAAGTTTAAAAAGAGGCGATGTAAGACGTATTTTCGAAAACCTTGTTTTTCATGGAGCTACAGAACAAATTTTGGTTGATGCTCATCCTCATATTGGTACAAATAAATTACCAAAAATTATTAAAAACATTCGTGAAACTATTTTAGAATTTGGTGGCGAAATTCACTTTCAGAGCAGGGTTACTAACATCATCATCAAAAAAAATAAAATACAAGCAATAGAAATTAACGACCAACAAGAAATGGCAGTAAATGCTGTTATTTTAGCTACAGGTCATTCTGCAAGAGACATTTACGAATTGCTTCACAAAAAAGAAATTTCACTAAAAGCAAAGTCTTTTGCTATGGGCGTTCGTGTGGAGCATCCTCAAGAAATTATAGATCAAATTCAGTATAGCTGTTCAGGAACTAGAGATGAATTGCTGCCAGCTGCTGCCTATAGTTTGGTGCATCAAGTAAATAACAGAGGTGTATATTCTTTTTGCATGTGTCCTGGAGGGTTTATAGTGCCAGCTGCAACTGCTAATGGAGAAGTTGTTGTAAACGGAATGTCGCCAAGCAGAAGAAATAATAAATTTGCCAATTCTGGAATTGTGGTTGAATTAGATATTGATAAAGATTTTAAAAAATACGAACATTTTGGGGCTTTAAAAGGATTAGAGTTTCAGAAAGATTTAGAAAAAATTGCCTTTTATGCAGGTGGTAGAACTCAAACTGCGCCAGCACAAAGATTGGTAGATTTTGTAGATGGTAAACTTTCTAACGATTTAAATGATTGCTCTTATCAACCAGGATTAAAATCGGCACCTTTACATTCTTTATTACCTAAAATAATTGGTAGTAGATTGCGAAAAGGCTTTGCTGCTTTTGGGCAAAAAATGCACGGTTATTATACAAATGATGCCAATATTGTGGGTGTAGAATCTAGAACCTCATCACCTGTAAACATTCCAAGAAAAGAAAATTTAGAACACACAGAAATATTAGGCTTATATCCTTGTGGAGAAGGTGGTGGTTATGCTGGCGGAATTGTTTCTGCAGCCATGGATGGAGAACGTTGTGCAGAAGCTGCAATTGCTAATCTCTAATCTTTTACAATTTAACTCAATAAGTTTTATTAATTTTACTTTATTATTTAATCATATGAAAATTACAATTGGTAGAGTTGATAAAGCCGATTTTCCTAAATTATCTTTAACAGATATCGATGTTAAAATAGATTCTGGTGCTTACACTTCTTCAATACATTGCGCAAATTTTAAAGAAATAACCCTAAATAATGAAAATTATTTAGAGTTTGTTTTATTAGATAAAGAACATCCTTTATATAATAACAAAGTGTTTAGAACAAAAGAGTATACTTCTAAAATGGTAAAAAGCTCTAATGGTATTGCAGAAAAAAGATTTATGATACAAACAGAAATCTTTATCTTTAATGCTACTTTTTCTATATATTTAACATTAAGCGAACGAAAAGACATGAAATTTCCTATATTATTGGGAAGAAAATTTCTAAACACGAAATTTGTAATCGATCCAATTAAAAAAAACCTATCTTTTAAATTAAAATATCCTACTAAATGAGAATAGTTATACTATCTAGAAACCCAAAATTATATTCTACAAAAAGATTGGTTGAAGCCGCTATAAAACGTAAACATGAGGTTTTTGTGGTAGATCATTTAAAATGTAACATTGAGATTGAAAAAAAATCGCCTAAAATCTATTATAAAGGAGAATATATTACAGATATAGATGCCATTATACCAAGAATTGGAGCTTCTGTTACTTTTTACGGAACAGCTGTAATTCGTCAGTTCGAAATGATGAAAGTTTTTACTTCTGTAACCTCACAAGCATTAACCAGGTCTAGAGATAAATTAAGCAGTTTACAAATTTTAGCAAGAGCTGGAGTTGGTTTACCAAAAACCGTTTTTACAAACTATACAAAAGATGTAGAGCATGTTGTAGATTCTGTTGGTGGTGCTCCATTAGTATTAAAATTATTAGAAGGTACACAAGGTTTAGGTGTTGTTTTAGCAGAAACAAAAAATGCAGCAACTTCAGTTTTAGAGGCTTTTAATGGTTTGGGTGCAAGAGTTATTGCTCAACAATTTATTAAAGAAGCTGGTGGTGCAGATATTAGAGCATTTGTGGTTGATGGTAAAGTAATTGGCGCTATGAAACGTCAAGGTAAAGAAGGCGAATTTCGTTCTAATTTACACAGAGGTGGTAATGCAACAGTAATTGAATTAACAGACGAAGAAGAAAAAACGGCACTAAAAGCAACCAAAGCTTTAGGTTTAGGTATTGCTGGTGTAGATATGTTACAATCTTCTAAAGGACCTTTAGTTTTAGAAGTAAACTCTTCTCCTGGTTTAGAAGGTATAGAAGTTGCCACAGGAAAAAATATTGCCAAAGAAATTATTAGATATTTAGAAATACATGCAGAATAACCCTTTTGTACTTTTAGGAGAAGTTATTCCTGAAGGAAAACGTACTGTTTTAGATTTAGAGGTTGCTAAATTACATACAAGAACTACCATAAAAGTTCCGTTAATTATTGAGCGTTCTAAAAATCCTGGGCCTGTAGTTTTATTAATGGCAGGTATTCATGGTGATGAAACAAATGGTGTTGGCATCATCAGAGAAATTATAAATCAGAAATTAAACAAACCTAAAAACGGAACTATTATCTGTTTGCCTGTTTTTAATATTTTTGGTTATCTAATGCAAACTAGAGAATTCCCTGATGGTAGAGATTTAAATCGAGTTTTTCCAGGTTCTAGCAAAGGTTCTTTAGCCAGCCAATTTGCTTATCAATTTATCAACGAAGTTGCTCCTTTTGTAGATTATGTAATCGATTTTCATACTGGAGGAGATCAACGTGATAATGTTCCTCAAATTCGTTGTAACAAAGATGATGACAAAGGATTAGAATTGGCAAAAATATTTAATCCGCCAATTATTATGTATTCCAATAATATTGTAAAATCTCTAAGAGAAACTTTACATAAAATGGGTAAAACTGTTTTATTATTCGAAGGCGGAAAAACCAAAGAATTAGACCCTACAGTAATTAACGAAGGTGTAAATGGAACTAAAAACGTACTGATTCACTTAGGTTTAATTGAAGGAGAAATAACTGTAAGAGAAACACCTATTTATGTAAAAAAATCGAAATGGTTGCGAGCTTTGCATTCTGGCATGCTTAAGGTAATGGTTAAAAATGGAAGTTATGTAAAAAAGAAAGACATTTTAGGTGTAATACAAGATCCTTTTGGAGAGTTTAAAAAAAGAGTTTATGCTCCTCATAATGGTTATGTATTTTGTATTAATAAAACCCCAATTGTAAACAAAGGTGATGCTATATTTCACGTTAGTATGGAAGATTAAAAAAAACCTATTTAAAATAAAAAAACAGCTATGAAAAACTACTTTTTATTATTCGCTTTTTTTCATTTTTGATACATAAAATCATCTAAAGAGATAATTTAATAAAATTGATAATTTGAAGCCTATTCAATAAAAAAATATTGTATTTCGAATTCATTACAAAATAAAAAAATACATACACGAAACTTTTTAACAAACATAAAAAGACTTTTAAACAAAATTTTTACTTAAATTCCTTTAGATCTTTGTACCAAAATAAAAAAAGTATAAAATCTAAATAAAATAAAAATGAGTAATCAATTTGGTAAACAAGGTTGGACACCTGATAGAATCGAAAATTTAAAAGATAAAACATTTGTTATAACTGGCGCTAATGCAGGTGCAGGTTTCGAAGCTTCAAAAATATTATTAAGCAAAGGCGCAGAAGTTGTAATGTTAAATAGAAATGAACAAAAATCAATTGCAGCAATCAACGAACTTAAATCTGAATTTGGTGCAAATGCAAACGTATCCTTTATAAAAATGGATTTAGCATCACTTTCTTCTGTAAGAAATGCGGCTAAAGAAATCTTAAAAACACTGCCAAAAATTGATGCTTTACTTTGCAATGCTGCTGTTGCTCAATTGGCAAAACAAGAATTTACTTTAGACGGATTTGAAAGCCAATTAGGCATCAATCATTATGGGCATTTTTTATTAATCTCTCTTCTTTTTGATAAAGTTGAAGCATCAAAAGGTAGAATTGTAGTGGTTGGTAGTGAAGGTTATAAAATGGGATTAAAAACCATTCAGTTTAATGATATGAATTTTGATAAAAACTATCATCCAAACAACACATATTGCCACAGTAAATTAGCTCAAATTATGTTTGCATACGAACTGCAAAACAGAATTAAAGAAGCAAACAAAGACGTAAAGGTATATGTTTGTCATCCAGGAGCATCAAAAACATCTTTAATTAAAAAAGATGCACCTTTAATTACCAGAATTACGTGGTCTATTCTTTCTAATTTACCCATTGTACAATCTGCAGAAAAAGGAGCTTATCCAGAATTAATGTGTGCTACAGAAAAAGACTTAAAACAAAAAGCCTATTATGGACCAACAGGAAGAAATAATTGGACAGGTCCTGTAGGTGAGTGCGAAGTAGAATCTTTTGTTTACGATAGCGAAATTGCATCAAAATTATGGACAGTTTCAGAAAAAGCAACTCAACAAAAATTTACGTTGTAAATCAATTTAAAATTAAAACTCTAAATTATTTTTTACTGATAAAACTGTGAAATTTATTAGTAATTTAGAGGTTAAAGAACAAGTAGTAATCAATAATCTTATCTTGCACATTTATGGAAGCTATTGAAACAACTGAAAAAGGCAAGGTTTTTATGACCTGTAAAATTGATAAAGAATACACCTGGGAAAACGTATATCATCAACATATTATAGCCTTTATTTATTCTGGTGAATTAGAAATTACTTACGGAAAAAATACTGTGAATTTTGTGGAAGGTGATACTATTTTGGTTCCTAAAAATCAATTGTCTAGAAGTATTAAAAAACCAATTGATGGGCAACCTTTTAAATGTTTATCCATGGCAATTCCTGAAAAAAACTTGCGCGAATTTTATGCAAATAGAACTGTTTTAGAAACTTGGAGCGAAAATGCATTAAAAGAAAGACCTGTAAAATCGAACACGTTATTAAAAAGTTATTTTAGTTCTTTATTGCCTTATTTTGAAATGCAAGACGAATTGCCTGCACCTCTTGTAGACATTAAAATTCTAGAAGCCTTAACTATTATAGATGCTGCAGACAAAAGAGCAAGTGCGGTTTTAGGCACTTTTAGCGAAATGGGTAAAATCGACTTAAAAAATTACATGGAAGAGCATTATATGTACAATCTTCCGTTAGAAAAATTTGCTGCATTAACAGGCAGAAGTCTCACCACTTTTAAATCTGATTTCAAAAAGATTTTTAAAAATACACCTGGCAAATGGTTAACTGAAAAAAGACTGAATTTAGCTCATTATAAACTAAATGCAGAAAAACTAAAAACTTCTGATGTGTATTTATCAGTTGGTTTTGAAAACCTTTCTCATTTTTCTTTTGCTTTTAAAAAAGCCTTTGGATACAATCCAAGTACATTGGCCAACAACAATTATTAAACAAAATAAATTTTACATAATGGACATTTTAAAACTAGCTACAGAATGGGCAAAAGATGAAGTTTTTTCGTCTAAATTTTTCATCTTTTTCGGGATTCTTTTTCTTTTAGCAACCATAGGTTTTTGGCAACTAGGCAAAACAGAAATTGCTAAAGCATTTATTTATCCAACTTTAGTTGCAGGCATTTTAATCTTAACAGTGGGTGTTGGTTTACTGTATGCAAACACCACAAGAATTAAAACTTTTACAGAAGATTACAATACTGATGCTTCTGCCTTTGTCAAATCGGAAATTGTTAGAGCAGAAAAATCTATGGGCGAGTATAAACTCATTGTTTTTAAAGTAATTCCGATAATGATTATCATTGCAGCCTTATGCATCATTTTTTTTGATAAACCAATTTGGCGTGCCATAAGTACCACAACCATTGCAATGCTTGTTGTAATTTTATTGGTTGATAATAATGCCAATGCTAGAATTGTAAATTATCATCAACAATTAATATCCATAAAAAAATAAAAATATTTTGGTTGATGCTGTTTTTCGATAACCAAACTTTCTTAAACTTTAAAGAAGCATATTTTTAAAACTATTTAAATATCCTACATTTGCAATATGCGAATAGATATTATTTCAGTTGCACCAAATTTATTAGAAAGTCCTTTTAATCATTCTATTGTAAAAAGGGCGCAAGAAAAAGGTTTGGCAAAAATTGTAATTCACGATTTACGTAAATACGGTTTGGGCAATTACAAACAAATAGACGACACCCAATTTGGTGGTGGTGCAGGTATGGTTTTAATGATAGAACCAATTGCCAATTGTATCAAAGATTTACAAGCAGAGAGAACGTATGATGAAATTATTTATATGACTCCAGATGCAAAAACACTAAATCAAAGTACAGCAAACACACTATCGTTAAAAGAAAATATTTTAATTCTTACAGGGCATTATAAAGGTGTAGATCAAAGAATTAGAGACAAATACATTACCAAAGAAATTTCTATTGGTGATTATGTTTTAACTGGTGGCGAATTGGCTGCAGCAGTTTTGGTTGATGCTGTTGTGCGTTTAATTCCTGGGGTTATTGGTGATGAACAATCTGCCCTTACAGATTCTTTTCAAGACAATTTATTATCACCTCCTGTTTATACAAGACCTGCAGATTATGAAGGTATGAAAGTTCCTGAAGTTTTATTATCGGGTAATTTTCCTAAAATTGATGATTGGAGAAGCGAACAAGCTTACAAAAGAACAGAAGAGATTAGACCAGATTTAATAGATTAATAGACATTTCAGGTTTTATAAAAAACAAGCCCTTTTGAATACAATAACAAGCTTCATAAAAAATAACAAAGCCATTTCTTGGGTTTTAGGATTTCAATTATTTCGATTGATTTTACTCCCATATATGGGATTAATGCCACAAGATGCTTACTATTATTTATATGGTCAGAATTTGTCTTTATCTTATTTCGATCATCCAGGAATGATAGGTTATTGTTTACGGTTTTTTACAGACATTTTTGGGCAAACTGTGTTTGTAGTAAAACTTACAGATTTTGTAATTACGTCTTTAACCTTATTCAGTTTTTACAAATTGGCGTCTTACTTTTTATCCAAACAAAAAGTAGAAAATGCCATTGTTTTACTAGCTTCTACCCTATTTATTTCTATTTTATCTTTTAATTCTACACCAGATGTACCCTTATTATTATTCTGGACATGGAGCATCATCTGTTTATACAAAGCAATTTTCGACAACAAAAAAGCCTACTGGATTCTTGGCGGAATTGCAATGGGACTCGCTTTTAACAGCAAATACACAGCTTTAGTTTTACAAATCGGATTAATTTTATTTGTAATTTTTTCGAACAAACACAGAAAACTTTTACTTTCTCCTTGGTTTTGGTTGAGCTTAATCATTTCTGTGGCAATCACTTTTCCTGTTTGGTATTGGAACTATCAAAACGAATTTGCTTCTTTTGCTTTTCAATCTTCAGAAAGAACCAGTTCTATTTCAGAATTTAAATTGAATCCTGGTTTTTTCTTTGGGGCAATTGGGCATCAACTATTTTTATTACTACCTGTTTTGTTTTTGGTGTTTATCACATTTACTTTTAAATTTATAAAAAGAGCCCTTTTAAAATTTAAATTGCCAGCAGCCAAAACCTTATTTTTACTGGCATTTTTTATCCCAACTTTTGTTGGTTTCTTTAGTTTAACCCCTATTTATTGGGTAAAACTAAACTGGATGATGCCATCTTACATTACCGGAATTATTTTGGCAGGAATGTTCATCAACAAAAAATTGCTAAAAATTCAAGTTATTTTTTCTGTTGTTTTTCATGTTTTAATTGCCCTGCAAATTTTGTTTTATTTAGTACCCATTAAAAGCGATGATACTTGGGTAGGTTGGAAAGAATTGGCCATAGAAACCGAAAAATTACAAGAAAAATATACCAATACTTTTGTTTTTTCTGATGATAATTACAAAACTTCGGCTTGTTTAAATTTTTATATGGATGATAAAGTGTATGCACAAAACATCATTGGTTTGCCTGCTTTACATTTCGATTATTTGGGTGATGATTTATCGACCTTAAATGGAAAAAATGCCATTTTTATAGATTCTGACAAACGTTTTGAAAACAAAGATAAAAAAGGCGAAAATCATCCAAAAATTGATCATTATTTTGATAAAGTAACAGAACTAACCCCAATTATCATCAATAGAAATGGCAAAGAAATTCGTAAATATTGGGTATTTTATTGCGAAAATTATAAGGCTAATGCTTTAACATCACATAAATAAAAACATTTTTTACAGCTTTTGTATTTCTGGTAATCTCAATGGTTTCTACAAGCTGAAATTCATCAAATTGTGTAAAAATTTCTTCAGGATTTTTATAATTTCTACTGTCTGTAATGTACAGGACTTTTTGGTCATTTAATTTCGGATGTTTATTATTAATCCAATAATATTTATGAATTGCTGGCAACTCACCCACTCCATAAACCAACATATTATTTGGTCTGGCTATATAATAATCGATGTGTGCTGCTGGAAACCATTTTTCAGATACAATTGGCAAATGCGTTAATTGATGATCAATTAAAACTTTACTTACTTTTTGGGAAGCTTGTTGCCAACCATATAAATCCATTAAAGCATCATTCTTTCCTAACCTTTCTTTTTTTTCTGATTTTGATGCGGGTAAAAACCAACCATTATTAATTTCTAAGGTTACAAAACTTAGTAATAGCAACAAAAAACAAAAACCTCGAATTAAATTTCTTTGGATGTTTTTTTGATTCGAAATAAAAACGGCCAACAAAGGCATTAAGGTTAAATAAGACACTCCAGACCAATGAGGTAAAGTATCTCTAGAAATAGAAAGGTAAATTGTAGTGGCAATTAGTGGCAATGAAAACAGCAAAAAAAAGCTGGTTATTTGGGTATTAAATTGAAATTTCTTTTTAACCATGGCAATAATCATTAGAATAATAGAAACAAATACATAAGGATTATTGTAAACCAATTGCCCTAAAATTTCTCTTAAAAAAGAATCTTTATTTAAAGATAAACTAAAAAATGAAACTCGATTATTATGGAATTTATAACTGATAAAATCGTTTTGGAAGTTCCAATAAAAAATCAGCAAAAGAGCACAAATAGGAAAAATAAAAGCCAAATAAAACTGTATTTTCTGCAACCATTTTCTATTAAAAAAAAGCACAAACAAGCAAACACCTACCAATAAATAAATTGCCTGATATTTAGAATACACAGCCAAACCTATACAAAGAAAGCCTAAAATAAGTTTTAATGTATGGGCTTTTTCTGGTGATTTTGGTAACACTTGTATCAAAAAATAAACACTTAACAACCAAAACAAAACCATTGGTGCATCTGGTAAAATAAAAGTACCAGAAATTATTAATCCGTAAATACTGATGTTGAATAATAGAACACTTAAAAAACCGACAAATTCGTCTTTAATATATTTACCAATTAAAAACAGCACATACATCGCCAAACTAATGGGCAGAATTGAAGCTAATCGAATGGCAATCTCCGCATCAAAAAAAAGATTGAACGTAAACAATTGTATAAAAAAACCAACCATTCCTGGATGATCAAAATGACTAATGTCTGGATATTTTGCATACAACCAATAATATACTTCATCATTACCAAATTCAAGTTGACTAGCCCAAAATATTCTAAATAGTGCACTAATTGCAATTAAAAGCAATGCATAATTTTTGTACGATTTTTGCATTAACTCACTTTATTTGCTTTGCAAAATATAGACATACTTGCAATACCTATTATGATGCCTATAAATGAGCCAAAAAAGATGTCTATTAAAAAATGCTGAGATAAATATACTCGAGATAAACCTGCAATAATGGCCAAAGAAACCCATAAATATTGCGATTTGCACTTTGCGAAATACAAACACAAAATGGTAAAAATTGCAAAAGCTGTAGTGGTATGCCCAGAAGGAAAAGAATTTAACATTGCCATTTTTACGCCATCTACCAAATGCAAAGTTTCATCACTTAGAGCTGCTGCTGGTCTTAAAATTCCTTTGAATAAGATTTTTTTAAACAAATGCGTAATTAATAAAGTTAACACGCCACTAACTACAAAAACATAAAACATTTTTCGTTTTATAAATAAGAACACAACTGCCAAAACTGCAAATACAGCACCATCACCCAAAAACGTAGAATATTTAAAAAAGACATCAAAAAAAGAAGTATGAAATTGATTTATTTTTAAATGCAAAACATACTTATTAAAAATTGAAATAAAAATAATGGAAGCCGCAAAAAATAAAGAATAAATAAAAAACACCTCTCTTTTTACCACCATTACATTTGCCACTAATCTACTTTGTACTTTAAAAAGTAAAGAAAATATTTTGTTTGATGATTTATTAGAGATCGTTACAGTTTGTTGCATAGTAATTTTATTAATTACTCAAAACTAGGGCAGCATTGTAACTGTAATATTATGGCAACTTTAAAATTTGATAAAGTAATGAGAGATAATCTTCTCTTACACAACCATTTCTTAAAACTAAACCAATGAAAATTAATACAAAATAAATCTTTTTTTAATGTTGCATTTTAATAAAATTGTATAAATTTGCACTCGCTAAACTAACCTCTGACGAGAATCGTGAATGTTGCTTTAGAAAACTATAAAATATAAAAGATGGAATCTTTAGTAAAATTTGTTCAAGACGAATTTGTAACCAAAAAAGAATTTGCAGAATTTGCTGCAGGTGATACTATTACAGTGTATTACGAAATTAAGGAAGGAAATAAAACTCGTACTCAGTTTTTTAGAGGAGTTGTTATTCAAAGAAGAGGTGCTGGTACTTCTGAAACATTTACAATCAGAAAAATGTCTGGTACAGTAGGTGTAGAAAGAATTTTCCCTGTAAACTTACCTTCTATTCAAAAAATTGAAGTTAACAAAAGAGGTAAAGTACGTAGAGCACGTATTTACTACTTTAGAGGTCTTACTGGTAAAAAAGCTAGAATTACCGAAAAAAGAAGATAATACTTCTTACATAAAAAGATTAAAAAGCATTGCGAAAATTCGCAATGCTTTTTTGTTGTTAACAATTGTTAATAAGTCTGGTTTACAACGTGTTAATTAGTTTATGTCTAATAATTTTTCATATTCATAAAATACCAGTAAATTTATTACGGAATTTACAATTGAAGCCATTGATTACTATAAAGTAAATAAATGAATTGCTGTAAATTCTAAAATAAAGTTCTTTATAAATATTGTTTTATCATTTAAACTTTATGTGCTTCAGTAAAATATAATTTATTGAAAAAAGTTCAGTAGAATAGCATTCATTTTTAAAGTTAATTAGAAGCTAACAAAAAATTATATTTTTTATAAAAGCTAATTAAAATTAAAAAGGCTAATGAAACCTGATAGCAAAAAGCTTAAAAGAAAAGCAATCCGAAACATTTATAAATACTAGAAAAGTAAATACTTTTTATCATTTTTAAAAATGTTTCAAAAACTAAAATAGTGAAGGTAATTTCTCTTAAAATTTGAAATCTAAAACCCAACTTTTATTTGATTCTGTTGCCATAAAATGCAGTACATGAACTATTTTAAAGAAGCCATATCAATACAAAAAATTGTATGATATGGCTTTTATTTTCATTACAAATAAAAATTCGCAATAATCCTTACAATTTATTATTAATTACTTATAAAACCATAGTAATTAATAATAACTTATCATTAATAATATCATTATAAATTCATAAATTTGCTCCGCTTTTTTTTACGAAATCATTTTCGTAAAAGAAAAATAACCAATAAAATTTATCTAAAAATGAGCAATAAAGCTAAAATTGTATACACTAAGACAGATGAAGCTCCAGCCTTAGCAACCCGATCATTCTTACCTATTGTAAAAGCTTTTACAAAATCTTCTAATATAGAAATAGAAGTTAAAGATATTTCTTTAGCTGCTAGAATATTAGCCAACTTTTCAGACTATTTAACTGAAGAACAGAAAGTAGAAGATGCTTTGGCTTTTTTAGGAAATTTAGCTACAAAACCAGAAGCAAATATTATAAAATTGCCAAATATTAGTGCTTCTGTACCTCAATTAAAAGCGGCAATTGCAGAATTACAACAATTAGGTTACGCATTGCCTAATTATCCTGAAGAAGTTGTAAGCGAAGAGGATAAAAAAGTGTTAGCACTATATAACAAAGTAAAAGGTTCTGCTGTAAACCCTGTTTTACGTGAAGGAAACTCAGACAGAAGGGCTCCTAAAGCCATTAAAAACTATGCTCGTAAAAACCCACATTCTATGGGTGCTTGGAGTTCAGATTCTAAAACTCATGTGGCCACAATGTCTGCAGGAGATTTTGCACATAACGAAAAATCGGTAACTATAGATACTGCTACTAGTATTAACATTGTACACGTAGCAACAGATGGCACTAAAACAATCTTAAAAGAAAATTTAGCTTTATTAAATGGCGAAATTATAGATGCAACTGTTATGAGTAAAAAAGCATTGGTTGCGTTCTTAGACGAACAAGTTGCTGATGCTAAAGAACAAGAGGTATTGCTTTCTTTACATATGAAAGCAACCATGATGAAAGTTTCTGATCCAATTATTTTTGGTCTTGCTGTAAAATCTTATTTTAAAGAATTGTTTGACAAACACGAAGCTACTTTTGATGAAATTGGAGTTGATGTAAGCAATGGTTTGGGTAATTTATTAAGCAATTTAAACGAACTTCCTGCTGAAAAGAAAGCCGAAATTTTGGCGGATATTGATGCCATTTTAGAAAAAAATGCTGATTTGGCAATGGTTAATTCTGATAAAGGGATTACCAATTTACACGTACCTTCTGATGTAATTATTGATGCTTCTATGCCAGCAATGATTAGAACTTCTGGTAAAATGTGGAATGCTAAAGGAGAATTACAAGACACAAAAGCCATTATTCCTGATAGTTCTTATGCTGGTATCTATGCTGCAACTATCGATTTCTGTAAAAAAAATGGTGCTTTCGATCCTACAACAATGGGTACTGTACCTAATGTTGGTTTAATGGCTAAGAAAGCTGAAGAATATGGTTCTCATGATAAAACTTTTCAAATGACTGCAGATGGTAAAGTAATTGTAACTGATACCTCTGGAACTACTTTAATAGAGCACACAGTAGAAGAAGGTGATATTTGGAGAATGTGCCAAACTAAAGATTTACCAATTCAAGATTGGGTAAAATTAGCAGTTACTAGAGCTAGAGCTTCTGAAACTCCTGCTGTATTTTGGTTAGATGAAAATAGAGCTCACGATGCAGAAATCATTAAAAAAGTAAATGTTTATTTAAAAGATCACGATACAGAAGGTTTAGACCTTAGAATTTTAGCTCCAATTGACGCTACAATATTTACTTGCGAAAGAATTGTAAAAGGTGAAGATACTATTTCTGTTTCTGGTAACGTTTTACGTGATTATTTAACAGATTTATTTCCAATTTTAGAAGTAGGTACATCAGCAAAAATGTTATCTATTGTTCCTTTAATGAATGGTGGTGGTTTGTTTGAAACTGGTGCAGGTGGTTCTGCTCCAAAACACGTACAACAATTTGTAGAAGAAAACCACTTACGTTGGGATTCTTTAGGAGAGTTTTTAGCATTAGCAGTTTCTTTAGAGCATTTAGGAAATGCTAATGACAATGAAAAAGCGTTAGTTTTGGCAGAAACACTAGATGATGCTACTGATAAATTCTTAGACAATGACAAATCGCCATCAAGAAAAGTTGGTGAAATCGATAACAGAGGAAGCCATTTCTATTTAGCAAAATACTGGGCAGAAGGATTAGCCAATCAAGATAAAAATGCTGAATTAAAAGAAGAATTTACTTCAATTTCTGCAGCTTTAAATGAAAACGAAGCAAAAATTATTGCACAATTAAATGAAATTCAAGGTAGCCCAGTAAATATTGAAGGGTATTATTTACCGAATGAAGAATTAACTGTAAATGCAATGAGACCTAATGCTTTACTTAATACTATTTTAGCGTAAAATTTTAACAAAAATTTTGATAAAATATTAACAAAAAGGAGTGCAATTTGCACTCCTTTTTTAATTAGCTTTGGTTTTCTCTCCAAAAAAATTGAAATGAATAAAAAGCGAATTGTCATTATCTCTGTTATTTCCTTAGTTTTAATTTACTTTATTTATAGCTATTTTTCTCCGGATGCAGATGGTAAAGTTTATCTAACTACACAAGTTCAGAAAGGAAATTTTGTAAGCGAAGTAATTACTTCTGGTGAAGCTCAATCTACAAGTCTTAAAAAAATTAAAGGTCCAGATAACCTTAGAAAATTTAGATTAAACAATCTTAAAATTCAAGATTTAGTCGCTGAAGGTACTATTGTAAAAAAAGGAGATTATGTAGGGCGTTTAGACCCAAGCAGCGTAAACGAGCAAATTCTAGACGAACAATTGAACCTAGAAACTGCTATTTCTAAATACACCCAACAACAATTAGACACTACACTTACTTTAAAACAAGAAAGAAATGCCATAAAAGATTTACGCTTTAGTATGGAAGAAACTTCTTTAGAACTAAAACAATCGATTTACGAACCACCTGCAACCATTAAAAAACTAGAAATTAATCTAGAAAAAGCAGAAAGAGATTTAAAAGAAAAACTAGAGAACTACAAAATAAAAAAGAGACAAGCCAATGCTAAAATGGTAGAAGTGGGTACGCAAGTTTCTAAAACTAGAAAAAAATTAGACGATTTATTAAAACTACTCAAATCTTTCACCATTTATTCTGATGGTAATGGAATGATTACCTACGATAAAAATTGGGATGGCACTAAAAAAACAGTAGGATCAACGATAAGTCCCTGGAACCCAACCATTGCAAGTTTACCAGATTTAACTAAAATGGAATCTAAAACTTATGCAAACGAGGTAGATATCAGAAAAATAAAAAAAGACCTTCCTGTAAAAGTTGGTTTCGATGCTTTTCCTGATATAGAAATGGATGGTATTGTTACAGCTGTAGCCAATGTAGGCGAAAAAAAACGTGGCTCAGATATTAAAGTTTTTCAAGTTTTAATAAAGTTAAATGGTTCTAATGATAATATTAGACCAGGAATGACAACATCAAACAAAATATTAACTTTTGAGAAAAAAGATGTGTTAAGCATTCCTTTAGAAGCACTTTTTTCTAAAGATTCTATTACTTACGTGTATAAGAAATCAGGATTTTCAGTGACCAAAAAACAGGTTAAAATAGGCGATTCTAATAACGATTCTGTAATAATTACAGAAGGTTTATCTGAAAATGATGTAGTATACCTAAACAAACCAGAAGGTTATGATAAGGAGCAAATAGCAAAACTAAACTAGTTTTTTTTATGTTTGATAAAATCTATATAGAAAAGCTAAAATCTAATTTTAGTGAAGCTGTTCGTGTTATTTTAGCCAATAAAGTAAGAACTTTACTAACATCGTTAGGAATCATTTTTGGAGTTGCAGCCGTAATTACCATGTTAGCCATTGGTAATGGTGCAGAAAAAGAAATTTTAGCGCAATTAGAATTGGTTGGCGTAAATAATATTGTAATTACGCCCATACCTGATGAAATTGAAGATGAAAACGAAGAGGAAGAAGATGCTGGAGGAGGTATTACTCCCAAACGATTTTCTAAAGGATTAGATATTTTAGATGTTAATAGCATTAAAAAACTTGTACCTTCTGTTAAAACCGTAAGTCCTGAAATTATTTTAGATACTTATGTGATAAAAAAAGGAAGGCAAAGTCCTGTTAAATTAATCGGAGTTACTTCAGATTTTTTTGCTACTGCTAACATAGAAATTGAAAGTGGTAAAAACTTTTCTACTGCTCAAACAGAGAATTCTTTACCTGTTTGCATTATTGGTAAAAAAATAGAAAAAAAGCTTTTTACTGGCGAGAGTGCCATTGGCAAACAAATAAAAGTAAAAGATGTTTGGTTGCAAGTTATTGGAGTTATCGAAGAAAAATTTATTTCAGAAAATGCCCAAGAAAACTTAGGGATTCGCGATTTAAATCAAGATGTGTATATCCCTATTACAACTTTTTTAGTGCGTTATAAAGATCGCAAAATTATTAGCGACAAACCTTTACCCGAAGGCAATGTGATGATTATTGGCGGACAAGAAGGTCCGAAAAAGAAAATTCCAAGAGGTAATTATCATCAAATAGACAAACTTACCATTCAAGTTAACAATTCAACTGAATTAAATGCAACTGCAGATGTGTTGAATAGAATGCTAAAAAGAAGGCATAATGACATGCTAGATTTCGAAATTTCGATTCCTATTCAGTTATTAAAACAACAGCAAAAAACAAAACAAATTTTTAATATTGTATTAAGTATTATTGCAGGAATCTCTTTATTAATTGGTGGTATTGGTATTATGAATATTATGTTGGCTTCTGTGTTAGAACGTACCAAAGAAATCGGAATTATTAGAGCTATTGGTGCTACACAAGAAGACGTAATTCTTCAATTTTTAACAGAATCTGTTTTAGTAAGTATAGGTGGTGGAATTATAGGGATTTTCTTAGGCGTATTTGCCTCCTATATTCTAGAGATAAGTACAGGCATAGAAACTATTTTATCTGTAAGTTCTATTTTATTATCCTTTTTTGTTGCTACATTAATCGGATTAATTTTTGGAATAGCACCCGCAAAATCTGCTGCAAATAAAAGCCCAATAGAAGCTATTAGACACGAATAACTATGAAAAAAATTCTTATTACTTTTTGCTTTTTACTAACCATTGCCTTGCATAGTCAGCAGCAAATTACGTTGGAGGAAGCCATTGAAATTGCTCAAAAAAAATCTCCAGAATACAAGGCATTAATCAATCAAAACCAAGCTAGTTATTGGCAATTTCGGAATTACCAAGCTGGTTTTTTACCTCAATTGCGTTTAGATGCCACTTTACCTTCGTACTCAAATTCCATCAATCGTTTAACAAACGATCAAGGTGAAGATATTTTTGTGCAAACCAATCAATCTAGATTAGAAGGTGTTTTATCTTTAAATCAGAATTTAGCATTTACAGGTGGTACATTATCCTTCAGTTCTCAAATAGAAAGAGTAGATCTTTTTACTACTGATGCCACACGATTTTCAGTAATTCCTTTTTCGATCAATTACCGTCAAAATTCTTTATTCTACAATGCATTTAAATGGGATAAAAAAATTGAACCTTTACTTTATGAAGAAGCAAAAAGAGAATTTATTGAGGGCATGGAAGATATTTCTTTAAATACCACCAGAAGATATTTTGCTCTTTTAAAAGCGCAAGTACAATCAAGAATTGCCAAATCGAATTTATCGAATCAAGATACTTTATTTCAAATTTCGAAAGGAAGGTTTAAAATGGGTAAAATTGCAGAAAACGATTTGCTACAAATAGAATTGTCGGTTTTAAATTCTAAAAATGAAGTCACCACTAATGAGATTAACATTAAAAGAACCTCACAAAATTTATCGCGTTATTTAGATTTAGATACAGAAAATATTTTGCTAAACACACCCAAAGAATTATCAACATTTACAGTAACAGTAGAAAAAGCTTTGGCAGAAGCAAAATCGAATCGAAAAGCGGTAATTGAATTTAGACGAAGAAGATTGCAAGCACAACAAGATGTAGCTGAAGTTAAAGGGAGCAACCGACTGCAATTAAGACTGAATGCCAATTTTGGAATATCGCAACAAGGTGATGTATTTAACGATTTGTTTCAAAATTACAATCAGCAACAAAATGTTTCTTTATCTCTAGGAATTCCTATTTTAGATTGGGGCGTATCTAAATCTCGTAGAAAATTAGTTGAAGCAAATAAAGATTTGGTAAACACAAACGTAGAACAAGATGAACAGGAATTTGAGCAAGAAATTTATTTACACACTTTAAATTGGCAAAACCAACGTAATTTTTTAGAAACTGCTAAAAAAGCCCAAGAAATTGCCATTCGTAGGTACGACATTACCAAAAAAAGATTCATTTTAGGTAAAATTACCATTACCGATTTAAACTTAGCATTGCAAGAAAAAGACAGATCTGTATTAAGTTATTTAAACTCTTTAGAAAAATTCTGGACAGATTACTACACCTTAAGACGATTAACTTTATACGATTTTATTAAAAACGAAAAAATTAAAGTAGCAGATATTATCTACGATTAAAATTCATTATTAACGTTTTTTTATCTTTCTACTATAATTTTATAATTGTACTTTTGTTTAATATATTTTTTTATTTATCAAACAAAAAATACACAATTTGAAAAAAGTCTACATTCTATTTTTCTTCATCTCTTCCATAATTTGGAGTCAAGAAAAATTTACGGTAAGTGGTACTGTTTATGATAATTCTAGTAACGAAACTTTAATTGGAGTTTCTATTTACATCCCCGAATTAAATGCAGGAACCACCACAAACGAATATGGTTTTTATTCCATAACCATTCCAGAAGGTACATATAAATTACAAGTAAGCTACCTAGGTTTTACAACACTTTTAGAAGAAATTAACTTAAATAAAAAGCTTACCAAAAACTTTAAGTTAACAGAAGAAGCAGAAAGTTTAGAAGAGGTTATTATAGAAAGTAACATCGAAAAGCTAAATGTAAGGTCGCCACAAATGAGTGTAAACAAACTTACAGCTTCTACTATTAAAGAAATTCCTGTGGTTTTAGGGGAAGCAGATATTATAAAATCTCTAATTCTATTACCTGGTGTTACTAGTGCTGGAGAAGGCGCTTCTGGATTTAATGTAAGAGGTGGTGCAGCAGATCAAAACTTAATATTGTTAGATGAGGCTGTTGTTTTTAACTCTTCTCACGTTTTTGGATTTTTCTCTGTTTTTAATCCGGATGTAATTAAAGATGTTAAACTATTCAAAGGAGGAATCCCTGCAAAATACGGAGGCCGTTTATCTTCTGTTTTAGATATTTATCAAAAAGAAGGAAATAGCAAAGACTTTAATATTACTGGAGGTATTGGGTTAGTTTCTAGTAGATTACTGATTGAAGGCCCTATTCAAGAAGAAAAAATCTCTTTTTTAATTGGTGGTAGATCTTCTTATGCACATTTATTTTTACCTCTTTTTGGTAATGATAATACTGCTTATTTTTACGATTTAAACACCAAATTAAACTATAGAATTAACGATAAGAACAACGTTTTCTTTTCGGGTTATTTTGGTAAAGATGTTTTTGGCATTAGCGATAGTTTTGTAAACACCTACGGAAATCAAGTTGCCAATTTACGTTGGAATCATCTTTTTTCTGATAAGTTATTCTCTAATTTATCTCTAATTTATTCTGATTATTTCTACGGATTAACCTTAGACTTTATTGGTTTTGATTGGGATTCTGGTATTACCAATTACAACATAAAGTACGATTTTAATCACTACATCAGCGAAAAAACAAAATTGAGTTATGGTATTAATAATATTTACACCAAATTTAATCCTGGTGAAATAAAACCAAACAGAGAAGATTCTGGAATACAGCAAGAAAAATTAATCGACAAATATGCCAATGAATTTGCTGTCTATTTGGATGCAGAGCATAAAATAAGTGATAAATTCAGATTGCAATATGGGGTACGTTTTAGCAATTTTACAAGATTAGGTCAAGATGAATTAAATATTTATGAAAATGATGAACCTGTTATTTATGATGAACAATTCAAAAAATATGAATCTGCAGAAGCAATTGGTACAACATCTTACACTAGAAGTGATGCCATAGCAACTTTCAGTAATTTTGAACCAAGAGTTTCTGTGTCTTATGTTTTAGATGATAACACCTCATTAAAAGCAAGTTATAACAGAATGGTACAATATTTACATTTGTTATCTAACACCTCTTCTCCTACTCCTTTAGATGTTTGGACACCAAGTGGAAAATACATTAAACCTCAGCTATTAGACCAATATGCTGTGGGCTATTTTAAAGCGTTAAAAGATGGCGATTATTCTATAGAAACAGAAGCATTTTACAAAGACATAGACAACAGAATCGATTATATAAATGGTGCAAATTTAATTGCAAATAACGAAATTGAAACTGTTATTTTAAACGGACGAGCAAGAGCTTATGGTTTAGAATTGTTAATCAAAAAAAATGAAGGTAAATTTAAAGGCTGGTTTGCCTATACTTTATCGAGATCTGAACAGCAAACTGAAGGTAGAACTGCCATTGAACCTGGAATTAACAACGGAAATTGGTACAGCACACCTTATGACAAAACCCACGATTTTTCTATAAATGGAAGTTACGAATTGAACAAAAAATGGAAATTTAACTCCAATTTTGTATTTCAAACTGGGCAACCTACCAATTATCCTGTAGGTCAATATGAATTTCAGGGTTTAAACGTACCTATTTATGATGATAATAGAAGAAATGCAGACAGACTGCCTGCCTACCATAGATTAGATATTTCTGCCACATTAACACCAGAAAAAAATAAAAATAGAAAATGGCAAGGAGAATGGGTTTTTGGAATTTATAATGTTTACGGTCGTCAAAATGCGGCTTCTATCAACTTTAGTCAAAATAGAGAAACCTTACGAAATGAAGCTGTACAAACTTCCATTTTTGGCATGGTGCCTTCAGTTACCTATAATTTTAAATTTTAAGAAGATGAAAAAGATTTATATTCTACCTATATTCATATGTTTCTTTTTTGCAAATTGCGAAAAAGTAATCGATGTTGATGTTCCTTCTATAGCTCCAAAATTAGTAATTGATGCCACTTTTGAGGTTTTGTTTGATGAAGATCCTGTAAGAGCAAACACAGCTGTAAAACTGAGTTTATCTGCAGATTATTTCGATGATGAAATTCCGCCAGTAACCAATGCCACCGTTTTTGTAACTAATTTAGCAAACAATACAATTGTTAATTTTACGGATGCCAATGCAGATGGAACTTACACACCTACCTCTGCTTTTATCCCTGCAGATGATGTTACTTACGAACTTACCGTAATTTATGAAAACGAGACTTACAAAGCAGAAGCTACCAAAGTAAAATCGACACCTTTTGTATCTGTAGTTCAAGGTGATGAAACTTTATTTACGGGTGATGAAATTCAGTTAAAAATAGAATTCCAAGATGATGAAACTGTCGAAAATTATTATCTATTAGATTATACCAACAATGTATTTTTAGCTTTAGACGATCGTTTTTTTAATGGCTCTTTGTATAATTTTTCCTCTTTTTATCAAGAAGATGAAATAGAAGTACCAACTACTGTAACTATAAAAATGCACGGAATTACAAAAGAATATTTCACATATTTTGAGGTGTTAATTAGTCAAAGTGGTCAAAATTCTGGAGGTCCTTTCGAATCTGTTCCAGCTTCATTGTTAGGAAATATCATCAATACTACTAATGATGATAATTTTCCTTTGGGCTATTTTCATATTTCTGAAACAGATACATTTACCATTGATTTAGTAGAAAACGAATAAAATTTATCCTGCAAGGTTTCAAAAACCTTGTAGGTATGTTTTTAATCCAAGAATATCTTAATTTAAAATTTATCCTGCAAGGTTTAAAAACCTTGTAGGTATGTTTTAGTTCATAAATATCTTAATTTAGTAATAATGGTATTTTTACGTAAATAATGTTTTATATTTTTGGAACATATGTTTATACTATAGTTGTGTTTTATATCACAAAAACACCAATACAGATTATAATTTATGACAGAAAAAGGAGACTACATTGTTTATGTAGATGAATCAGGAGACCACGGATTGAAAAATGTAGACAAGAATTACCCAATATTTGTTTTGACTTTTTGTTGTTTTAAAATATCGGATTACATAGAACAAGCAGTTCCAGAACTTCAACGTTTCAAATTCAAGTATTTTGGTCACGACCAAATAGTTTTACACGAAATAGATATTAGAAAGACTAAAGAGCCTTTTAAGTTTTTACGAACTAACAGAGAGTTAAGAGAAAACTTTATGTCGGACTTATCTAAAATTATCGAAGACATACCTTTTAAGATTGTGCCTATCGTTATTGACAAAAGAAAACTAATGTCTAAATACAATAAACCTTTAATCCATATCATTTAGGTTTACGTTTCGGTTTAGAAAAGCTAAACCAACTATTATTATACAACGGTCAAGAAGGAAAAGAAATTACTTTAATTTTTGTAAAAAGAGGAAATAACGAAGACAAAGATTTAGAACTTGAGTTTTTAAGAATTTGCACAGATAATGAACAGTTTGGATACAAGAATATAAACTTTGGAAAAATGGTATATAAATTTTTAATCTCAGACAAAAAAACAAACTCTAGTGGATTGCAATTAGCTGACCTAACAGCTAGACCAATTGGTTTGAAATATTTGAAGCCAACACAAGTAAACAGAGCTTATGATATAATTGAAAAGAAGAAATTTGGCTATAAGGTATTCCCATAAAAAACAAAATCCCCAGTAAAGACCGAGGAAAAATGCCGACCGGGTAAAGCCCAATCCGAGTACAAATATACATATAATATATGTATTAACCAAAAAACAAAGTACGAAATCATACACAACAACGTTTACAATAATTAATTTCATTTTATAAACTCGGCTTTGCGTTAGGGATTGAAACGACATCCTTTTTTTATTTTTCATAAAAAAAGATACAGTGTAAAGCCCGTTAAAACGCCCAAAAAATAATACCTAATTTTATATAGAAATCTGTATTTTTGATTGATGGATTTTACAAAAACAACCGAGCAAGACTCAAAATACAATCATTTAGAAAAAATGTCTATTTCTGAATTATTAAGTAACATTAATAAGGAAGACAAAACTGTGCCATTAGCCGTAGAAAAAGCGTTGCCACAAATTGAAGCTTTAACTGCACAAATTGTTCAGAAGTTAAAAAATGGAGGAAGACTGTTTTACATAGGTGCAGGAACTTCTGGCAGATTAGGTATTGTAGATGCTTCTGAATGTCCACCAACTTTTGGAGTGCCTCACGAATTGGTAGTGGGTTTAATTGCTGGTGGAGATATTGCCATTAGAAAAGCGGTTGAATTTGCAGAAGATTCTACCAACCAAGGTTGGATCGATTTGCAAGCACATCACATTTCTGATAAAGATGTTGTCGTAGGAATTGCTGCATCTGGAACTACGCCTTATGTAATTGCAGCATTAGAAAAATGCAATGACAATAACATTATTACTGGTGCTATTTCTTGCAACAAAAACAGTCCTTTGTCTTTAACAGCACAGTTTCCTGTAGAAGTAATAGTAGGGCCTGAGTTTGTAACTGGAAGCTCTAGAATGAAAGCTGGTACTGCACAAAAATTAGTATTAAACATGCTTTCTACAGCAACTATGATTCAATTAGGAAAAATTAAAGGCAATAAAATGGTTGATATGCAACTCTCTAACAATAAATTGGTAGAAAGAGGACAAAAAATGTTAGCCAAAGAATTAAACATCGACCAAGAAAAAGCAGGAGAATTATTAGCTAAATTTGGTAATGTTAGAAATGCAATAAAAAACTATAATTCATGAGTACAGATGTAAATTTATTAGGTAAAGGTTTAAAATATTTAGGCATTTTAATATTCCTTTTTATAGCTGCTCCTATTTCTTTAACAATGGGATTTAAAGCGTTAAAAAAGTTTGAAGATACACCTAACGAATATTTGTCTTACTTAATATTATTACTCGCAATCGTCTTAACAATTTTTGCGATTTACTTTGCTTTTAAGACGTTTAAAGTTATACAAAGTGCTTTATTTACCAAATAAAATATGTCTGCATCTAATGGCATAATTATAATTCTTTCTTACCCAGATACTGTTGTAAGACCTGCATATTGGGAACCTTTTAGCAATTTTTGGACTAAACTAGGTATTGGTAGCAAACACGCTGTACAAGCTGGACATGCAGCATTATTGTTGCTCGAAAAAGGAAAATCAGAAATCAATTATTATGATTTTGGCAGATATATTACCAGTTATGGAAATGGTAGAGTTCGATGCAAAGAAACTGATCCTGAATTAGAAATACCGATAAAAGCTGAATTTAAAAATGAGGAGTTCATCAACTTAAAAGAAGTTTTACTTTGGTTGGAAAAGCACCCTAAAAAAACACATGGAGATGGACGATTAATAGCTACTGTAAACACAGATATTGATTATAAATTAGCGCTTCAATTTATACAAGAACTCATCAAAAAAAAAGAAATTCCTTATGGTGTTTTTGTAAAAAAGGGTAGCAATTGCGCTCGTTTTGTAACGGATACGTTAATTGCATCATTAACCAACAAAAAAATAAAACTACATTTAAAGACATCTAATTTACTTACTCCTAGCCCAATTGGTAATGTTATAAAAGCAAGTACTCATAAAACTATTTTTCATGTTTACCAACAAGAAATAAAACATTACAAAAACAGGTCTATTCTAAAAGAATACAAAGATTCTTTCTTCAATAAATTTGATATGGAGCCCAATTTAATAGGAACTGAAAAACCGAACAAAGCCATTTTTGAATTAGAAAAAGGTACTTGGTTAGGAGGAATTGGAAGTGGTGCTTGGTTTCATATCGAAAAACAAATTGATAAAAACAATTACCTCATTGCCAGATATAATTCTACTGGAATAAAAGATTTTGAGGGCCAATTTAGTATTAATAATAATTCTTTTTCTGTTGATAAAGAATATCAATTTACGTATCCAACAAACTGCCAAGAGATGGTTGTGCTACAAAATAATGTAGAATATATTTTTACGATTAAAAACCCTTCTTTATAGCGTAAAATATAAGTTAAAAAAAAAGTTTTAACTCATATAAAAATTATCTGAACGCTATAGATTTCATTTGTTACTTTATTCAAAAATTAGAACTAACTTTGAGTAAATCAACTAAAAAATGAAAAAAAATATCCTTAAAATACTTATAATTTTCTTTGTATTCAGTTCTAATTCTTTTGCACAAGAGCAATCAACTTCACAACTTAAAGAACTTGTTGAAACTTATAAAAATGATATTAGAGGCCCTTATTACAGAATAAAATGGTTTTGTAAAGATGGCAGTATTAGAGATGCAAAAGATCCTTGTCCTGATGATATTGATGGTATTCAACACGCAAGTTTTAAGCAATCTGCTTTAGATTTAAGAAAAACAAATCACTTATATTTTGGTGAAATTTTAGCGGCTACAAAAACAAATGATTTTTTAGATGCCAACCATAATTACAGCAGGTTAAAACAATATCAAATTGGTAAATATTTAGCGAGTATCGATAATGGTTGGATTTTAAGAAAAGGGCAATATTATAGGGGTGCAATACAATCTGAAGACGAAGAAGCTTGGGGAAAAGATTTTTTTGAAACCATATTAAAAGATGATGATTTTTTAAAAACCCATTATTATTTAATTCGTCAAGCCTTAAAAGATATTCCTCATCATGGAGACACCAATATTGGTCAATTAATGAGAAGTGAATCTAAAATTTTGGCTGAAGAAATTCCGAGTTTTATGGACATCAGAATTAAAATCCACGGAAATCCGCAGAAAACAGACATTGATTTAGTTGAGCATTTTATTCAGAAAAATGACAGTAAATTATCACTTAAAGAAAAGAAAAAATTAAAAGATTTAGTAGTTACTATGGAGCAATTTTACGCTCCTTTAGATTTTAAAAAGATCGATAAAGAAGTGGCTAGTTTAAATGGTAATGCAATGGTTGTAGAAGAAATTAAAAACTTCTCTACTTATTATAGTGATAACAATTCATCCAAAAAAATTGTTGAAAATTCAGCCAGTATTCTAGCGAATATTAGAGGTACTATTTTAGAGTTTAAATCTGCCAAAGACCGTTTAAAATTACTAGACATTAGCAATCAATTAGAAAATGTTTTGTTGATAGAAACTCAGAATTGGAAAACCGTAAATTTAGAAGAAACTATTCATAAAATTGAGGTGCTAACTTGTGCTTCTTTGGGTGCTGGGTTGTTAGAGTTCTGGGAATATGATCAAGTTGAAAATAACTTGAAAAATAGCCTGAAACAAGAAAACATCACTATAGAAGAATTGAACAATGTGCTAAATACATCTAGAAGTATTGTTGAATGGAGTGCCTCTTTAATAAAAGCAAATTACAATGAAAATGTTTTAAAATACAACGAGTTTGAGCCTTTGGCTTATGGGTTTATAGACGATAGAGTTAGAAATAGCATTGCCCTAAGTTTAGGAGAAACTGTGAGCAAATTAGGTACGTTTGTTGCCAAAATTTCTAACATCAACAATAAGGTAATGTCTATAGATAATCAAAGTGCAATTCGTGGATTAAATCCTGGTTATGCCTTTGGTGAATTGGTGGTGGTTGATGGTAATCCTGATGCAATTGAAGTGAATACCAACAAGATTTACATTTTTCAAAATCCGCCTTCAGATTTAAAACCAGTTGCAGGAATTATGACCGTTTCTGAAGGAAATCTAGTTTCTCACGTTCAATTATTAGCAAGAAATTTAGGAATTCCAAATGCTGCTTTATCTAACGAAAATTTATCCGCATTAAAAAAATACAATGGTAAAAAAGTTTTTTATGCAGTTTCTAATAAAGGAAATGTGATTCTTAAAGAGGAAGATGAAATGAGCAATGAAGAAGAAAAACTATTCGAAAAAGTGGAACGTAGCAAAAATAGGATTGAAGTACCTGTTGATGATATACGTTTAGATGTTTCTAAAGTGATTAATATGAAAGCTGTTAATGCTACTGATTCTGGAAAGTTATGTGGCCCAAAAGCTGCAAATTTAGGTGAGCTAAAACAACTTTTTCCTGATCAAGTTGTAGAAGGTTTAATTATCCCTTTTGGTGTTTTTAAGGCGCATATGAATTTGCAAATGCCCAATGAAAACAAAACTTATTGGGAATATTTAAATGCTACTTTTAAAGAAGCATCTACAAAAAAGAAAAATGGTTCTTCTGATGAAATGGTTGAGCAATACGTATTAACTGCTTTAGAAAAACTGCATAAAGCGATCTTAAATATTGATTTAGATAACAGTTTTGTAAATGATTTAAAATCTAATTTTCAGTCTGCTTTTAAAAATGATATGGGTAAAGTACCTGTGTTTTTAAGAAGTGATACCAATATGGAAGATTTAAAAGAATTTACAGGTGCTGGTTTAAATTTAACTTTATTTAATATTAAAGAAGAAGCTAAAATTTTACAAGGCATTAAACGTGTTTGGGCTTCTGCTTATACAGAAAGAAGTTTTAAATGGAGACAAAAATACTTATTGAATCCTGAAAACGTCTATCCATCCATTTTAATTATACCAAGTGTAGATGTAGATTATTCTGGAGTTATGATTACCAAAGGAATTAACGCTGGTACAGATAATGATTTAACTGTGGCTTTTTCTAGAGGTGCAGGTGGTGCTGTAGATGGCCAATCTGCAGAAACAAGATTAATCACCAAAACAGAAAATTACCTTTTAGCACCTGCAAGACAAGCAGATTACATTCGTTTGCCAAATTATGGTGGCACAAAAAAATACTATACCTCTTTTGATAAAGAAATTTTAAATACTAATAATATAGATGAAATCAGAAAAATAGCATCAAAAGTAAGAAAGAAAATAGGCGAAAAATCAGAAAATAAAAATCAGGCTTATGATGTAGAATTCGGTTTTAAAGATGATAAATTATGGTTGTTTCAAATAAGACCATTTGTAGAAAACAAACAAGCCAAAAGTTCTGAGTATTTAAATTCAATTACTCCCAAAATAGCAAGTTCAAAAAAAATTAACATCAACCAAAAAATATAACTATGAAAACAAAATATCTATTAATTATTGCATGTATTGTCATTTCATTTGGTTTTGTGAGCTATTATCCTATTGATGGTTATGAGTATACAGGCATTAAAAGATTGTACCAAATAAGACAATTTCAAAAAGACAGTGTTAAGTATACTAGAATCCCAAAAGGAGCTTATAAAGAATGGGCTGATATTAAATTAAACCTTACTCATAAAACCACAGATAGTGTAGCAGATCTATTTACTGTTGATAGCGATTTTAATCAAAAAATAAAACGAATTACGCCTCAAGGTAATTATTCTTTAGCCATTATGGATATGAGTAATCCTGATGATTTAAGGTATGCAGAACACAGAGAAAATGTGGGTTATCAACCAGGAAGTGTAGGTAAAATTGCGGTTTTATTAGCTGTTTTTGATCAGCTTGCAAAACTATGTCCTGATTCACATGAAGAAAGAATTGCCTATCTTAAAAACATAAAAGTAACCAGTAGATATTGGGGTTTAGGCGATCATCATACCATACCCATATATGATATCGAAAATGACAAATTAACCAAAAGACAAGTTATTGCAACAGATGAATTTTCTTTGTTTGAATGGTTAGATCATATGGTTTCTGTAAGTAACAATGGTGCAGCAAGTATTATGTACAGAGAAGCTATGTTAATGGCTGCTTTTGGTCAAGATTATTTCTTTTTAGACGAAGAAAAAGCCGAGAACTATTTTAAAGAAACACCTAGAGATTCTTTAACCAACTTAGCAAATACTGTTGTAAATCAGCCTTTAAGAGATTTAGGAATTACCGAAAATGAATGGAGATTAGGAGGCTTATTTACAAGACCACCAGGAAAATACGTAGGTAGAAAAGGGGGTAGTATTGGTACTCCAAAAGGCTTAATGAAATTTTTAGTAAAACTAGAACAAGGTAAAGTTATTGATAAAGCATCTAGTTTAGAAATGAAGCGATTATTGTATTTAACAGACAGAAGAATTCGTTATGCAAAATCGCCAAGATTAGATGATGCTGCTGTGTATTTTAAGTCTGGTAGTTATTATAAATGCGATCGAGAAAAAGACCCAAATTGTGCAAGTTATGCTGGTAATGTTTTTAATTATATGAACTCCGTAATAATTGTTGAACATGACAATGGTGTAAAATATATTGTTTGTTTAATGACCAATGTTTTAAACAAAAACTCTGCAGGCGCACACATGTATTTAGCCAGTAAAATAGATGATGTTGTAAACGAAACTGCAAATATTAATAAACCAGAAATAAAAGAAGAAAAATATATCGAAAAGAAAGACGAATCTTCAGATCATTAAAATTTATACATTTTTAAGCATCCTTAACGTATCGTAAGCCAATTGTTTTACAGTTGGATTGCGATATTTTTTTAGGGGTAATAATGCAGGTATTAAAGTTTTGTCTTTAGCATTTTTAATATAATTTACAGCCGAAAGTCGTACTCCACTACCACTAACTTTCATCAATTTTTTAAGTAAGGCCAGCTCTGCAAATATGGTAAAAGGGATTGTGTTAGAATTGTAATGGTCTTTTTCTAAAACCTCGTGTTCTAAAATAGGCAAAACCGCAGTTTTTACAGTGCTTTCTAAAAGATTCTCTAATAATTCTAAAGCATTAATTTTTGCTTCTTTGTTTTTACTTTTAAACGCATTAAAAGTAATCTGAATATCTTCTTCTGTATACAATAAGCTTAATAGATTAAAAAGAATAACAAACGATTTTTTAAGTTCTTCTTCTAAAGCATCACTTAAATTTTTTCTGCCTTCGTAAAGCGTTTGTTTTTTAGGATTTATTTCATCAACCAAATCTTTATTAATTAAATGTTGAATAGAAATATTCGCTTCTAAAATATTTTTGTAATAGTTGGTTTCTTTGGTGATTTGCTTTTTTAAAATACGTTTAGAGATTGTAATCTCTGCATTCTTACTCAGAATTTTACGCAAGGCTTTTGAGGCCTCTAATCTACTTGTAGCATTGGGACTTCTTAAAATTTTGATTAAAATTTGAACCGATTTTTCATTGTTAAATGCACCTACAATTTTAGGGACATGTTTTCTGATGTTTGAATTTAAATCGTCTTCTTTTTCTAACTTTTGCAGTACATCTATAATTTTAGGTCCGTAGTTTTTTAAAGCTCTAATAGCCCTTTTTCGATGTCTTTTTTTATCTAATAAATTCAATAAATCTTTAATAAAAACTTCTTGAGATGTAATACCAGCAGCAATAGTTGCAAATTTTATAAGATATGGTTTTTTGTTTTTTAAGTGTTCCGCAATAAAATTATAATGATGCTGCATATCTGCATACGCAATACTCAACAATAGCCCAGCAACTATTTCTTTACGAACAGTATCTCTATTTACAATATAATGCTCTATTTTATGCTCTAAACGCTGCTTTAAATTGTAATAATTACCAAGATTTTGATTGTTGCTGCTAAGTTTTGCCAGCGTTAATAAAGCTCCATTTGCAATATATTCTTGCTCATGATCGAGATAAATATTAAAAAAAGTTCGGTCTTTTTGATTGGAATGCTCCAATACATATTCCAAAGCAACATATACTAAAGTTTCATCATTATCGTAAATAAAAGAAGCTACTTCTTTAAGGATGTTATTATCATCAAAAGCATCTAAAAAATCGATGGCAGCCACTTTTATTTTGGGTGATGGGTGTTTTAAAAGTTGAATTACAGGCTGCTGAAAAACCTTAAATTTATAACCTTTTAAACGATCGAACATGTTTAAAATTTCTTCTTCATCGCCATTTTCAAAAACATTTTTAATCTCTAAAAGATTGTTTTCTTTTTTAGAAATTTCTTTTGGGTCTTTGTTGATAAAAGATAAATTTTTCTGAATATTTTTTTTAAACGATTCAAAATAAGCTTCACGTAATCTATAGATCAACACAATCCAAATAAAAACAAAAAACAGGACAATTACGGTAATATAAGCAGTACTTAAATTTAATTTTCTGATAAAAAACAGCAACATAAAACCAGATAAACCTGTAGCAATACTATCAATAGCAACATCGATATAAGATTTTGCCTGATTTTTTATATGCAAAGGAATTGGCATTATAGACAGTTCTACAGCTGCTTTATTTAAGCTCTGTTTAAAGCTGCCATCAATCCCTTTAATAATGATTAATACCCACAGTTCTGGAAAAGTTAAAAATAGCAAACTACTTAAACCAATGGTTAATGGCAATACCAAAAGAGAAGATGAAACCCCTAATTTATTTACAATTTTATTGGTTAAAAATAATTGAATAGTTAAAGCAACTACATTAAATGTAGAAAACCAAAATCCGAAAAAAGCGGCTAAATCATCTGAATTTGTAATGGATTTATTGGCAAAATCACTGAATTGAAAATCTATCAATTTTGCTACTATTACACCTATCCCTGTAATTATAGCCAAATAGCTTAGGTGTTTAGACTTCGAAATCAATTGTAAAGAAGAACTTTCTAATCTATCTTGATTGGCAATTACTTGTTTTCTTTTAAACGTATTTAAATACTGTATTTTTAATTGATACACTTTGTTTAAAATAGGAATACACAACAACAATAAAATGGATGCTAAAAAAATGGTGTACTCTTTACCCAAACTACCTGCAATAATACTGGTTAAATAGCCTCCAAAAATTCCACCTGCAATAGCTCCAGCACCTATAAAACCAAAAATTCTTTTAGCTTCTCTGGCGTTAAAAACCATATTGGCAAAAATCCAAAATTGCGAGGTAGCAACTACAGCAAAAAGCGAAACAAATACATAATAAAAGTACAGTAAAAATGGAGTGATGATTTCGAAATGAAACAGCAAACCTAAAACAGCAAATACAACACTAAATAAAATTAAAGAAATTACTGTAATTTTTACCAAAGAGTGCTTTCTAATGGCTTTACTGTAAAAATATGTGGTACAAACCGCAGTTAAGGCCACCAACAAATAACCAAAAGGCAAATTGTCTGCTCCTAATTCAGAAACAAAAATTGCGTTTACAGTAGGCTTTACAATAAGCAATACTGTAATAATTAAAAAAATATACAACTGCATTAAAAAAGAGATGAAGATTTCTCCATCTCTTAATCCAAATGTTTTATAAATTAACTTTTTCAATTGGCTATTTGTCTTTTGGTGCTATAAAGAACGTGAATTTTTTAATACTTTTTCTAAAGGCACCACTAAATCTCTGATGGTTTGCTCACCAAAATTATCATGAATTAAAGCCACAATAATGTATTTTCTATTAGGTCCCCAAACCAAGGCTGAATCTGAATGGTAGTTTCGCCAAGAACCAGACTTTCTATAAATGTCTGCCTTGGGTGCTATTCTATCTAAAGTGTTTACAAATTTATGATGTAATTCTGGCTTTTTCATAATCTGTAACATTTCTTTAGAACGTTCTGTACTTATTAAATTACCCAATGCCAACTGATAATAAAAACTACACACTTGTCTTGTGGTTGCAGCATGACTTAATCCTTTCATGGGGTCTGGATATCTTTTACCGGAAGCAGCATATCTTTTACCAACCCATAAGCCACCTCCTACTTGTTCATCGTACAATTTGTGTTTGGGCGCTCTTAAAACTTGTTCAATTTTTTTGTATCCCACGCGATCTATATTTCTAGTAGAAGCTCTATTGTTCGATTTACTAATCATTAATCGCAAATCATTTTTAAGTTCTTTAGTATATTCTAGTTCACCTTTATCAATAGCATCCATAACCGCTAAAAGAATCGCAATTTTAGGTAAACTCGCTGCATACATCATAAAATTATCGTTAACACCTGCATACCTAAAGTTTGTGCTATCGCTTAAATCTACCAAAGCTACCGACATTAAATTCTGCTTTACCAGCCGTTTCCAATGTTTGTTTTTAAAGATTTCTTTTTCTAAGGTACTTTGCAGAATTGGATCTTCTATTTCGTTAATCGGTTTTATCGCAGTATTTAACTTTATTGGCAAATCTACTTTAGAGTTTTTATAAACGTCTTTTAAATTCACATAAAACTCACCAAAAGTAGCTCCACTATTTTGTGCTACAAATGGCAATGTAAAAAGTAAAATGAGTAAAGTTAATAAGTGTTTTATTTCTGTTTTGTAAATCATATTATATTTAAAAAAAAATTGTGTTTCTATAATTTACAAAACAAATGCCAACTGCTAAATTATTCGTGTTAATATTTTCTAAAACTCTTGTTTCACGATTTTTTGGGTGTAGTAGGATTAAATCCAAAATCGGGATCTGGCCACTGAATGCCCAATTGATGAATAATAACTCCCACACTTGCATAATGATGTATGGCATGGCTTTGCGCTTGTATTAATACTGCCCCTAAAGTAGAAGTAGCTGTAACTTTACCCAAACCTAAATCGTCTGTAACTTGAATTTCTGTTTTTAAATCTTCTTGGGTTAAAGATTGAATTTGTTTTAATACGGATTCGAAATAAGCAATTCCGCTTGCCGTTTTTATTTCGATGGTTTCGTTTCTTTCACGCAGGGTAAGGTCTATTTTTCGATCTGGAAAACCTGTTAACACACAAGTAAACACATCTAAAATATGACGCATATGGCAACCAATACTCGAAAAATATGGAGGTATGGAATTATTTGCATAAGCATCATCAGAAATAGTAGTTAATAATTTTACCCCTCTTTGTAAATTTTGGGCAATGGCAGCTATCATGCAGTATCATTTTGAATCTAAGTCGTAAATTATAAAAAAAATTACTTTTAGAATTCACTTTCCATAAAAAAATATACTTAAATTTAAAATACTGATTATCAATATTTTTCACATCCAAAGAAACAAATCATTTGCATTACTTTAAATTTTTGGCACACCTTTTGAAATTACATCAACAAATGCGAAAGCCGAAAAGCATAAAGAGTAGGCAAAACCCTTTAAACCACATATTATGAAAAAAGGTGTACTTATATTATTAGGAATGTTCATGATGGTTTCTACAGTTGAAGCCAAAAATGGCGATGAAAATTTAAATTACAGGGTAGATTACTCTTACAACAATGCTGTTAATTTTTTTGAAAATGGAATCGAATTTTTTGTATTTACCAACGGTGATTTTGATTTTGATACGTATGGTAACAACAGGCAAATTAGAATTGATAGAGATTTTAGAGGACGTATTAGAAGAATTAACAATACCACTTTAAGTTACGATATTAGAGGAAATGTAAGCAGAATTGGTAATGTTTACATGAGGTATTTTAGAAATCGTATAACTAGAGTTGGACAACTAAGAGTAGATTACGATCGTTGGGGAAATCCGATTTTTGATGGCCAAGTAAGAGATTATTATTACGACAATGGCATTCGTTTTAGCATTAATTTTGGTGATGTATTTAGTTACCACCACAACTTTTTTAATCATAGAGATTTTAGAAGCAATTATATACAAATAAGAGAAGATCGAAACTTTTATTACTATAGAGCAAGACCAAATGCTAAAATTGGGAAAAGAAGTCGCATTATTAAGCGAAGAAAACCTGCTGCTACTGTTAGAAAAAATGATAATATTAGAAGAAAAAGCAATACTACCTACAGAAAAAATAATGTAGATAAAAGGGCTACTTCAACAAAAAACAACAGGTATTCTAACAAAAATACAGAGCGTACGCAAAGATCAAATGCGAACACTAGTAGAACCCAAAGAAAAGTGGATACTGCTAGAAAAACGAAAAATGCAAAAGGTAAAACAACAACAAGAAAAACAAATGCAAAAAATAAAAAGTTAGAGAACAACAATAAAAGATCAAAAAGAGGATAATACACTTCTAAACAAATACATTAGGCAACCTTCTAAATCTTTACTTGTAGATTTAGAAGGTTTTTTTATGGGTGACTTTTCTTAAATTTTTGTGTCTTATAGATAGAAGGTTAAGTAAAACTTTGCAGTTCTAAAGATTAGTAATTTAATAAGCCCCCAACCATGTTAAAAAACATCATTCAAGAAATATTTATATTTAGTATTTCTTCATTTATCGTCTTTAAAACTTTAGAGTATTTGTTAATTGTAGATCATTTAAAATCGTGTATAGATTATGGAATCCGATTCTTATTTTTTTTCACATTCATATTATTTTTAAATTATTTGGCAAGATTAATAAGTAGGTTAATTGATTTGTTCTAAAACTCATACTCCCCCAATGAGCAGTAATTCCCCCAAAAACAACTATTCCCCCGAAGATTACAATACGTTGTAGGTTATAAATAGCCCCAAAAAACAAAGCTTTTTTGGGGCTATTTCATTACACTATAAAAAAGGCAAACTCCAAACACGTTGTTTAAATAAAAAAACAGAAACTAAAAACAATTGCTTGTCTTTGGTTTCTGTTTTGATGATTTTAGGGGTGCAAGATCTAATTTGTATAGGTATCGTTTTTTTCAGTTTAAAATGGGGGACTGTTTAGGGGTTTTCACTGAATTGTTGATCTATATATTTAATGAGTTGCAAATTTGATTAAGAATCTTAAACTTTTTCG